>JANOPS010000591.1:0-4091 GCA_031421995.1 Gemmatimonadaceae bacterium
GAGCCGGTGGCCACCCTGGGGGCATTTGCCTGCGCCGCGCGCGCGTACCGACGAATGGTTTTCCGATCCACGCCCGTGCGCTGTGCGATTTCGTGCTGCGACGCGCCGCGCGCCAACAGCGTTGTGATGGTGATTCGTAGATGCGCCTTCAAGACGTTCACTCCTTTCTCCCCTCAGTGGACACCTCAAATCCGGCCATTGATCGACACTGCAAAACCGGCCACCACGCCGACGAGCTGAGACTGGGTTAGCGGGACGCGGCGACCGGGGAGTCGGTGGCCGTTTGAAGTTTCGTGCGCCAGCTGCGGGGACCGCAAGTGAGGACGTGCGCGTGGTGGAGCAGTCGATCGAGCAGCGCGGTCACGGCCGCGGTGTCGCCGAGCAGCTTGCCCCAATCGTCGACCGGGCGATTGGAGGTGAGGATGGTGGAGGCGCGTTCGTAGCGCCGCATGATGAGTTCGAGCAGATCTTCCGCGGCCGTTGGCGGGAGCTTGCGCATGCCGAGATCATCGATGATCAGCAGCGGCACGGTGCTGAGCGCCGCCATGACGTCTTTCCGGGTGCCATCAAGCGTGGCGTCGGTGAGCTCTTCGAGCAGCAGGTGCGCCTCGCGATAGAGTACGCGATGGCCCTGCTGAATCGCGGCCTGGCCTAGTGCCTGCGCTAAGTGGCTCTTGCCGCTCCCGGGTGGGCCGACCAGCAAAATGTCTTCGCGCTGCGTGATGAAGCGGCCGGTCGCGAGTTCGAAGAGGAGCGCGCGATTCATCCTCTTGTTGAAGCTGAAGTCAAACGCATCGAGCGAGCGCCCCGGATCCCGGAAGCGCGCTTGGGCGCGGCGGCGTTCAAGGAGGCGATCCTGTCGACGCTGCAGTTCGTCGTTGACGAGCATCGCGATCAGGTCGAGGGGCGCGAGGCGTTCGGCTTGCGCATGCCGGAGACGCGCGTCGAGCACATCGGCCATGCCCGAGAGGCGGAGCGTGCGGAGCGCGCGATCGAGTTCGGTGAGATTCATACGGGCCTCATGAGGCGGCGGCTCGGCGATCGATGAGATCGCGGTAGAGGGTGAGTTGACGAATGAGGGGATCGATCTGTTTGAGGGCGCCCGCGGGGACTTTCACGCGTTCGAGGTAGCGCTTGAGGAAGCGATACGAGGGCGCGCCCGCTTCCAGCGCGAAGTGTGCGGCGTCTTCGGTGAGCGCGGGCCCATGCTTCCGCGCGAGCGCTAACACGCCCAGCATGCGCCGCGGCGCGAGCACGCCCTCGGTGCGGTGGATGTGGTCGCACACGGCGCCGATAGACGGGCCGGCCCGGCGGGCGACCTCCAAGAGCGCGAGCGTCTTGATTGGCGTGCGCGCCGGGCGATCCGCGTCCTCGACGCGATGATGGCCGCGCCGGGTGCGCAGATGTTCGCGCAAGAGCTGCCCACTCCGCGGATCGAGGACGCGCACGTGCAGATCGTTCCACTGCACCGCGACGCGCTGACTGATCCGCCCCGGTGGGACGCTATAGTACGACGCCTCGACTTCCACACAGCCGTCGAGGTGCACGCTGCGCGTCCCGTAGCGATAGTAGCGAAAGGGTTCGAGCGGCAGCGCGCCCAAGTGCGGGCGCTCCTCCGCAAACATCGCACTCACCTGGCGTTTGGTGGTGCCATGAATGCGCGTGTCCGCCCAGCGCGTGTCCCACTGATCGAGGTACGCTTGCGCGGCCTCGAGCGTCTCGAAGCGCAGGCCCTTGAGCGGCGTCTTTTGCGTGTGGCCGATCCCGGATTCGACTTTACCCTTGCGATCCGGATCGCGCACGCGACACGGCAGCGCGACGACGCCGTAGTGCGCGAGCACATCGCGATAGAGCGGATTGAGGGCCGGATCGTACACGTCCGGCTGCAGCACGCCTTCGCGCAGATTATCGAGCACCACCACCCGGACCGTGCCGCCGAGCCGACGAAACGCCTGTTCATGGAGTTCGGCCCAGATCTGACTACTCGAGCGCCACGTCAGCAGCCGCACCGATTTCCGCGAGAAGCCCAGTGTCATCACGAAGAGGCGCGTGCGGCGGTATTTCCCGCTGGTCGGATCGCGCACCATTGGCCCTTCGCCGTAGTCGACCTGCGCTTCTTCCCCGGCCACCGTCTCAATGATGCCCGACGGCTCGGGCGTCGTGTCCCCGCGCACGCGTCGCACATAGCGCCGCACGCTGGCATAGCGCCCGGCGAAGCCGTGCTGGTCGACCAAGTCCTGCCAGATCGCCGTCGCGTTCCGTCCGCGGAGGATCGCCTCGAGGATCAGTTCGCGGTACGGCTCGCAGACGCTCGCCGTCGGCGCCCGACCTGGGAGGATGGGCACCGCGTGCGCCACGGCCGCGTCGACCGGGTCGGTGGACACCATGTCCGTGGTGGCCGGATTTGGCGGCGGCCACTGCCCGCGTCGGCCCCCGCGTCGCCGCACGGCGATGCCGGCGCCCTTGAGGTAGCCACTGATGGTCTCGCGGCGCACGCCGGTCGCCGCCTCGATCCGCCGGAGCGACCAGCCCAGTCGCCCGAGCCCGATCACCTGCTGCTGTTTGGTTTCGTCCAAGACATTGCTCATGGCCGTGAACACCCCCTGCGGGGCGCACTGCCGTCAACGCCTCAGCTCACGCGTCGTGGTGGCCGGTTTTCAGGTGTCCACTGGTGGCCGGATTTGGGTGTCCACCGAGGTCTCCCACACCAAGGTGAGGGAGATAGCGTAACGTCCCGCGGGTGGCACCCCGATTTAGATGCTCACACCCTCACGTCAGATGGGGGAGTTTGGGGTGGCCACAGGTGGGGGATTTTGGGTGGCCGCCGGGGCCGATGTCAATTGGTGGAGATTGACGTAGCCTAGCATTGGGGCTCCATTTGCGGCCATAGCAACCGAGCCCCTATCGGTCTGGTTAATCAGGCTGGCTGTTGGACCAGTCGGATATGCTGTGTACGAGTCATAAAGTCTTCGGACGGGGGCGGTTGTGGCGAGACAGACACGGGCGGCGGAGCTGCCTCCCGTAGGACTGACGCCTGAGGTGCTCGACCAGATGGTGTCGTGGGTGCAAACCGCCGCCGACTTTCCACTGGTGTTGCGGCAGCTGCACAATGTGAAGCGCCGGATTGCCACCTCGCGCGGCGGAAGGTAGCCGACGACGCCATCAGCACGTTCTACTCGGTACCACCCGCCCGAGTCTCTCTTGATTTGCACGGGTGTGTCACGAACCGGCCTAACCAGTTCGCGAAGGAAAAGACCTACAAAGCGCTGCCGCTCAGATTGAGGCTTTTCTCTGTCAGTTATCGATCACGCGCGCGAGTAATTCGTGGGCGAACCAGAGTCGCGAGAATCACCAAGAGTCCAACCCCAACACCTCGCCAATCGCTCGGCAACTGAAGGCTCCTCGTGATCCACGCAAGGCCGATGGACGCGAAGACCACCACCGCAAACTGTCGCGTACCCGCGATGAGTACCGGCGCGAGCGCCAAGATCCCGAATTCGAACCCCAGTACCGAAGGCTCGACAATGCCAACGCTGCGAATGTGCACAACGCCGCCTACGGCAGCGAGGGCACCCGCCAGACCGGCCGACAGCACCCTCAGTCGAGCCACATCAACTCCGCTTCCCGCCGCTGATGCCTCGGAGACGTCCGCAAGATCAAGAGAACGCCGCATTGCCGACGCCGCGAACTGTCGGGTGACAATGACCGAAACAACAGCCGCAATGAGCACCAGACCCAACTCCGACGGCCGCAAGGCGCTAGCCGACTGGAACCCGAGGCCCTGAGCGGACACGCCTGAATTGGCAAATGCGATTCGCGAAAACTCAGCAATACAGACTCCGACGAGCGCGTAGTCCATTCCCCGCAATCTGCGAAGTAGAAAGCCACCGGCCATTCCTGGAGCGAAACCAATCGGAATCGCCAGCAAGATGGCCAGTTCACCAGGAATGAAGCTGCCAATCACCCCGCCAACCAAGACAAACAAGCCCAAGAACGTCTTGAGTTGACCAGATGAGATGGCCACGAACGCTGCGCACGTGAGTGGTATGACGCACAGGACGAACTCGATCCACGTAAGGAATGCGTACCTC
>JANOPS010000592.1:0-12113 GCA_031421995.1 Gemmatimonadaceae bacterium
GAACCTCAGCGCACGCCCCTCAAGCAGGCGCTCTCACCTGACGGCTGCGAGCTGAGAGCTCACGCCTGTATGTGCCTCAAGCCCTAAGCTGTTCCCCAAAGCTCAAGGCTCAGGGCCCCGCGGGGCTGGACACTGTCGCTAATATTCTGACAGCTCGATGAGCACTCCGCCCGTCGCACTCGGATGCAGGAAGGCGATGCGTTTGCCTTCGGCACCGATTCTCGGAGTCTCGTCGATCAGCCGCAATCCGGCCGCTCGGCAGCGCGCAAGCGTTTCCTCGAGGTCGTCCACGGCGAAACAGACGTGATGGATGCCGGGGCCTCGTTTGGCCACGAATTTCCCGATGGGCGAGTCGTCCGACTTGGCCGCGAGCAGTTCGACCAGCGATTCTCCAGCTTCTACGCCCGCGATCGCGGCGCCATCGGCGTCGTCAAACGGGACTTCGGGCATGCCGAGGACATCGCGGTAGAAGGGCAGCACCGCGTCGAGCGCCTGCACGGCGATACCAATGTGGGCGATGCGGGTACCACGTCGGGGCTTGGCGTGGGGAAGAGGGTCGGTCATATAAGGTCGGTCATGTCGTAACGGCGTGAGTCGGACCTCAAACTTAATCCTGACGATGGGCGCGAACGAGTCCGTGAGATTCTCGCGCCACGGAGCACATGATGGCGAACGCGATGGAAGTGCTGGACGATACGTTTGCGACGGAGATCGAAGGCCATGCGGGCCTCGCCGTGGTGGATTTCTGGGCCACGTGGTGCGCGCCCTGCCGCATGATCGCGCCGATGGTTGAGCAGCTGGCAGTCGACTACGCGGGCAAAGTGCGCGTCGCCAAGCTCGATGTCGATAACAATCAGAAGACGGCTGCTCGCTTCAACGTGCGGTCGATCCCGACCATCCTGTTCTTCAAGGACGGCAAGCTGGTCGATCAGGTCGTTGGCGCGGTGGCCCGCCCGGCGCTCGAAGCAAAGTTCAAGGAGCATGCCTGATTCAGGAGAGTGACGCCCCCGATTCGTCGACCCAGCCAACGGTTGAGCTGGCGGATCGGGCGGCGGCACTGTTGCCGGACGCCGCCACTCCCGGCGCATTGCACATCGTTAGTACCCCGATTGGGAATCTGAGCGATATCTCCATCCGCGCCCTCGCGGTCCTGCAGGGCGTTTCGGCGATTTGCTGCGAGGACACGCGGCACGCGCGCATGCTGTTGCAGCGCTATGGCATCCACACCCCTACGCTGGCCCTGCACGAACACAACGAGGCCCAGGCCACGCCGCGCCTCGTCGAACGGCTGAAAGCGGGCGAAGCGCTCGCCCTGGTGTCCGATGCCGGCACGCCGCTCGTGTCCGATCCGGGCGCCCGCCTCGTACGCGCCGCCATCGACGCCGGCGTGCGGGTGGTCCCTATCCCAGGCGCGTCGGCCACACTCGCGGCACTGGTGGGATCCGGCGTCGTGCCGCATCCGTGCACCATCCTGGGCTTCCTGCCGCGCAAGGGCGGAGAGCGACGCGAGCAGATCGCGATGGCACTCCGGTTGCCGCACGCTGTCGTGCTCTTCGAGAGCGCCAATCGGCTGGTGGAGACATTGCATGACTTGGCCAAGGTGGCGTCTGGTCCCAGAACGGTTGCGGTCGCCCGTGAGCTCACCAAGCATTACGAGGAGTTCACACGGGGAACGCTCCTTGAGGTCGCCGCGTACTACGAAGGGGCACCGCCCCGCGGAGAAATCGTGCTCGTCCTCGAGGGGGCTCCGGTGGCCGCGCCGCCTTCCGAAGACGACCTGCGCCACGTGGTGACAGCATTGCGTGCTCAAGGCGCGTCCTCTCGCGATATTGTACAGCAGCTCGTTGATGCCCACGGCGCCAGCCGCAACCTCGCTTACCGTCTCGCCCACGACACATGATGGGGTCCACCCTGCAGCGTTTGCGTTTGTCGCTCGTGTACGCTGCACTGGCCGCCACGGCGCTGGCGGCTGCGCCAGCGGCTGCGCCAGCGGTTGCACCCACGGTCCACGCGCCGGCCGCGGCCGACCATCGCGGGCCGGGGCGCCTCGCCATCGCGCGTCTCCAATACGAAGGCGGCGGTGACTGGTATGCCAATCCGTCCAGCATTCCAAACCTGCTCAAAGCGATCGCGGAGCGCACCGCGCTTCCGGTCGAACGTGTCGAAGCGCACGTCAAGCTCACCGACTCCTCGCTGTTCGATTTTCCCTTCTTGCACGTTACCGGGCACGGCGAAATCAAGTTCACCGAGACGGAAATCACGCGTCTGCGCGAATACCTCAAGCGCGGCGGATTTCTGCATATCGATGACAACTACGGATTGGACGAAAGCGCCCGCCGTGAACTCGCGCGGGTCTTCCCCGACCGACCGCTGGTCGAGGTGCCCTACACGCACCCGATCTACCGCATCGTCTACGCGTTCCCGAAAGGACCACCCAAAGTGCATGAGCACGATGGCAAACCGGCTCAGGGCTTCGGCATTTTCATCGGCGGTCGACTCGCCGTGTACTACACCTACTCCGCCGATCTCGGAAATGGATGGGAAGATGTGGGCACCTACTCGGATCCGCCGGCCATGCATGAGCAAGCGCTCCAGATGGGCATCAACCTGTTCACGTACGCCATCACCAGCCGAGTGAATCAATGACGTCACCGGCGTTGCCGCGTGGTGCGGCGCATGCAACCGGGAGCGTGGTCGGGACGCTCTCCGAACGGCTCACGGTGGAACAGTCGGCGTTACGCTCGCGGTCCACGGCGACGATGGTGCTGGCGGTGGTTGCGGTGCTGGCCATCGCGGCGGCCGTCGGATCCTTGGTGCTCGGTGACGGACGATGGCTTTCGTGGCCACGGCTGCTGCCGCTGGCGATGTGGCTCGGTGCCGCAGCAATCGCCGCTGCGCTCGCGCGGTGGGTGCATGCGCGCAATGCACACTTGCTCACGATCTCGTCGCTTGCCGGCGCGATCGAGCGCGAGCAGTCGCTGCGCGCGGGGTCGTTGCGCGGCGCGTTGGAAGTTGCGGGCGGCGGTGTCCTTGCCGATCACGCAGCGCGTGACGTCAGTCGTCGCTTGTCGCCGTCGACGTTGGCGCCGCAGTTGGGAAAACAGCTCGCGCGCAGCGTCATGATCGCTGCCGGCGCGGCGGCGGTGGGGGCCGTGCTGGTTTCGCTCAGCGCCACGCGTGATGACAATGGCTTTTCCGCGATCGTGCATCCGATTCGGGCGTTTCGCGGGACGCTGTTGCCCGCGCTCGGTTTCGAAAAACTCCCGGCCAGTGTCCCCCGCGGTATGCCGCTCACGGTGCGCATCCGCGCGGTCGGCCGACACGTCATTACGGTCTCACAACAGGCGGCCGGTGAAGCACGTCGCGATACGACGCTGACCGTCGACGCCACCACCGAAATTGCGACCCTCGCACTCGGCCCGATTCGGACGCCGGTCATGCTGCGCGCCAATGACGGCCGCGCGGCGCCGCTTGAGGCCACCGTCGCCGTCGACGAACGCGGCTGGATCGGTGACGTCGCGTTGTTCGCGCAATACCCGGCGTACCTTGGGCGCACCAACGAAACACTCGACGCCGTGTCGCCGATTCGCGTGCCGCGAGGCACGCGCGTCCGCGTGTCGGCCGTGCTGCGCGGTGGCGTCACGAATGTCTCGCTGAACACACAGGACGACGGTGCCAACGCGACGTCGATCAAGATCGCCGCGATCAATGGCGCCGCGCAGCCCGCGCGTTCGACCGACGGCGTACCCGTAGCGGGCGAAGTCCTGCTGGATCACGACGGGTCATGGACGTGGCGTGCCCTCGGCGCGCCCAGTGTAACCGGCGAGACGTTCACGCCTGAGCTGCCGGATTCGCTCACGTTTCTGGTGGTGCCCGACAAGGCACCGGAAATAATTATCGCGTCCCCGCAGTCGGATTCGGCGATTGGGACGAGCGGCGTGGTGCCTATCCTCGTGCGTGCCGGTGACGACCACGGCCTGTCGAACATCGCCCTGAGGATCTGGGTAGAGCGCGCGAAGCAAGACCCCACTCCCCCGGCTGCAGTACCCCCACCCGCAGTCAATCAGTCCAGCCCCAACCCGCAGTCAATCAGTCCAACCCCCACCCGCAGTTCATCAGTCCAACCCGCAGTACCCCAACCCGCAGTCACCGTCGACGTCGCGAACCCCGTCGCGCCCTACTTCGAAGGCGGCGCAACAGTGGTGCTGGATGGACGCGATCTTGCCGCAGGCGATCGCGTACACGTCATCGCGATCGCCATCGACGATTCCCCGTGGCGACAGCAGACCCGAAGCAGCGAAGTGATCCTGCGCGTGCCTACGCTCAGCGAACAACGTGCCATGGCGCGCTCGCTGGCCGACTCACTGGTCACGCGCGCGATGCAAATGGCGCAACAGGAAAAACGATTGGCTCAGAACACGGCCGACGCGGCGCGTTCTCGCGATCTCAAGAACGGCGGGCGTGGCGAGGAACAGCCTGGTGGCGCCAAGACCGACGGCAGCAAAGGCTCGATGAGTTTCCAAGCCGCCGAAAAAGCGCGCGAGCTGGCCCGTGAGCAACTGCAGATGAGCGCCAAGATCGACTCCTTGCGCCAAAGCGCGAAGGAACTCGAAAATCGACTGAAGAGTGCGGGCGCGTTGGATACCGCGCTGGCAACCCGGATGCGCGACATCCAGAAGATGCTGCGCGACGCGATGACGCCCGAGATGCAGAAGCAATTGGAGGCGCTCAACAAGAGCACCGAACGCCTGAGTGGGACCGAGGCGCAACAAAGCATGCAGCAGCTGGCGCAACAACAGCAGCAGCTGCGGCAACAGCTTGAGAAGAGCGCCGAAATGCTCAAGCGCGCGGCCCTTGAAGGCGCGATGGGGACGCTGCGCGACGAAGCGAAGGAGCTGGCGCAAGCGCAAAAGCAGATGGGCGCCCAGCAGCGTGACAAGAACGCAGCCAGTCCCGACGATGCCAAGTCGCTCGCCGACCGGTCGCGCGCGCTGCAAGCAGAAGTCGACAAATTGGCAAAGCGTCTCGATGACGCGAACGCGAAACCGGGCGCGAATCGCACGCGCGCCGCGCAGCCACTCGTGGATCAGGCGGCCGACGCCATGGATCGCGCGGCGCGCGAGGCGCTACAGAATGCGGCCGAGCAGGGACAGAAGGTTGAGAACGCAGGCAAGCAGGGGCAGGGCAAGACGGGAGCCGGCAAGGACTCCTCGGGACAAGGTGCCGAACCGAATGCCGCCGAGAAGGCTGCGCAAGCGCTGAAGGACGAAAAGGACAAGACGATGCAGGCGGCGGGCAAACCCGGCGAGGAAAAGAACGCCGCGGGTACCCCCGGACAGTCCGGCAACAGCGGTGAGCGGAAGCCCGGCGCACAGTCGCAAGGCCCCCAAGGGGGCGGCCAGCAAGGTCAGCAAGGGCAACCGCAGCAAGGTCAACAAGGGCAACAAGGTCAACAAGGGCAGCAAGGCCAGCAAGGCCAGCAAGGCCAGCAAGGCCAGCAAGGTCAACAGGGGCAACAGGGGCAACAGGGCGCGGGAGACAATGCGCGCCGCGCTGGCGAAGCGATGGACAAGGCGGCGCAGCAACTGGCGTCGGCCCGCGAAGCGCAGGTCGATGCCTGGAAAACCGAACTCTCGCAGGAGCTCGACAAGTCGATCAACGAAACCATGCAGCTCGCGCGGCAGCAACAAGATCTCGAGCAGCGTGCGCGACAGAGCGGCAACGCACAGTCCATGCAAGGTGAGCAGGGCGCCTTGCAGCAGGGCGTGCAGCAGGCCGCAGAGCGACTGGAGCAAGCCGGTCGATCGTCGTCGTTGTTGTCGCAGCGTTCGCAAAAGGCGATGGCCGATGCGCAACGACGCGTGTCGCAGGCGACGCAACAAATGGGGCAGGCGGGCCAGCCCGGCGGCAACGAGCAAGCGCAGAATGCCATGAAGGACGCCAGTGAGGCGCTCAATCAGGCATTGAGTTCGCTGGTCCGCGATCGCGAACGCGTCAACAACGCACAGTCTGCGTCTGGCTTCACCGAGATGATGGAGCAGCTCAAACAGTTGGCGCAGCAGCAAGGCTCGCTGAACGGGCAGATGCAGGGGCTCAACTTGTTGCCCGGCGGCGCGCAAGGCGACGCGGCCAAACAGCAGGCCCGCGTGTTGGCACGACAGCAGCGCGACGTCGCGAAAACGCTGAACGACGTCTCGGACGCCGATCAAACCGGACGCACGGATGCGCTGGCCAAAGAGGCGCAGATGCTCGCGCAGCAGCTTGAGCGCTCGGGCGTTGATCCCAGTGTTGCGGCGCGACAGCAGCAACTCTATCGCCGCTTGCTTGATGCTGGTCGTTTTTTGGAGCAGGACGAGCGCGACGATCAAGGACCGCGCGAAGCGAAGAGTGGTGCGCAGACACCTGGTCGCACCGGTGTGGACGGACCGCAGTCGGGGAAGGCGGCCAATAAGTTTGCGCCGCCAACGTGGAACGATTTGCGTGGATTGGGCGCAGAAGAGCGTCGGTTGGTGGTCGAATACTTCCGTCGACTCAATGGCTCGCCGCCGTAAACCGCTCGTCGCATTCTGCGCATGAGGCTGCACGTTCGCGTTCGACGCAATGCACGATGGATGTTGGCCGTACTCGGCAGCGCCCTCGCGTTTGCTCTGGGCGCTGGCGAACTGCGTGCACAGCGTGTGTCCACGGCAACCGCGGCCGCCGCTGATACCACGGACCCGCTGAGTCGCGCCCTCGACGCCGAAGACAAAGGCGACGCCAAAGGGGCAGCCATCGCCTACAAGCAGGTGCTCGATCGCGCTCTCACGCAGGTCAATCCCGATGGCGATCGTCTGGCGATCGCGCTCTTGGGACTGGAGCGCATGTGGGCAGAAGGCGGCGTCCGTGATTCGATTTTGCCCATGGTGCAGCGTGTGCTCTTGGTGCGACCCACCGACCCGGTCGCGCGCGCCATGCAGTTGCGCACGCTGATTGGCGCGGGAAAGGACGACGAAGCACGACAAGCGTTTGGCGCATGGCGTCGCATCGCCGGCACCGATGGCGCACCGTTTCGCGAGTACTCCCGGTTGCTCATGGCTGCGGGTCGCGCCCAAGCCGCGGATTCCGTATTGACCGAAGCGGGCCGACTGCTGGGAAATGGTGGCGCGCTCTCGGGCGAGGTCGCACAGTTGCATGTGGCACTCGGTCGATGGAATAGTGCCGCGGTCGCGTTTCGCGAAGCACTCATCGATCAACCCTACTTGGAAATGGCGGCCCAGTTCGCGCTCGCCCGCGCTCCGCTGCCCACCCGCGACTCCATTCGCACCGCACTGAGCGCGCCACCCGTCGCGCTCCCGCCACGACGGCTCCTGTCGTCGCTGGAGCTGTTTTGGGGTGAGCCGCGACGGGCGTGGTTGGCACTCTCCTCGGTGCGCGCGGACGACTCGACTGCTGCAGCGTGGCGCGAGTTCGGCGAGCGCGCAGAGCTGGCGCAAGCGTGGGCGGTCGCGCGCGACGTATGGCTCGCCGTTCTCGATCGGCGCGGTGACCTTGAAGCGCAGGCGCGCGCTGCGCAGTCGGCGCTCAAAGCCAATGATGCGACGGGCGCGCTGGACATCGTCCGACGGTCGCCACGCGCCGTCGTGCCGCCATCCGCCGCGGCGCCATCCGCCGCAGCGCCATCCGCCACAGCGCCGTCAGGAACTGCGCCAACAAAACAGCCCGATTTGCAGACCACGCGCGTGCGCGCGCTGCTGCCAATCGAACTCGCCGCACTCGGCGAATTGGGGAGACCACAAGAAGCACAGAAGCGATTGGACGACAACATGCGCTTTCTCGATCCCACAGCGCGCGCGGCCATCGCGCAATCGCTCGTTGGCGCGTGGTTGCGCAGTGGGGACGTGGACAAGGCGCGCGAGGCGGTGCAGGGCAGTGATCTGGTCAACGACGACGAAACCATGGGGTGGATGGCGTTGTACGACGGAGACTTGGTGACCGCGCGCAAGCGCCTCGTGCGCGCCGAAACCAAGCGACCCGAGCTGGTTGATGCGCTCGGCCTGCTGTCGCGCATTCGCATTGACCGTTTGCCCGGTCTGGGCAACGCCTTTCTGTTGCTCGCCAAGCGTGATTCGATCGGCGCCGCGCAGCGATTCGCACAGCTGGCAGATTCGGTGGGCGACGCCGCGCCGGCGCTGTTGTCGATCGCCGCGCGGTTGGAGTACACGCGGCCGGCCACCAAACGGTCGTTCGCGATCTGGGATCGCATCGTGAAAGAGTTCCCCAAGAGTCCTGAGGCGCCGGAGTCCTTGCTGGCCTCGGCCCGCGCCCTTCGTGCCGCTGGCGACAAGGCCGGCGCCCAAACACGCTACGAATCGCTGATCATTGATTATCCTGATAGTGCGCTGCTGCCACAGGGACGGCGCGAGCTGGAGCAGTTGAAACGCGAGACGCCATGACCACGAGCGCGACGATGTCGAGAATGCACCGCCTGTCTGCTGGCCGCAGGTCGCCAATGGACACCGTGCGACGTGTGCCACACCTACTGCTGCTCGCGGGGCTCGTGTGCGGAGCGTTCGCACGCACTGCGGCCGCGCAGAACATGCTCATCCCGATGGACGATGCGCAGCGCAATCACCTGAAGGCGTACGGCGTGACGTTCCTCGCGCTCAAGACATCGCAGAAGGTGGAGTGGCTGCTCAACTATCGCGGCGGGTCGTTCTTGTTGCCCGATTCGCCCGACCTCCGTCGCCGTGCGGCGCTGGACGGCGTCAGTGTCGAACTGCTAAGCGACGGCGCGGTCGCCAGCGCGCGCGCCGAGATCGCCGGTGGCAACATGGATGCGGTGGTGCTAGAACGTGCGCCCAAAGTCGCGATCTACCGTCCGGCCAATCAGCCACCGTGGGACGACGCCGTCACGCTTGCCCTGCAGTACGCCGGCATCGACTTCACGTCGGTGTGGGACGATGACGTGGTGAAGGGTGACCTGTCCAAATACGATTGGGTCCATTTGCATCACGAAGACTTCACCGGCCAGTTCAACAAACTCTATCTCGCGTACCGTGACGCGCCATGGTTTGTCGCGCAGCGCGATCGCGATATGATGACGGCCCGGAAGTTCGGATTTGACAACGTGCCAGCGCTCAAGAAGGCGGTAGCCGAAGGGATTCGCGGGTTCATCGACCGCGGGGGTTTCTTGTTCGCCATGTGCGGCGCGACCGAATCCCTCGATCTGGCGATATCTGCCTTCTCGGTCGATATCGCAGGTCCCTTCTCCGATGGGACGCCGCCGGCTCCCGACGCTGATGCGAAGCTGGTTTGGGCGCGGGCCCTCGCGTTCACGGGCGCGCACGTTGAGCCGTCTCCGTACATCAACGCGCTCAGCGACATCGACGGGCATCAGGTGAATGTGCCCGCGCGGCGTCAGCCGCTGGGATCCTTCTCGCTGTTTGGTTTTTCGGCCAAGCTTGATCCGGTGGCCACGATGCTGGTGCAGGATCATCGCGCCGTGATCTCCGATTTCTACGGCGTGACCACCAGCTTCAATAAGGCGGTGCTCAAACCCGGCGTGACCGTCTTGGGGTCGGAGGACGGCGCACCGTGGGTGAAGTACATTCACGGCGACTATGGCAAGGGGTCGTGGACCTTTCTTGGCGGGCATGACCCTGAAGATGCACAGCACGCGATTGGCAGTGCGCCCACCGACTTGTCGCTGCATCCCAACTCGCCGGGCTATCGCCTGATCCTCAACAACGTGCTCTTTCCCGCCGCGAAAAAGAAGCCGCGTAAGACGTGAGTGAACCAGGCGAGGCGAGGCTGTCACGCGCAGCCTCGGCGGCGGTGCGAACGGCGATTCGATTGGCGGGCGGCAACGAAGTCTGTTTCGTGTGTTCGGTCGATGACGAAGGCATGATCATCGCAGCGCGCGTCGTGGCGCGCGGTGATGTGCGAAGCGTGCTGGCGATGCCCGGTGTCGCCGAGCGCGGCGAGATGCTGCTGCACAATCATCCGTCGGGCGGGCTCACGCCCAGTGATGCCGATCTCGACGTGGCGGCGCGCGTGCATGGCAATGGTGTGGGATTCGCGATCACGGACAACGATGGATCGCTTGTCTACGTGGTGACAGAAGTGCCGCGCGCGGGCACCAAGGTGTCGGTTGATATCGACGCGATTGACGTCACGCTTGGCCCCTACGGCGCCATCGCTGATGCCATGCGGGCCGTGCACGGCAGTCGCTCGTACGAGGATCGTCCGGCGCAGCGGGCAATGGCCGCGGCGGTGACGCGCACCTTCAACGAAGGCGGCGTCGCGCTACTGGAGGCCGGCACGGGCATTGGCAAATCCCTGGGCTACCTGATTCCCGCGCTGCGATGGGCCGCCGCCAATGGCGAACGCACGATCGTCTCCACGAATACGATCACGCTGCAGGAACAGTTGGTGGCGAAGGATCTGCCCTTCTTGCAACGCGCGCTCAGTGATCAGCCTGTGCGATTTGCGTTGCTCAAGGGCTGGCGAAACTATGTCTGCCTGCAACGACTCGAACAGGCGCGCGGTGCGGGGGCGGCGCTGTTTGATGAGGCCGTGGCCGGGGATGTGGAGATGATTGCGCAGTGGGCCGCCAAAACGCAGGATGGCTCACTCGCCGATCTGACTACCGCGCCGCGCAGCGAGGCGTGGGATGAAGTTGCCGCCGAACCAGACCTCTGTGGTCGGCTCAAGTGCTCGTTCTACGACAAGTGTTTTCTCTTCAAGGCCAGGAAGGAAGCCGCGGCGGCGGATGTGGTGGTGGTGAATCACCATCTGCTGTTGTCCGATGTTGCGGTGCGTCGCGTGTCGCAGAATTGGGATGATGCAGCGGTGCTGCCGGCATACAAGCGACTGGTGATCGATGAGGGACACCACCTGGAAGATGCCGCCGCCTCGCATCTTGGTGCGTCCGTCACCCGGCGCGCGCTGACCCGCCTATTTGCGCGGTTGGAGCGCCGCGGGAAAGGGCTGCTTCCCGCGCTCGACGCGCGACTGCGCGGCTGGGGCGATTTGCTCAGCACCGCCAGTCTGGATTTGCTCCAGGAACGCCTGGTGCCCAGCACCGCCACGGCACGCGACCGGTCGCAACTGCTCTTTGAATTGCTGACCGTGATGATGGCCGAAGAAAACGTCGGCGTCTTTCGCTTTACCGAACGCTTCGCACAGCATCCCGCGTGGCTGGGTGGGGTGGAGAGCACGCTCGCGGATTTGCTGATTGAGATCGCGGCGATCAGTGAAGGGCTCACCTTGATTCGCGAACGTCTGGAGAGCGACGAAAAGAAGAGCGAAGAGCTGGCGCCACTGCTGGGCGAGGTGCGCGGTGTCACGCGCCGACTGGCCAACGCGGGTGATGCGCTCCAGCGCGCGCTCTGCACACCGCCCAAGGGCGAACCGGTCGTGCGGTGGCTGGAGCTCACGGGCAAGCCGGGGCCGGAGCGCAATCTGGCCTTGCACTGCGTGCCGCTCGATCTCGCTCCGGTGTTGCGCGACGATCTGTTCGGCCGCGTCGAGAGCGCCGTGATCACCAGTGCGACGCTGTCCACCGACGGCGGCTTCGAGTTTGTCGAACAACGGTTGGGGCTTGATACCATCGCCAAGCAGCGCACGTCGGCCATTTTCCCGTCGCCATTTGAGTACGCGCGTCAGGCGTTGCTGGTGGTCCCGAGTGACGTCCCTGCACCCAACGAAGACGCGCGCGGACACATCAACGCGGTGGGCGCGCACCTGCGCGACTTGATGGTGGCCAGCGATGGTGGGTTGTTTGCGCTCTTCACCAGTCATCGCGACGTGCGCGAAATGGCTTTGCAGCTGCGAGATGCCGGGTACGATGCCCGATGGCCGTTGCTGGTCCACGGTGAAGAACCTCGCGATCAGCTGCTGCAACGCTTTCGCGACAGCGGCCGCGCCGTCTTGCTGGGGACGGCGACCTTCTGGGAAGGCGTCGATGTCCCTGGCGACGCCCTGCGGGGATTGCTGATTGCCAAGCTCCCGTTCAGAGTGCCCACCGAACCGATGGTGGCGGCCCAGTGTGAGGCGATCGAGGCGCGCGGGGGAAACCCGTTCGCCGACTTCATGCTGCCGCACGCCGCGCTGCGTCTCAAGCAGGGCTTCGG
>JANOPS010000593.1:0-81554 GCA_031421995.1 Gemmatimonadaceae bacterium
CGGATAAAAGGTACGCTGGGGATAACAGGCTTATCGCGCCCGAGAGTTCACATCGACGGCGCGGTTTGGCACCTCGATGTCGGCTTGTCACATCCTGGGGCTGGAGAAGGTCCCAAGGGTCCGGCTGTTCGCCGGTTAAAGTGGCACATGAGCTGGGTTCAGAACGTCGTGAGACAGTTCGGTCTGTATCCGTCGTGGGCGTTGGAGAATTGAGGGGAGCGGACTTTAGTACGAGAGGACCGAGTCGGACGATCCGCTCGTGTCCCGGCTGTGGCGCCAGCTGCAACGCCGGGTAGCGACGATCGGTGGCGATAACCGCTGAAAGCATCTAAGTGGGAAGCGCCCCCCAAGATGAATTCTCCCTAGAGCCTTGAGCTCTCTGAAGGGCCGGAGGAGACTACTCCGTCGATAGGCGGCACGTGGAAGCACCGCGAGGTGTTCCGAGCGCAGCCGTCCTAATCGCCCGTGCGGCTTGACTCCCCCATGGTTTTTCCATGGGCACAAGCAACACTTAAGAATTACGCAAAGCATACGCTGTCATGCATCGGCCGCCCGAAAGGCGACGATGCCCTACGATCACTCCCATCCGTTTGTCAGATTGCAATCAGCTTTTGCAGTTTGTATTAATGGAAATCGCACACGGCAAAAGCGACGCGGAAGCGGCGCGTTGTCGTGAACGTATGATCGGCATGCCGATCATACCCAGCGATTTCCGAAGGAAATCGCTGGCAACTAGAGCGCTTGGGCCACACCCGTTCCCATCCCGAACACGGTCGTTAAGCCAAGCAGCGCCAATGGTACTCCGGTCGAGAGATCGCGGGAGAGTAGGCCGTTGCCGGCACCTTTTGAAGCCCCCGTCACCTAGTGGCGGGGGCTTCTTCGTGTCTATACCTTGCTCCCCAACGCGTCCGCCTGCGCACCCGCCGGCGGCGCTGGGACATCTTTCCGATTCACCACGGGTTTGCCCATGACGCGCGCTGGCATAGTCACCGTTGCCGGATTCCCAAACGCGGGCAAATCCACCTTGCTCAATCGCCTCGTTGGCGAAAAGCTCGCCATCACCTCTCCGAAAGCGCAGTCAACCAGGCACCGCGTTGTTGGCATTCGCACCGAGGCGGACACGCAGATGGTCATCCTCGACACGCCAGGACTTCTCGAGCCGCGCGATACGCTCCACACCGCGATGCAGCACGCGGCGCTCGCCGCCGTCCGCGATGCCGATGTGCTGGTCCACGTCGTTGACGCGACCGCCACGATACCGCCGTCGTTCCACGAAGCTGCGGGCCTGGACAAGGCTCCGCGCGCGCGGATCGTGCTTGCGCTGAACAAGTCCGATCTGCTCACACCTGACGCGGGTGCTCGTCTGCTCACTCACTATGCCAACGCTGTCTTGATCTCGGCGACGAGTGGTGCCGGAATCGACACCTTAGTGACGACCATCACGAACTTTCTCCCCGAAAGTCCCTATTTGTATCCGGATGATGAGCTATCGACGCAACCGATTCGCTTCTTCTGCGCCGAACTCGTCCGGGAAACGGCGCTCGAACAGCTTGGTGATGAATTGCCGCATGCACTGGCCTGCGTCATCGACGAGTATCGGGAGAATGCCTCGCCCATCTACATTCGTGCGGTCTTACACGTTGAACGCGACAGTCAGAAGGCGATCGTGATCGGAGCGAACGGACAACAAATCAAGAAGCTTGGCAAAGCGGCTCGTGTGAAGATCGAGCGGTTAGTCGGGCAGCCGGTGTATCTGGATCTTTGGGTCAAGGTGCTCGCGAATTGGCGCAAGAATCCTGCCGCCGTGCGGCGGCTGGGATATGGCGACGCAAGCGGTCAGGGGTGATTGGAGTGATCGGTTGGTTGCTTCGGGGGCGTTGCGTTCGCGCGTGGTGTTCGTTGGCGTGTGTGGCAATGGCGCTCCCGACGACCGCAATCCGGGCGCAAAGCGCGGCGCTGTTTTTGCTCGTCCCGTTTGGCGCCAAGGCCACGGCGCTCGGTGAGGCCGTGACCGCAGATACTGCGCTCGCGGCCGAGGGATTGTGGTGGAATCCCGCTGCGCTTGCGCGGATGACGTCGAAAGAGATCGCCTTCCACCACTCGCAGACCTTCCTCGCACAGAGCGAGATGCTGACCGTCGTCATCCCGTCTCGTGTGATTGGGACTGTGGGCGTTGCTGGGTACTTCGTTGACTACGGCGATCAGCAAGCCACCGACGGAAACGGGAACCCCACCGGTGTGCTGCGCAATCGCTCATACGTACTGTCAGCGTCGTATGCGACGCCGATCGGGGACCGACTGAGTGTCGGCCTGACGTACAAGCTCCTTGTGGTGGCATTCAACGACTGCTCGGGCGCGTGTGGAGGTCAGGCGGCGCCACCGGGTTCGTCCAGCGCGCTTGATCTCGGCCTGCAATACGCACTGCCCACATCATCGCCCGTTTCGCTTGGCGCGTCCGTACGGAATCTCGGCCCGAAGTTGCAAGTGAAAGACCAACCACAAGCGGACCCGCTGCCTCGGCTGCTGCAAATGGGCGCGTCGGCCCGCATTCCGGTGCGTGCCCTCGCCGCATCCGACGCCGCCTTGGACGTCAATCTCGATGTCATCCGATCACCGGCGCTCACGGGGACGGGCATCGGCCTGGGCTCGACTCTGAGCTACCGCGGCCAGTATTTCTTTCGCGTGGGGTACAAGAAGCAAGCCGGCGATGCCGGCGGCCCGTCACTCGGCTTGGGTTTTCAACGTGACGCTTTCGGCTTCGACTTCGCGCGACGATTTGATCGCTTGTCGTCACAGTTCGGTGAGCCGCCTACCTACGTCACGCTGCGGGCGCGCTTCTGATGTCTTTCACCGGGGTGCGAACAGACCGGCGAACAGACCGGCGAACAGTTCGGGGGCGATTACCCGTCTTGTGGGTCGCCCTGATCGTCGGCATCAGCTCAATGATGCCGCGACGTGCGTCGGCGCAGCCGGTCATGCAGATCGGGTTGCGTCATGCGGCCAGCGGAGAAGCCCGCCGTATCGACACGCGTGAACGCCACTCGCGCGTCGCACTCGATCCGCGATCTGGGCAAGCCCCTTGGTGGGCTCCGTTGGCATCGGGCGTCATCCCAGGAACGGGGCAATTCGCCTTAGGGCAGCAACGAAGTGTCGGATATGCAGTCGCCGAGCTGTACCTCGTGGTACAGGCACTGGCCGCGCGGCGAGACGGAAATCGAGACAGAGACGAATACCGAAGCTTGGCCGCCGACGTGGCGCGTCGACCGTTTTCGCTCGCGCGCCCGACCGGCGCCTGGGACTACTACGAATCGATGGAGAAGTTCGTCGCGAGCGGCGTCTACGACCGAACGCCCGGCGGCGCCGTTGATCCTGAAACCGATGAAGCCACCTACAATGGGACGCGGTGGCGGCTTGCCAGGGAAACATTTTGGCAGGACCCCAACACCACGCCGCCGCAAACCAGCGCTGCGTACCAGCGTGCGCTGACGTTCTACACCGACCGTGCCGTCACCGACGAGTACCGATGGAGTTGGCGCGATGCGCAGCTTCAGCAGGACGTGTACCGGCAGACGATCTCGTCGGCGAACCGGCGCTATCAGCGCGCGGTGAATTTCGCGGGCGTTGTCGCGACAAATCATCTCGTCAGTTTGATCGATGCGTACGTGACCGTACGGGTCCGGCGGTTCGGCGGCGTGCGGGTAGGAGGCCTGCGGGTGGACGGTATTGAAAGCCGCGTGGAGATGCCCCGCGGCGCGGTGGATCTGCCTCGACTGTCGATGGCGCTGCGGCTGGTCCCTTCCGCCCCCTAGGCTCCCGGTCTCGCAGCCCCGTTAGGCTCCGTCTGCGGACCACCGAGCGTGGCGAAAGCCGACCGCCAATCGTCACCTCTGGAGATCCCACGCGCGCGGCCACGACGGTCACGTGCGGGCCACGACGGCGACGCACTCGACCTGCCTTGATGACCGATTCCGCACTTTCCGAGCAGACGTCGGTGTTTCTGACCAATGGTCAGGCCATTCCGACGTGGCTCGCGGCATGGCTGGCCGACGCATCGGCGGTCCACTGTTCGGTGGAGAGCCCAGCGGAAGCGGTCTCGATCGTGCTCCGCGCCCGGCCCCGGGCAGTCGTTCTCGACGCGCGGGGGAGTGATGCATGGCAGACGTCCGTCATTGCCGCCTGCCGTCGTCTGAAGGGGGATGCGTATACCGCGATCGTGCCCGTCGTGGTTGTCGTGCCCGGGAATCGTTTTACCGACGCGTTCGACGCTGGTGCCGACGAGGTCCTCCGCGCCGAAGTTGACGACGAGGAGGCGTTGGCCCGGCTCGCGTCCATGCTTCGACGCAGTGACCGTGACACCGACGTGCATCCGTCAACCCGACTGCCTGGCACAAGAGAGATCGCAGCAGATCTGGATCGGCGGGTCAAGTCGGGAGCTCCCTTCGCCGCCTGCTACGCTGATCTTGATCATTTCAAGGAGTTCAACGACCGCTATGGCTATCATTGCGGCGATCGCGTCATCCAGCTGCTCGCGCGAATCCTGCATGACGTGGTGAAGGGGCTTTGCGGAGACCAGGGATTTGTTGGCCACATCGGCGGCGACGATTTCCTGTATACTATTCCAGTGCTCGCGATGCCTCGGGTCTGCGACGCGGTCATCCAGGTATTTGACGAGTTGATTCCACTCCAGTATTCCGAGCAGGACCGCACTGTGGGATATTACTTCGGGAAGGACCGCCGAGGGCAGCTGCACAAAGTGCCGCTGATGACCCTCTCCGTCGGAGTCGTCACCAATCAGCGCCGCCGCTTTACGCGCGCGGTCGAGGTCAGCGAGTTGGCAACGGAAATGAAGAGCTACGCAAAAACGTTATCCGGTTCTGTTTGGACCGTGGATCAGCGGCGTGAGACGTCGGCGACACCGTCGTCGAGCGTCCTGGTGGCAGACCTCGTGCGCCAGCAGGCGGGACTACGCACTGGAGGGCAGACGCCATGACCGTGTCGTGCCCCGAGTGCCGTTCAGTCTTTCGCGTTGATCCAAGCAAGGTTCCAGCCACGGGCGTACGCGCACGCTGTTCCGTGTGTGGCGGGGTGATCGCGATCGCCGGCGGCTCCCTGCCGATTTCCGTCACGCCATCATCACAAGGTGCCGTCAGCTCGCCGCCGGTGCGCCCAACGCCAGCGCGTCCGTTCTCTGCGGCGTCATCGCTCACACCGGTCACGTCGCCAGCGGTGGCCGTACCGCCGTTGGCCGCTCCTGTGCCCGACGGCAGGGTAGTCGTCGAGCCGGGCGGCGCTTCGGTCGCACCAGAGGCCGGTCCGCACGCGCCTCCGCACGCGCCTCCGCACGCGTCGGGCCCACGCGCGCCAGACGTTCCACCGCTTTCCCCACCACAACCAGCGCGGCTTCCCACCAGCACGCCGAGGCACACGCCGGCGTTCGGCGCCGCGCCGGTCGCATCTCGCACTCCGGCACTGGGTGTTGGAGCGACAACGTCATCGGCAACACCGAGGCGGTCGGTGAACCCGTTCCTGAACGCCGATCCGAGCCAGCGCGCGCGTCGCCTCGCGCGCGCGCTGGTGTCTGATCTCGTCGCCTACCATCCGCAGAAGCGCGAAGAAGGGCTCCGCGAGGGCACCCTGCGCCAGCTGTTCCGCGAGGACATCAAAAAGAGCTACGAGGAGTACCTGGAACAAGTCGGACGCGAAACGGCGGAGAGCTCTCCGCACTTTCAGGAAGCGCTCAATGAGATCCTGGGCGGCGGTCGTAAGCTGTTCTAGCATCCGGCCTGAATCGGTTCTGTCTTGCCGCTAGATGCCCGCCGCTCGGGTGGCTAGCTTCCGTATACATCGAGCGATGACCATCTCTCGAGCCGCTCTCCGCTTTGGTGGGCGGCTCGTGTCGTACGTGGAGGAAGGGCCATGCAGGACGGCGAACGCCTGAAAGTGCTGACCGGAGCCGAAGATCGGCTTGCGGACATGCGGAGGTATCTTTGACCTCGAATCCAAACGCTCGACGCTAAGCGCGTACGAGAACGAAATGTCCGATGGCGCGTTCTGGAATGATCAGGACCACGCGCGCGACATCGTGCAGCAGGTCAAGGAGTTGAAGGGGTGGGTCGATCCGTTCGACAGCCTGCTGGCACGCTGCGCCTCGGCGCGTGAGCTCGACGAATTGCTGGCCATGGACCCCGATCGAGCGATGAATAAGGAGCTCGACCTTGAAGTCCAAAAGATTTCGGACGATCTCGACACGTTCGAGCTCAAGTCGCTCTTGCGCGGCCGGGATGACTTCCGCGACGCGCAGGTCGAAATCTCGGCAGGCGCCGGTGGTACCGAAGCCCAGGACTGGGCGGAAATGATCGAGCGCATGTACGTGCGGTGGGCCGAGCGGAAGGGCTTTGAATTGCAGATGCTCGATCGCAGCGAAGGTGAGGAAGCAGGCATCAAGGGATCCGTCCTGGAAATCAAGGGGACGAACGCGTACGGCTTTCTGCGGCCCGAGTCTGGCGTTCACCGGCTGGTGCGAATCTCTCCGTATGACTCACAAGCACGACGGCACACCAGCTTCGCTTCAGTGTTTGTATATCCGGTCGTGAACGAAGAAATCAACATCGAGATCCGCGAAGAGGATTTGCGCATCGACGTGTATCGTGCCTCTGGCGCCGGTGGGCAGCACGTGAACAAAACGTCGTCGGCGGTGCGGATCACGCACTTGCCAACGGGTCTCGTGTGCGCGTCGCAAGCGGAACGGTCGCAGTTCAAGAACAAGGCGACGGCGATGAAGCAGCTGAAGAACAAACTGTATCAGCGTGAGGCCGACAAGCAGGCGGCCGTCAAAGCGGCGTTCGACGCGAACAAGCAGGATGTGTCGTTTGGCAGCCAGATTCGGAGCTACGTCTTTCAACCGTACACCATGGTCAACGATCACCGCACGGAACTGAAGATCGCCGATGTGCAGCGCATCATGGATGGAGACATCGATCCATTCATTCACGCGTACCTGAAGCAGGAGACTGCACCGGACGCGCAGGGGCTGCCACAATGAGCGAGGACCTCAATTTCCTGATGCAGGCCCGCCGCGACAAGCTCGCGCGGCTCCGCGCTGATGGGATCGAGCCCTTCGCGTATTCGTACGACCGCTCGCATACGGCGCGCGAAGCCATTGCGTTGCTTGGTGACGACGACGAAGCGGCGCCGGTGCGAGTTGCCGGGAGACTGGTGTCGTGGCGAGCACAGGGAAAGACGGCCTTTGCCCACTTGGCCGATATGGATGGCCGCATCCAGCTGTACTTCCGCAAGGACGAAATTGGCGAGGCACTGTTCGCGCAGCTGGACGCCTACGATCTTGGCGATTGGGTTGGCGTGACAGGTCCTATGATGCGTACGAAGACGGGCGAAGCCACCGTTCGCGTCACGCACGTCGAGCTCCTCTCGAAAGCGTTGCGCCCCTTGCCGCTTGGCAAGGAGCAAATCGTCGACGGTCAGGTTGTCCGGTACTCCGCGTTTGCGGACACCGAGCAACGGGCGCGTCAGCGCTATGCCGATCTTGCCGTGCACCCAGAGGTGCGGGCGCTGTTTCGTGCGCGCTCGCTGCTCACGCGTTCGATCCGCGCCCAGCTTGATGGCATGGGGTACCTCGAAGTGGAAACGCCGGTCTTGCAGCCGCTCTACGGTGGTGCCTCGGCGAGACCGTTCATTACGCATCACAACACGCTGGACATGCCGCTCTACTTGCGCATCGCCGACGAGCTATATCTCAAACGTCTCATCGTGGGCGGGTTTGAGCGCGTGTACGAGATCGGTCACGACTTCCGCAACGAAGGCATCGATCGGACGCACAATCCCGAGTTCACGATGCTGGAATTCTACGAGGCCTTCGCGGACTACACGACGATGATGTCGCGCGTGGAATCGTTGCTGGTGGGCGCTGCGGCAGCCTTGCGCGACGTGCCTGGCGTTGGGCACAAGGTGCCGGTGCTGACGCCACCGTTTCCGCGCATCTCGTGGGTGGATTCGTTGACGCAGGCGGCCGGCGCCAACGTGATGACGGCGGATGACGCAACACTCCGCCAGTTGGCCGAGCGGATCGGCGTCAACAAGGTGGCCACGCTCAGTCGTCCGAAGATGCTCGATGAGATGTTTCAGGCGCTGGTGGAATCCACGATCGAGGTCCCGACGTTCGTCGTGGACTACCCCATTGAACTGTCGCCGTTGGCGAAGCCCAAGCGCGGCGTGCCGGGGCTGACAGAGCGTTTTGAGTTGTTCGCGCGTGGCAAAGAACTGGCCAACGCGTTTTCGGAACTGAATGATCCGATCGACCAGCGTGAACGATTCGAAGCGCAGGCGCGCCTTCGCGATGCCGGTGACGACGAAGCCTCGGGCGTTGACGAGGATTACCTCCGCGCCATGGAGTACGGCATGCCACCGACCGGCGGCGTTGGGATCGGAATTGATCGTCTGTTCATGTACCTGACCGACACCGCAAACATTCGGGACGTGATCCTGTTCCCCACGATGCGCCCCGAGTAGGCGATGTCCATGCGCGCCTTGGAACTCTCGATCGCGTGGCGCTATTTGCGCAGCCGTCGTGGGTCGCGATTGCTCTCGCTGATCAGTGTGATCGCGATCGGTGGGGTGCTGCTTGGCGTGGCCGCGCTTATTGTGATCATGGGCGTGATGAACGGGTTGCAGCGCGATCTGCGCGATAAAATCCTGATTGGGAGTCCCGATCTCCGCGCGCTACCGTACGGGCAAGACATGCGCCTGCCGGACTGGCCTGCGGTGCGTCGCGAGTTGAGCGCGTTCAGGGGCGTCGTGGCGGCTGCGCCTTTTGTGACCACGCAAGGCCTGGTGCGCAACCTGGGCGGGAGTTTTCAGACTGGTGCGCAGGTGGTGGGTCTGGAGGCGCAGGGCGTGAACGCTATCGATGTGACCAGCATCAGGACGCACGCCATTCTTGGCGATTTTCGTTTTGTCCGCGACAGCGTGTCCCTTCCGGGAGCCGTCCTTGGAAAATCACTGTCCGCAAAGTTGAATGCATTTCCCGGTGACACGGTCGTGTTACTTGGGCAGGGCGGCGCGGAGATGAATGCATCGACCGGCGCCTTGATTCCACGCTTTGACAGTGTGGTCGTCTCCGGCGTGTTCGAGACCGGGATGTATGAATACGATGACCTTTACCTGTATCTGGAGCTCAAGGTCGCGCAGCGATTTGCCGGCATTGGCTCCGACGTGACCGGGATCGAGGTGCAAACTGTGGACCGGTGGCAGGCGGCGGCGATCGCTGAGGCGATGCGCGACTCGGTGAAGGCACCCGTGCGTTTTGTGGACTGGCAGGACCAGAATCAGGTCCTGTTCCAGGCCCTCAAGCTCGAGAAGCTGGGCATGGGTTTTATTCTGTTGTTGATCGTGGTGGTTGCCGCGTTCAATATTGTGAGCACGCTGACGATGGTTGTCGCAGATAAAACGCGTGAGATTGGCATTCTGCGGGCGATGGGTCTGCCGGGCCGCTCAATTCGGCGCACCTTTCTGTGGCAGGGGCTCATTATCGGCGCCGTTGGTACAGTGGGAGGGCTTGCACTCGGGTTGGCCGTGAACGTGCTGCTGGAACGGTATCACCTGATCGCCCTTGACCCGAAGATTTACTTCATCGATCACCTGCCGGTATACACCGATCCACTCGACGTGGCCCTGATTGCCTGCGCAAGTTTGGCGATTGCGGCACTCGCGACGCTGCATCCCGCGTCTCAAGCGGCCAAGTTGTATCCGGTCGAGGCGATACGGCATGAGTGAATCGCCGGTGGTCGTGGCGGAGGGCTTGGTGAAGGATTTCGTGGGCGGCGACGGCGGGATCATTCGTGTACTCGACGACGTTTCCCTCACAGTACAGCGCGGCGAGATGGTGGCTGTGATGGGCTACAGTGGGTCGGGCAAGAGTACGCTGCTCCACATCCTCGGCGCGCTCGAACAGCCGTCCGCCGGGTCCGTTGCCCTGGCAGGCCAGCCGATCGCGGTGCTCGACGACGAGGCGCTGGCCGCGCTCCGGAACAGAACCGTGGGTTTTGTCTTTCAATTTCATCATCTGCTACGCGAATTTTCAGCCGTGGAGAACGTGATGATGCCTTTGCGCATCGCGGGTCGCGACGACCGTACGGCTCGTGTCCGTGCGGAGGAGCTGCTGGAGCGCGTGGGGCTGTCCGCACGTCGACATCATCGACCGTCGGCCATGTCCGGCGGCGAGCAACAGCGGACTGCTGTGGCACGGGCGCTTGCCGGCGAGCCGAGGCTGTTGCTGGCCGATGAGCCAAGCGGCAATCTGGATGCGCACAACGCCGAGCGGCTTCACGATCTATTCGCCGAGCTGGCGCGTGACCTGTCCCTTGGGCTGGTGGTCGTGACACATAATGCGTCGCTGGCTGCGCGCGCTCACCGCACGTTACTGTTGGAAGGGGGAAAGTTGGTTGATGCAGTAGAACGGCATTCGGAGGCCTGATGCTTTGCGACTCTTGCAAGGAGCGCGACGCGGTGGTGCAGCTCACGCGCATCGTCGAGAACGCGGTCACCAAGTTGGATCTCTGCGAGAAGTGCGCCGCGGAGCAAGGTGTTGCGACGACCCTGGCCGCGCCGGAGCATCCACTGGGTGACCTCCTGCAGGCCGTCCAGCAACACGCCGCGTCCTCGCCCGAGGACGCGGCGTCCTGCACCTTCTGCGGAGCAACCGCGCGCGACTTTCGTGCGACCGGGCGGCTTGGCTGCCCCCATTGCTACGATGCTATGGAGCACAGCCTCCGCGAGCTGCTGCGTCGTCTCCACGGCAACTCCAAGCACGTGGGACTGGCGTACCATGCGCCCGTGGCGCACGTGGTTGAGAAGGCCGATTCGGTGCATGATTTGCGCGATCGTTTGCGGCGGGCCGTCGAAGGAGAGCAGTTTGAGTTGGCGGCTGAGCTCCGTGATCGCCTCCGGGTGATCGAATGAGCGCGCGGCGGACGCCCCTCGATCTGTCGCTGCTGCCCGATGGCGGGGTAGGGTGGCTGGACGCATCGGGTCCCTCGGCGGATGTGGTCATCTCCACCCGCGTGCGATTAGCCCGTAATGTCTCCGGCTACGCTTTTGCCGGACGCGCCCGCGAAGGGGAGCGCCTGCGGATGCTCGCCCAGGTCCGTGACGCCCTCGGCGCCGTACCGTCCTTGGATGGGAGCATGTTGGTTCGGCTCGATGAACTGGCACCGCAGGAACGACAACTGCTCCATGAGCGGCATTTGGTCAGCAAGGAGCTGGCGGGCCTCGACAAGCAACATCCGTTGAGGAGCGGGGCGGCGGTGTTTCTGGGCCAGAGCGTCGGGATGCTGGTGAACGAGGAAGACCACCTGCGGCTCCAGTGTTTGCGTTCCGGCTTTGCCGTGCCGCAGGCATTCGAGGCAGCCATGCGGTTGGATCGTGAGTTGGGTGCGCAGGTGCCGTACGCGTTTCACCGGGAGTTTGGATTCTTGACGGCCTGCCCGACAAATGTTGGCACGGGGCTGCGTGCATCGGTGTTAATCCACTTGCCGGGGCTGGTGCTCACCAAGGAGATCGGAAAAGTGCTCGCCGGTCTTCAGCAGCTGGGATTGACGTATCGAGGTCTGTACGGCGAGGGAAGCGAAGTCGTCGGCAATTTCTTCCAACTGTCGAACCAAACGACGCTCGGACGCTCGGAAGAGGAATTGCAGGACTCGCTGGTGCGCGTCGTGCGACACGTTATCGAACGCGAGGAAGAGGCGCGGCGTGTCCTGGTGCGCGATGCTGGCTATATTATCGAAGACAAGTTGTGGCGCGCGTATGGTACCTTGCGTTACGCGCGCAGTCTCACGTTTGACGAGGCGATGAACTACCTGAGCGGGGTCCGTTTGGCGGTCGGCCTGAAACTGATCTCTGGCCTCAGTGTATACACACTCAACAAGCTCCTGATTTTTACGCAGGCGGCGCATCTGGCTCATCTCGAGGGCAAGATGTTGTCCGAAACGGAGGCGAACTTGGCGCGCGCGCGATACGTGCGTCAGGCGCTGGTAAGCGAAGGAGGCGGCGTCGAATGATCCGCTTTGACCAGACCCTGAGGGCACGATGAACGGCTACAACTTCACTGAGCGTGTACGGAAGGTCCTCGCGATAGCACGCGAAGAAGCGGCGCGGCTTCACCACGAATACGTCGGGACGGAGCACATCTTGCTCGGTCTGATTCGTGAGGGCGAAGGCGTTGCCGCATCGGTGCTGCAAAGTCTCAATGTGGACCTTGACGACGTGACGCAGAAGATCGAAGAGACGGTCAAGAAGGGCAAGGCGGCGCAAGCCACTGGTCCCGATCTGCCGTACACGTCGCGCGCCAAGAAGGTCTTGGAGCTTGCGATGGCTGAGGCCCGTGACTTGAGTCACAGCTATGTCGGCACGGAGCACCTCCTGCTCGGGCTCCTGCGCGAGGAGAAGGGGATTGCGGCGCAGGTGCTCACCGACGCGGGGGTCAACCTTGATGCGGCTCGGGCCGAGACGCTTCGGCTGCTGGGCACTGATAGTCCGACGACCGATCAGCCGCCGGTCTCGTCTGAGAAACCCGGGACCCCGCCGCCGACGGCCGCCTCGGCCAAAGGCGATAAGAAATCCAAAACGCCCGCGCTCGACCACTTCTGTCGCGACCTGACGCAACTGGCGTCCGAAGGGCAGTTGGACCCGACGATCGGGCGGGCGAAAGAGATCGAGCGGGTCATGGAAGTGCTGACTCGTCGAAAGAAGAACAATCCGGTCTTGATCGGCGAACCCGGCGTGGGTAAGACCGCGATCGTCGAAGGGCTGGCCCAGCTTATCGCGAACGGCGATTGCCCGGATTCGTTGCGGGACAATCGCGTGCTGTCACTCGATATGGCCGCCGTTATCGCGGGCACCAAGTATCGCGGACAGTTCGAGGAGCGGCTCAAGGCGGTCATGAACGAGATTGCTCAGAACAAGCAAGTGATTCTGTTCATCGACGAGTTGCACACGCTGGTCGGCGCGGGTGCTGCGGAAGGCGCCATCGATGCCAGCAACATGCTGAAGCCCGCGTTGGCCCGCGGCGAGCTGCAGTGCGTGGGAGCCTCAACGCTGAACGAATATCGGAAGTACATCGAAAAAGACGGCGCACTCGAACGTCGCTTCCAAACAGTTGTTGTCGAGCCGCCGTCGATTGACGAGACCGTCCAGATCCTGCAGGGACTGCGCAAGAAGTACGAGGACCATCATCGCGTGAACATCCCTGATGAGACGTTGGTGGCGGCGGCGAAGCTTTCCGAGCGGTACATCACCGATCGGTTTCTGCCAGACAAGGCCATCGACGTCATCGATGAGGCGGGAGCGCGCGCGCGACTGGCCGCGCAGGTCCCGCCGTCCGAGGTGGCGTCTCTCAAGGAGCAGCTTGAGGCCATCAACGTGGAAAAAGAAGCCGCCGTACGCGATCAGAATTTCGAACGCGCTGCCTCGCTGCGTGACAACGAGCGTGAGGTACAGGGTGAGATTCGCAAGAAGCAAGAGGAGTGGGAGCAGCGGCGGGCGTCACACCGTCCCACCCTCGGTGAAGAGGAAATCGCGTTTATCGTCAGCCGCTGGACGGGTATTCCGGTGATGCGACTGCAGGAGGCCGAAACCGCCCGCCTGCTGCGCATGGAGGACGAGATGCACCTGTCCGTGGTTGGCCAGGATGAGGCGATCAAGGCGTTAGCGCGGGCGATTCGGCGGAGCCGTGCCGGCCTCAAGGATCCCCGACGTCCGATTGGATCCTTCATTTTCTCCGGACCGACGGGTGTAGGAAAAACGGAGCTGGCCCGCTCGCTGGCCAAGTTCCTGTTCGCGGACGCGTCGGCGCTGATCCGCGTGGACATGAGTGAGTACATGGAGAAATTCTCCGTGTCACGGCTCATCGGCGCGCCGCCGGGGTACGTGGGCTATGAAGATTCGGGGACCCTGACGAAGGCGGTTCGGCGGAAGCCCTACAGTGTGGTGCTGCTCGATGAGATCGAGAAGGCCCACCCTGATGTGTTCAATATCCTGCTTCAGGTGTTGGATGAGGGCCATCTCACGGACAACTATGGACGGGTCATCGATTTCAAGAACACGGTGGTCATCATGACGTCCAACGTGGGCGCCAAGGATATCACCAAGGGGAAATCGCTGGGCTTCGGGGCGTCCGATTCACGGGGCGACTTTGAGCGCATTTCAGAGAAGGTCAAGGAAGAAATGGGGCGGGTGTTCAACCCCGAGTTCCTGAACCGCCTCGACGATGTGATCGTGTTCCATCCGCTCGGGAAGGAGCATATTGCGAAGATCGTGACCATCGTTTTCGCGGATGTGCAGAAGCGGCTCGCCGAGGAGGAGTTGACGATCAAGCTGACGGATGCTGCTGTTGCGTTCCTCGTGGACCATGGGCATGACGAGCATTTCGGTGCGCGTCCGCTCAAGAGGGCCATCCAGCGGTACATCGAGGATCCGCTGTCGGAGAAGATCCTGACTGCTGAGTTTTCGAAGGGCGATGAGATCGAGGTCGCGGTGTCATCGACCGAGAAAGACAAGCTGGAGTTCCGCGTCCTGTCACCCACTCCCTGAGGGGCGACGAAGGCGATCTTCAGCGGCCGGACCCACTCTGGGTCCGGCCGCTACGTTTTTGGTGTATATTTCAAGGCTATGCTCAACAGCTACCTCCACGGGACGGCCCTTATGGCTCTCCGGACCTTCGCAGTCGCGGTCCTTGCGACCCTTGTTGTGGCTCGTCCTGCCGCAGCGCAGGACGATGCGGGCCGTTGCGCTACTCCGGATTCGATCGCGATCCGCGGCAACAGTCGCATCGCTGATCAGCGAATTCGCACGGAGGCGGCGCTCGCCGTAGGTAGCCCGCTCAATTTCCCGTCTATCCAGCGTGCCATCAAGGCACTCTACGCGATGAACGAGTTCGATACGGTGGATGTGCAGTGTGACATCGAATCGTTGGCGGGGAAGGCCCTGGTGGTGGTTGCGGTCCGTGAGCGCGTCGTGCTCGGTGACCTTCAGGTCACGGGACCCAAGAACGTTTCGCCGCGTTCGGTCCGCGACAAGGTGGAACTGCTGATTGGTCGTCCGATCGATCCGCTGCAGGTGGCGCTCGCCAGGGCGCGCATCGATTCGTTGTATCAGAGCGCCGGCTATTATCTGGCGCGTGTGACCATCGATTCGACGACCATGCCGGATGGCCGCATTGGCCTTACCTATCGGGTGGATGAGGGTCGACGACTGGCGGTCTCGGGGATCGACATCCTTGGGAATACGCTGATCAAGGATAAGACGGTGGTTGCGGCGATGAAGACGCGCCCCGAGGGTTTCTTTTGGTTTCGGAAGGGCGAGTACAACGATGACAAGTATGTCGGCGATCTGGGCGAACGCATTCCCGGGCTGTACTCGCGACTCGGATTCGTCGACATGCGGATCTCCAAGGACACCCTGCTGGTCGATCGCGAGCGCGGCAAGGGACTGGTGGAAATCACGGTCGACGAAGGACCGCGGTACCGCATCGGGTCGTTCGAGATCGCCGGCAATCGTCGGTTTTCCACCGACGAACTGAAGCGTCTGTATCCGTTCGAAGGCAACGATCCCACGCTGACCCAGCGCGTGATGGGGTTGGTCAAGCGCGAAGCGTCGGCTCCCGAAGGCGTCTTTGATCAGAAGAAGTGGGACGATGCGGTCGAGAAGGTCAACGCGCAGTACCGCGATTTCGGCTATCTGTATGCGCGCGTCAATCCGGTCGTTGAGCGTCACATTGGCGCGGATTCCGTGCCCGAAGTGAACCTGCGCTGGGAGGTCGACGAGCGAAATCCGGCGATCGTGAATCGGATTGAGATCGTCGGCAATGATTTCACGTCGGATGACTGCATTCGGCGTCAGATTTTTCTGGTACCGGGCGGCGTGTTCAGCCAACAGACGTTGGTGCGAAGCTATCAAAGCATCAGCAACCTGAATTTCTTTGAAGCACCCATGCCGTTCCCCGACTATCGGCCGGTGAACGAAGAGGGCGACGTCGACATTGTGTTTCGCGTCAAGGAGAAGCGCACGGGTAGCATCAATTTCGGCGCGTCGGTGGGGCAAGGCGGTGTGGGCTTCGGCGGCTTCATCGGTGTCGAGCAGCCCAATTTGTTCGGCTTGTGCAAGCGCGGGCAGTTGAATTGGCAATATGGGCGCTTCTTCAACGACTTTACCGCGACCTATTCCGATCCCGCACTCAAGGGCACGCGTCTATCCGGCACGCTCAGCGCGTATCGCACACAGTCTCGCTTCGTCGTTGGCAACCTTGGCCAACAGATTCGGACTGGTGGACAGTTCCGGCTTGGTATCCCAGTGCCCTGGTCGTTGTTCTCGACCTTTGCCGTCTCGTATAACGGTGAATCGTCAACGTTTGCGTCGGGAACGGTGCAGGGCGGCTGTTCGCGAAATTGTTTTCGGTCGAATATCGGATTGGAGTATACGAGCGATACCCGTTTCGACATGCCGTTTGCCAGTGGCGGGACGCTCCGATCGGTGACGATGGACTTCAGCGGTGGACCGCTCGGCGGTACAGTCGATTTCCAGCGCGTCACGAGCGAGTATCGGGCTTACGCTCCGCTCGCGCAGTTCGGGGGGAAGACAGGCGGCCAGCCGATCAAGCTGGTGATGGGATTGACCGCACGATCCGGGGCGCTGTTCGGTAACTCCGGCCCCTTCTTTTTCCAGCAGCAATTCTCGATGGGTGGCGTACAATTCGGTCAGCAGCTGCGCGGCTACCCCGAGTTTTCCATCACCCCGAACGGATTTAACCCCGGCACGGACCAGTTCCGCTCCGATCCTGCGTCGTTCGGCAACGCGTTCATGACGGTGACGGGCGAAGTGGGTCTGCGGTTCAATCAGATGTTCTACTTCAACGCGTTCACGGATGCCGGTAACAATTGGTCGTCCGCACGTCAGATCAACCCGACGAGACTGTTCCGCTCGGCTGGTGTAGGTGTCTCTACGATTACGCCGCTCGGGCCACTCGGGCTCGATATGGCATACGGGTTTGATCGCACGTCGATTGACCCCGTGACCCTCCGCGCGAAGCCGGATCCGCGGTGGCAGTTTCACTTCCGGCTCGGCCAGCTCTTCTAGAGGATTTCAGATGCGTCATACCCTTGTTGTCGGCGCGTGCGCGCTGCTGCTCAGCGCCCCGTCACGCACTTCGGCGCAGCCTGCTCCGCAGAAGTTTGCGTTCGTCAATTCTCAGGCACTGCTGTCGTCGGCGCCTGGTGCCACCGAGGCCCAGCTTCAGCTGCAGAAGGAAATGGAGACCATGCGTGCGCAGGTCGCGAAGTTGTCGGACTCGTTGACCGCGTTGGATGAGCAGTACAAGAAGGAAGAGGTGGCGCTCTCGCCGTCCGCCAAAGAGACTCGCCTGAAGACGCTGCGCGAGAAGCAGGCGGATTTTCAGGATCGTGCGCAGAAGCTCGAGGAGCAGGCGAATTCACGACAGGGCGAGTTGTTGCAGCCGATCTACGACAATATTCGAAAGGTGCTCGATGACGTGCGCACCGACGGGGGGTATTCGTTCATCTTTGATGTCGCCGCCGGATCCTTCATTGTTTCGGCCGACAAGAATCTGGACATCACGGACCGGGTGATTTCGCGTCTTAAGTTGTCCGCCCCGAAGGCGGCACCGAAGGGTGTTGGGCCGACGGCCGCGCCGGCCGGTATCCAGACCAAGAAGCCGCCGCGGTAGTGGCGGACGTTTCTGCGACCGCAAGCGTCAGCGGCGGTGATGGGCGTGGGCCCATCACCGCCGCTGACGTTGCGGTGCGAGTCGGTGGCGTCATACACGGCGATCCGACGATCGCGGTTGACGGCATCGCTCCGCTTGATCGCGCGACGGCAACCGATCTGAGTTTTTTTGCACACGCGCGATATCGCGCGTGGTTTGCCGCGACCGCCGCCGGTGTCGTGTTGGTCTCCCCGGAGCTTGCCGAGTCCGTGGGAAATCCGGGGGCACGTATCGTGGTGGACAAACCGATCGACGCCATGGTCGCGCTCTTGGCGCATTTCCATCGCGCCGAACGGCGCCCCGTGGGCGTCCACGCCACGGCTGTCGTGTCGCCATCGGCGGCGCTCGCCGACGGTGTGACCGTCGAAGCGTACGCGGTGGTGCAGGATGATGTGGCGATCGGCGCGGGGTCGTGGATTGGTCCGCACGCTGTCATTGGGTCGGGCTCGCGTTTGGGTCGCGATGTGCGCGTCTTCGCCAATGCGGTTGTGTATCCATTTGTCGAGATCGGTGATCGCGTGGTGTTGCACGCGGGCGCGCGCGTTGGTCGCGAGGGGTTTGGCTTTGTACCGGGCCCGACGGGTCCCACGCGCATTCCGCACGTTGGGCGTTGCGTGCTTGAACGCGATGTCGAGATCGGTGCCAATAGTTGCATCGACCGCGGCAGCATCGACGATACGATTGTGGGTGAAGGCACGAAGATCGACAGCTTGGTGCACGTGGCGCACAACGTGCGGATCGGACGTATGTGCTTCCTGGCGGCGCAGGTCGGCGTCGCCGGTTCGACACGGATTCAGGACGGGGTGCAGCTGGGTGGACAGGTGGGTGTTGGCGGGCATCTGACCATCGGCGCACGCGCGTCCATCGGCGGTCAGGGCGGCGTGATCGGGGATGTCCCGTCTGGCGAGACGTGGTCGGGCTATCCCGCGCGACCGCATCGGGAGACCCTGCGAGGTCAAGCGGCGCTGGTGCGACTGGCGCGGATGGTGCGACCGCTCGAGCGGCTGTTGCAGGGGAACGCTGACCTGTGATTGCCAAGGCGGAGCCGAGCGCGCCAAGCATACCCGTGGTCGGGACTCGTCGGACGATTGGGCGCGACGCAACGGTGCGCGGCGTCGGGCTGCACCTTGGCCAGCTGTGTACGCTCACGTTCTCGCCGGCCGCGGCTGGGACGGGCATCGTATTCCGGCGACGCGATCGACCGGAGGCGGATCCCGTACCGGCGCGTGTTGCGCACGCGGTGAATGCGGAGCGTCGCACGCAGCTGGGTACTGGTGAGGAGGCACTCCACACCGTGGAGCACGTCCTCGCGGCGGTGGGTGCGTTGGCGATTGATGACCTGACGATCTGGATGGACCAGCCCGAGCCGCCGATTGTCGATGGCAGTGCCGCCGAGTTCCTCTCGGCATTGAACGCCGCCGGACTCGTGTCGCAGCGTGGGCGACCTGATTGGCTGATCCTTCGCAAGCCGATCCGCGTCGTGGATGGTGACTCGGTGTATGAGGCACGGCCGTGCGATGCACTGACGTTGGATGTGTCCATTGATTTCCCCCATCCCCTGATCGGTACGCAGCGTGGCGTGTATCGCGTCACGCCGGCACTCTTTGCGCGTGAGCTTGCGGCCGCGCGAACGTTTGGCTTTCTGGACGAGGTCGAGAGTCTGCGGGCGAAGGGACTGATTCAAGGGGCGTCCACCGACAACGCCGTGGTGTTGACCCCCACCAGTGTCGTGGACACCACCTTGCGCTGGACTGACGAGTTTGTGCGACACAAGGCACTTGATTGTGTCGGCGATCTGGTGCTTGCCGGTGCGCGCATTCGCGCGCACATCACTGCGGTCAAACCGAGTCATCGAGGGACCATTGCGCTGGTGCGCGCCCTCGTGCAACACGCCGAACGGGAGTCTGCCGTGTACACTATCGAAGACATCATGCAGGTGTTGCCGCATCGCTATCCCTTTCTCCTGGTCGACAAGATCCTCGAGATCGAGGAAGGGAAACGGATTGTCGGACTCAAGAACGTGACGATCAATGAGCCGTTCTTTCAAGGGCATTTCCCGGGCCACCCCATCATGCCGGGGGTGCTGATCATCGAATCCATGGCGCAGGTGGGCGGCATGCTCCTGATGCGATCGCTCGTTGATCCGGCCAGCAAAGTCGTCTACTTCATGTCGTTGGACAACATCAAGTTTCGCCGCCCGGTGCGACCGGGCGATCAGTTGCGCCTTGAGATTGAGGTCCTGCAGCAACGCGGGATGACCTGTCGCATGCGCGGCGTGGCAAGCGTGGACGGATTGGTGGCGACGGAAGCCGAAATGGCAGCGACCGTTCGCGACCGATGAGTGCACGTATCCATCCAACGGCCCTGATCGATGAGTCGGCGCAGATTGGCGACGATGTCGAGATCGGCCCCTGGGCAATCGTGGGACCACGTTGCGTCGTTGGCGACGGGAGTGTGCTTGCGGCGCGCTCCACGCTGGAGCAAAACGTGCGATTGGGCCGACGGGTGCAGGTCGGTATCGGCGCGATCGTTGGCGGTGACGCGCAAGATCTGAAGTACCGCGGCGAAGATACGTGGGTCGAGATCGGCGACGATACGGCGTTGCGCGAGTATGTGACAGTGAATCGGGGAACGGCGCACTCGATTACCACGACGGTCGGTCGACATTGTTTTCTGATGAGTTACTCACATGTCGCGCATGATTGTCACATCGGTGATCATGTCATCATCTCGAATGGTTCGCACTTGGCAGGGCATGTCACGATCGAAGATCGGGTCACGATTTCGGGACTCTGTGGCGTGCATCAGTTTACCCGTCTTGGGCGACATGCATTTATCGGTGGCTTGTCAAAGGTCGTGCAGGACGTGCCGCCGTTCGTGCGGGCCGTTGGCATTCCGGTGAAGCTGTTCGGACTGAATGGCGTTGGTCTGCAGCGCAATGGGTTCGATCCGCAGCTGATCGCGGAACTCAAACGTGCGTATCGCATTTGCTTTCGTTCCGACCTCAACGTGTCGCAAGGGATCGCGCGCGCGCGCGAGGAGATCGCGGACCTCCCTGAGGTCCGGCATTTTCTGGCGTTCATCGAGGCGAGTCAACGCGGGGTGGGCTTCTGATGACCACGTCGACGCCCGGTGACACGCCTGCGGCGTCTGGTCCTCGGGTTGGTGTCGTGGGAGCCGGTGGTCTTGGCATCCATCACGTGCGCATTCTGCGCGATTTGTGCGGGCCGCGATTCGCCGGGTTCTTCGACGCCGACGCGGCGCGCGCGGCGGCCGTGTGCGACCAGCTTGGCGTCGTGGCGTTCCCGTCACTGGCGACGCTGCTCCGTGTCGTCGATGCGGTGTCGGTTGTCGTGCCCACATCGCTGCATCATGGGGTTGGGCGCCAAGTGTTGGAGGCAGGAAAGCACCTCTTCATCGAGAAGCCGTTTACCGTGACCCTCGAGGAAGCCGACGAGCTGATTCACGGCGCTGCGGTGGCCGGCGTGGTCCTGCAGATCGGACATGTCGAACGCTTCAACCGTGCGGTGCGGGCGGCGATGCCCTTTGTCGATGGTCCCCGATTTATCGAGAGTGACCGTCTCGCGCCCTTCAATCCGCGCGGCTCTGATGTGGCGGTGGTTCTGGATTTGATGATCCATGACCTGGATCTCGTGCACACGCTGGTGGGCGCGCGCGTGGTTGAGGTTCAGGCCATGGGCATTCCCGTCTTGACGCCGCAGCTTGATATCGCCAATGCGCGACTGACCTTTTCAAATGGCACCGTGGCGAATATTACCGCGAGCCGGGTGTCTCGCGAACGCGTGCGCAAGTTGCGCATCTTCCAGAACACGGGCTATCTCTCGCTCGACCTCGCGAGTGGGACTGGTGAGTACTTTCGACTGCGGCCGGACTTCGACCCCCAGCACCTGGCCCTGGCGCCGCGCGCGCTTGAAGACTTCGTCGAGCGCGTGGTGCTCGACGCACCAGAGGGAGAACCACTCGTGCTCGAACTGGCACAGTTTCTGGGCGCCGTGATGGGAACGCATCCCGTTGCCGTGACGGGTGCTGAGGGACGCGATGCGCTGGAGGCTGCACTCCGTATCGTCGAGACGATTGCGGTTGCTCACCGGTCAATGCGTGCGTGATATTCTGTTCGTCGTGGGCGAGGCGTCCGGCGATCTGCATGCGGGCAAGGTTGCTGAGGCGCTTCGATCCCTTCGCCCTGAAGTCCGGATGCACGGCATTGGTGGCGGGCACATGCGCGCGGCGGGAGTCTCAATCCTTGAGCCGGTGGAACATCTCGCCGTCATGGGATTCCTGGAGGTCGTCGCGCACATCCCCAAGCACTGGGCGCTGCTGCGCATGTTGCGCGCGCGAATCGAAAGCGGATCGGTGGGTTTGGTGGTGCTCCTTGATTATCCCGGTTTCAATCTGAAGGTTGCGGAAGTCGCTCACCGCGCCGGTGTGCCAGTGCTGTATTACATCACCCCACAAGTGTGGGCCTGGGGAGCGAATCGCCTGCCAACATTGGCCCGTGTGGTCACCCGCGCCGCATCGATCTTGCCGTTCGAGGAGCCGTTACTTCGCGCGCATGGCATTGATGCCACGTTCGTCGGGCATCCCCTGCTGGACCGTGCGCAGGCGTTGCCCACGCAAGCCGCCGCGCGAGCGGCGCTTGGACTCCCCGTGATGGGTGAAGTGTTGGCGGTGTTTCCGGGAAGCCGCCGCGCTGAGTTAGCGCGTCATTTGGAGCCGTTCCTCGCCACGGCGCGTGAGTTGCAGCGACGACGTCCCGCACTGCAGGTCGTTGTCAGTGTGGCGCCGACCGTCGGCATTGCGCAGGCTGACTGCCCATTTCCCTTGGTAGCCGGACGGTCGTTTGACGTGTTGCGCGCCGCGACCGCCGGGCTCCTGAAAAGTGGCACCACGACGCTCGAGGCCGCGGTGGCTGATTTGCCTCATGTTATCGGGTATCGAACGAGCGCTATTACCTATGGCATCGCGAAGCGTGTGATCAAAATTCCACACATTGGATTGGTCAATGTGGTGGCTGGGCGTGAAGTGTCGCCGGAATTCGTGCAACATCAGTTCATCCCCTCGCGCGTCGCCGATGCGCTGGAGCCGCTGTTGGACGAAGAACACCCCAACCGCGAGGCCGCCCGAGGAGGGCTCGCGGCAGTGCGTGCGACGCTTGGGACCCCAGGCGCCTCACTGCGGGTCGCGACCATCGCGCTTGAGATGTTGCGGTGACCGTCTGATGGCACACGCGGGTGATCCGATCGCGACGTCTCAGCCCGCGGCGACAGGATCTCCAGACGGCGCCTTATCGCGCAGGCTCGCCCTGACCGTGCGCATGCGCCTGGCGATTCGCGTCGGCGGGTGGCTGTTGTCGTGTCTTGGCCGAACCTGGCGGGTGCAGGTACTGGGTCGTGAGGCGCTCCTCGCCCGAACCGCTGGCGATGCGCGGGTCGTGCTCACGCTGTGGCACGGACAAATGCTGCCGATCCTCTGGGTGCATCGACAGCCGACGGGCGTGCTGATCAGTGAGCATCGCGATGGCGAGATCATTGCCCGGATCGTATCGCGCTTCGGATTCTTTGGCGTGCGCGGCTCGACGTCGCGTGGCGGCGCGCGCGCCCTGCTGGAGTGCGTGCAGGTCCTGCGTCAGGGAGCGGATGTCGCGATTACCCCAGATGGGCCTCGCGGTCCTCGGCACAGCTTCGCCGCTGGCGCGCTGGTGGTCGCGTTTCGGGCGGGCGCGTCGGTCGTGCCCATTGTCGCGCACGTCGATCGCGCGTGGCGACTGCGAAGCTGGGACGCCTTCGAGATTCCGAAGCCGTTCGCTCGCGTCATCGTTCGCTACGGAGCGCCGCGCACGGTGCGTGCCGACTCTGTGCGCGAGGTGGCAGCGCTCGCACCGGCCTTTGCTGCTACCATGCAGGAGGAGATGGCGCTGGTGGCGATTGGCGCGCGCGATGGAGCGGTGGTATGAACGTCCTGCGCGTCGTTGATGGCGTTTGGGAAGGCGAAGGTGCCGCCGCTTCCATCGCGCGCCGCATGCTGTCGCCGCTGTCACGCGTCTTCGCCCACGCGGTCGCACGTCGCAACGCGCGCTACGACCGTTTCGTCGCGCCGACCGCCGCGCTGCCGGCGCTGTCTATCGGGAACCTGACCGTCGGTGGGACAGGGAAGACCCCGATTGCCGCGTGGTACGTGGAACAACTTCGCAAACGCGGCGCCCGTCCGTCCATCGTCATGCGCGGCGTTGGCGATGATGAGTGGCGCGTTCACGGCTTGCTGAATCGCGGCGTGCCGGTCATCGTGGCGCCCAATCGCGCCGAAGGGCTGATCGTCGCGCGCACGCGCGGTGCCGATTGCGCGGTGTTGGACGACGCCTTTCAACATCGACAAGTCTCGCGGATCGTGGATGTCGTGTTGCTCAGCGCCGATCGGTGGATGGGAAGCGCGCGCATGCTGCCGGCAGGGCCATTTCGAGAGCCGTTGACGGCGCTGCGCCGAGCCCACTTGGTTATCGTCACGGTCAAGGCCGCGGCGGACGCGCGCGTGCATGAGGCGCTCGCGGCGGTTCGTGCCGCGGCGCCGCAGGTCCCTTTCGCGATCGTTCGACTGGCTCCGGGATCGATCCGCCTGGCCATGTCCATTGACTCGGCCAAGGCGGCCTCCCACGCGCCGGGAGCCACAAGCGGTGCGCCACGGCCTGAGCTGCTGACGCAGGCCCCCGCTTGGCTCCGGGGACGGTCGTTTATGGCAGTGAGCGCCATTGGGGACCCGAGTGCCTTCGAAACGCAGTTGTGTGCCGCTGGCGCGAATCTGGTGGCGGTGCGGCGGTTCCCCGACCATCACCGGTTCACGGCGGCCGACGTGGACGCCCTGCTTCGCGACCAACGCGAGGCCTCGGGCGTCATTTGTACACTCAAGGATGCGGTCAAGCTCGGCCCACTGTGGCCTCGCCAAGGGCCGCTTCTCTGGTATCTTTCGCAATCGGTTGTGATCGAACAGGGCGCCGAGGCAATCGGACAGACGCTTGACCAGTTGCTTCGGGCGCGTGCAGGCATAACTCCCACCGCCGGCTGACGCTGGCTATCATCTTCGATTCCTTATGGCTCTCGACCTCCTCCGCCTACCGACGGACAGCATTGTCCGCCCCGACAAGGACCGCTTTCTCGACGAAGTCAATCCGTTCGAAGCCATGATGTATCGCTTCGATCGCGCCGCCGAGCTGCTCGATCTCGAGCCAGGGATCTACAAGATTCTGCGGAACCCCGAGAAGCAGCTCATTGTCTCCGTCCCGGTGACCATGGACAACGGCGATGTGGAGGTGTTTACCGGCTATCGCGTGCTCTACAACACCTCGCGCGGACCGGCCAAGGGCGGGATTCGGTTTGACATGAAGGTGAACCTGGAAGAGGTCAAGGCACTCGCGGCGTGGATGACCTGGAAATGCGCGGTCGTCAACCTGCCGTTCGGCGGTGCCAAGGGTGGCGTGATCTGCGATCCGTTGGCAATGAGTGTTGGGGAGTTGGAGCGTGTGACGCGTCGCTATACCAAAGGGATCATGTCCCTGCTTGGTCCCGATACGGACGTTCCCGCGCCTGACGTGAACACCAACGAACGCGTCATGGCCTGGGTCATGGACACGTACTCGATGCACGTCGGTCGCACGGAAAATGCGGTCGTCACAGGGAAGCCGGTGGAGATGGGTGGCTCGCTTGGCCGACGAGAGGCGACGGGTCGTGGGGTCATGTTGATGACCCGGGAAGCGATGGCGCACCTTGGGTTGCCTATGGCTGGAGCGACCGTGGCGGTGCAGGGGTTCGGCAACGTTGGATCGGTCACCGCAGATCTGCTGAACAAGCAAGGGTGTAAGATCGTCGCGATTGGCGACCGCGTGGGCGCGTTCCACAACGCCAACGGGATCGATGTGCCGGCGGCGATCGAGTATGTGCGACAGCACCGCTCGCTGGAAGGCTACACTGGCGGCGACGCCATCAGCGCTGACGACTTGCTCACGCTTGACGTGGACATTCTGGTGCCCGCGGCGCTTGAGAACGTGATCACCACGAAGAACGCGCCAAAGATTCGCGCACGCATGATTTGCGAAGGCGCAAACGGTCCGACGACGGCCGCGGCCGACGCCATTCTGGACGAGAAGGGGATTTTCGTGGTGCCGGACATTTTGGCGAACGCTGGCGGCGTGACGGTCTCGTACTTCGAGTGGGTCCAGGATCGCATGGGGTACTTCTGGTCTGAAGCCGACGTCAATACCCGACTTGAAGACATCATGACGCGTTCCTTCAAGGAGGTCCTGCTGATGGCCAAACAGCACAAGGTCAACATGCGTACGGCCGCCTACATGTTGTCGATCAGCCGCGTAGCAACCGTGCATCGGTTGCGCGGCATCTACGCCTGATCGACAATCCCCTTGCGTGTTTCGGTCCTGGCCGTCGGTCGACCGCGCTCTGCGGGCTTGGCGGAGGCGATTCGCGAGTTCGAAATGCGTGCGGCGAGATACTGGACGCTCGAGATCATTGAAGTGAAGGAGGAGTCCTCGCGTGGGCAGCGTGCTGACGTTGTCCGCGATCGGGAGGCGGAGCGGTTGGCCAGCCGGCTCCCGCCTGAAGCCCGGGTCGTGGTGTGCGATCCGGGAGGGGATGCGATGGATTCGGAGGCCTTCGCGCACTGGCTGTCGGACCATCGCGACCGGGCGCAGAGTGTGGCGTTCGTCGTGGGCGGGGCCTTCGGCATTGGTGACGCTGTTCGTGCTGGTCCACATCGGCGCCTTGCACTTGCGCCGTGGACACTCCCACACGAGTTGGCTCGATTAGTGTTATCAGAGCAATTGTATCGCGCGGGCACGATCGTGCGAGGCGAGCCGTATCACAAGTGATGCCATCATGTCCGAAATCGATAGCGTGAAGAAGGGTGACGCCGGTGCTCACGACGCGTGGGCGCTGCGCTCTGTCGCGCTCGGCGGCGGGCCGTTGGCGCGCGCGCTACAGGCCGATACTGCCCTGCACAATTGGCTGCTTCCAGCACCGCGTGAACTGGCGGGATGGAAGAGCCGCGTTGATAACGTGCGCAGTGCGCACGCCGCACGTGATTGGCTCTCGCCGATCGCGGCGGCATTCTCGGTGACGGGGCCGGCGGCCGAACGTTTGACGCGTGCCGCCGCACGCGGTGTTGTTGTGACGACGGGGCAGCAACCGGGACTCTTCGGCGGCCCCGCTTACACGTTTAGCAAGGCGATCAGCGCGTTGGCGATGGCCGACGAGCTGGAAGAAGCGACGGGCGTTCCCGTTGCGCCGATATTCTGGGCGGCAACCGATGACGCCGACTGGGTCGAGGCCGCGGTCACACATGTGGCAACGATGCGCGGGCTTGAGACGCTTCAGCTCGATGGGCCGGCGACGGACGGTGTGGCGATGTCCGATGTGCCGCTGGGAAGTATGTCGCAGGCGCTTCGCGTGCTGCGCGACGCGTGTGGGTCGGTGGCACATCCGTCCGTGTTGGACCTTGTGGAACATGCGTACGTGCCGCACGCGACGATTGGCGCGGCCTACGTGGAACTGCTTCGCGCGCTGCTCGAGCCGATGGGTATTGCGGTACTCGACGCGTCACACCCGGCTTTGCGCGTGGCGGCCGATCCGCATATCCGTCATGCCCTGCAGGTGGCTGGGCCAATTCACGACGCGTTGTCGGCGCGTACTGCGGAGATTGTTTCGGCAGGCTTCGCTCCGCAGGTGGCGCTCGTTGAGGATTTGACGTTGGTCTTCCGAACCGAGTCTGGTGCCTCCGGCCGCGAGCGCGATCGCGTGCGTACGCGGGTACCACTGCGTGATGCGCAGCGGGTGCTCCGGGAGGCCGAGCTCGGCACGCTCGGTGCTAATGTGCTACTGCGACCCGTCATCGAACGTGCCTTACTGCCAACCGTCGCGTACCATGCGGGGCCGGGCGAGTTCGGATATTTTGCGCAAATTTCACCGATCGCGCAGGCGATGCACATGGACGTCCCGTGCGCGGTGCCTCGGTGGTCCGGCGAGGTGATTGATTGCCGCGCCGAGCGCTTGCAGCAGGAGCTCGGGTTGAGCGACGCGGCGTTGCGCGATCCACATGCGGCGCAGACAGCGGCCGCGCGGGATGCGGTCGACGCGAACGTGCAGGACGCCTTCGAACGGTTGCGTGTCGCGCTTGAAACCCAACTGAACGCCTTGCGCTCGGCGGTGCAACGCGCTGATGACCTTGTGCCGTCGTCGGTCATCGACGGCGTCGGAAAACAGATCGGGGCGCGGTTCGAGCGACTCGAACGTCGGGTGGTGGCGAGTGTGAAACGGCGTGAGACGCAACTCATGCGCGATGTCGCGGCGGTCCGCGCGGCGATTCGTCCAGACGGCCAATCCCCGGAGCGGCGGCTGAATCTTCTGCCGATGCTCGCGCGGTTTGGTCCGGCGATTTTCGACGCGATGCGGACAGCAGCGCGCGTGTACGTCGAGCGGCTTGTCCACGGAAAGTAAGGCTTCCGCAGAAGCCTCGGGTTCACGGAACGCCTCGGTCGTTTTCGCCGGGGTTCTGATCAGTCGGCTGCTCGGGCTCGTTCGGCAAATGCTGTTCGCGCGATACTTCGCGTTAGGCCCCGAGGCTGAGGCCTTTACGGCCGCGTCCAAGATCCCGAACATGCTGCGCAATCTTTTGGGCGAGGGCACGCTTTCCGCGTCGTTTGTTCCGGTCTATTCACGCATGCTCGGTTCAGCGAATCCGGCGGGAGCCCGCACGCTGGCGGCGTCGGTGCTTGGCTTGTTGCTGGCCGGCGTCTCCGTGTTAACGCTGGTGGGGATCGCCGCTGCGCCGATGCTCACGGCTGTGCTCGCGCCCGGGTTTGACGCTGTGCGAGCGGAACTGACCACGCGACTGATTCGCGTGCTGTTTCCGATGACCGCGCTCATGGTGGTGAGTGGTTGGTGTCTTGGCATCCAAAACTCACACCGTCGATTTTTCTGGTCGTACGCGAGCGCGGCACTCTGGTCCCTTGCGCAGATCGTGTTGCTGGCCTGGTGGGGCAGCGCTGCGACGACTCTGGCGCAGCTGGCGTGGTGGCTGGCGTGGGCGACGCTTCTCGGGTCTGCACTGCAGGTGGCGGCCCAGCTCCCCGAGGTCATCCGGTTGGTCGGATTCCTTCGACCCTCGCTGGATCGACATGCGGAGGGGGTCTCGCAGACGCTGCGAAACCTCGGCCCCGTTGTGCTGTCGCTCGGCGTCGTGCAGGTCTCGTCTTTGATCGACCTCCAGATCGCGTCGTACCTTCCGTTCGGTGCGGCGATCAACTTGGGCTATGCCAATTCGATCGCGCTGCTCCCTGTGTCGCTCTTTGGCGTGTCCGTTGCGGCAGCGTCGCTTCCGGAGTTCTCCCGCGATAGCGGCGCATCACGACGTGAAGCGCTGCTTGAGCGTCTGCGGGGCGGATGGCAACGTATCCTGTTCTACATCGTTCCCTCCGCCCTCGTATTTCTGGTGTACGGCGACCTGTGCGTCGGGTTGCTGTTGCGCACCGGACGATTTGGGGCAAGCGAGCAACGTTCGGTCGCGATAGTCTTGGGCGCGTACGCCATTGGACTGGTGAGCTTTGCATCGGTAAAGCTGCTGGCGTCGGTGCATTACGCACTACAAGACTATCGCACGCCGCTCCGCGCATCGCTCCTGAGTGTGTGCGCGTCGGCGATCGGCGCAGTCGCGCTGGCGTATCCGTTCCGGCATTCGCCATGGGGCGCCGCTGCCGTGGCCTTGGGCAGTGCGCTGGGTTCCTTTGTGAATCTCTCAGTGCTCGTGCGCCGACTGAACATCACGTTGGGGGCGCTGTATACGTCCGCCATGTGGGGCGGTACGCGGCGCATCGTGATCTCCGCCGTTATTGCCTCGGTGCTGGCGTTTCCGCTGCGTTGGGTTCTTCGAGAGGTACACCCGATGCTCAGCGGGCCACCAACACTGGCTCTGTTTGGCATCGCGTATTTGGTAGCGGCGTGGCGAATGGGGTCTTCGGAGGCGGCGCGCTTGCTCCGGCAACCAGCGGTGCTCACATCATGAGCGATTCCTCATCCAACGAGCAGTTCCTGTCGTCCCTGCCGCTCGCGGATGACGAGTGGACGCGCCAGGCGCTCGCGCGGGGCATGCCGACCGCCATCGCGATGAAGCTGCCGCACCTGCCCGACGGTCCCGGTGTCTACCTGTGGAAGGACGTCGATGGTGCTGTGCTGTATGTCGGCAAGGCAAAGCGGCTGCGGTCGCGTGTGCGTAGCTACTGGGCGCAGGATCACGAGGCCAGTCCAAAAACGCGTGGGCTGCTTCGCAAGGCGCACGACCTCGAAACCATCGTGGTGCCGACCGAGGCCCATGCGCTGATTCTCGAAGCCACGCTCATCAAGGAACACCGCCCGCGTTTCAATATTGCCCTGCGTGACGACAAGTCCTATCCGTACATCAAGGTGACGGTGCAGGAGCCGTTCCCTCGCGTGCTCGTCACGCGGAGATTATCCGACGATGGCGCGCGATACTTCGGGCCATACACCGACGTTGGCGCGATGCGACGGTCGCTGAATGTGGTGAAACGTTTGTTCACCGTCCGGTCGTGTCATTACGCGTTGATGAAGGAAGTTCCCGAGCGTCCCTGTCTTGACTACTTCATCAAGCGGTGTCAGGCACCGTGCGTCGGCTACCAATCGGCAACCGAGTACGGCGCGATGATCGCCGAAGTGCTGTGGTTCCTTGAGGGGCGTACCGGTGATGTGGTCCGTCATGTACGCGAACGCATGCTTGATGCCTCCGCGCGTCTGGATTTTGAGCGTGCCGGTGAGTTGCGAGATGCGTTGCGACACCTGGAGAAGATGGAGGAGCCAACGGTCGTGCTGTCCGTGGAGGGCGGCGATCGCGACGTCGTTGGCTTTGCGCGCGACGGCGAGGACGCCTGCGTCGCGATCCTTCGCATTCGGCAGGGCAAGCTGTTGGCGCGTGACCACCGGCTGCTGGATCATGCGGAAGGTGAAAGCGATGCTGCCGTGTTGTCGGCAAGTCTCAGCCAGTGGTATCGTACCGCTGACTCGCGGGCCGCTGAGCTGCTGGTGCCGTTCGATGTGGACGATCGCGACGCGCTTGAGATCGCGTTGGAGCACACCAGGATTCGCGTACCGCAACGTGGATCGCGGCGCGCACTCGTTGACCTGGCTGATCAGAATGCCCGGCACCTGCTCGAAGAGTTCAAGCTTGCCAGTTTTGAAGCCGACGAGCGCGCCGCAGATCCTGTCTATGAATTGCAGCGCGAGCTTGGCCTCGCCAACATTCCGCGTTCCCTAGTCTGTTTCGATATTTCCCACGCGCAGGGCACGGACGTTGTCGCGAGCGCGGTGTGGTTTGAAAACGGTCGTCCGAAGCGGGCGGAGTATCGAAAGTTCAAGATCGCGGTCGCCGACGGCAATGATGACTTCAAGTCGATGCATGAGGTGGTCACCCGGTACTTCTCGCGACGTCTCGCGGAGGGAAAGGCCCTTCCCGATTTGACTGTCATCGACGGCGGGAAGGGTCAGCTGGGAGCGGCGCTCGCGGCACTCAGCGCGCTCGGCCTGGCGAGCACGAGCCTCATCAGCCTGGCCAAGCGAGATGAGGAGATCTTCCTGCCCGGCCAGAGCGATCCGATACGACTCCCTCGTCGTTCTCCCGCGCTCCGGCTGTTGCAGCAGGCACGCGATGAAGCACATCGCTTCGCCGTGACATTCCAGCGTGCCAAGCGTGCCGCGCGTACACTTACATCCGAGCTGCTGAGCCTCCCGGGCATTGGTCCCAAAAAACGACGAGCGCTCCTCACGGCGTTTGGGAGCTTGCAGGGCGTGAAGGCGGCGTCGGTGAGTGACGTCGCGGCCTTACCGGGGTTTGGCCTGGAGTCCGCGAGACGACTGCTCGTGGCCCTTGGCGTCTCCGTTCCCGATCAACCGCTGACGCAGGCCTCGGGTCTCGCTCTAGCGGTGCCGACAACCAACGACACCACTTCCTCCGACCCATGACTTCCTCGACTAGTGCCGCCCCGTGGACGCTCACCTGCTCGGCGTGTGAGACGCCCGCCGACCTTGAAGGTGCGGCTCTTTGCAAGAGCTGTGGGCAGCCGCTCTTTGCACGCTATCCCTCGGCGATCCCTCGCGTGCTCGCTCCCCGTTGGGATGCGTGGCGATATCGCGCGTTGCTTCCCATTCTGGATGACGAAGCTCCCGTCAGCCTCGGCGAAGGCGTGACGCCGATGATTGAATCCCCGACACTCGCGGCGGCGGTGGGAGTTCGTCGCCTCTGGATCAAGGATGAAGGGCAAAATCCTACCGCCTCGTTCAAAGCCCGCGGGATGAGCGCCGCGGTCACGCGCGCTCGAGCCATGAAGGTGCCCGGTATCGTGGTGCCGACGGCTGGCAATGCCGGTGCGGCGCTTGCGGCCTACGGTGCGGCAGCCGGCCTCGCGGTTCGAGTCTTTGCCCCCGCGACCACCCCCCGCCCCATTCTCGACACGATTGAGGCAATGGGTGCAACGCTCATTCGCATTGACGGACACATCGGCGATGCCGGTAAGTTGGCGGTCGCTTACGCCGCTGAACATGGCTACTTCAACATGGCAACACTGCGGGAGCCCTACCGGGTGGAAGGCATGAAGACGATGGGTTTTGAGATGGCCGAGCAACTCGACTGGCGGGTCCCGGACGTGGTGGTGTATCCAACGGGTGGCGGAGAAGGCACGATTGGAATCTGGAAAGCGATTGAGGAGATGGTCGCGGCTGGCTGGCTTCCCGCGGGAACAGCGCAGCCGCGGTACGTGGTCGCCCAAGCCTCAGGATGCGCGCCGATCGTACGCGCATTCAGTGCGGGGGCTGAGAAGGCGGAGCCATGGATTGATCCCGTCACCTATGCGGCGGGTCTGCGGGTGCCTTCGCCGCTGGGCGATCGCCTGCTGCTTCGGGTACTACGTGAGACACGAGGGCTTGCCGACTCGGCGACAGAGGACGAGATGCACGACTGGACGCGCCGATTGGCTACCGCAACGGGGATTGATGCTGCCCCGGAGGGGGGCTGCGCCCTGTCGGTGCTGCGCGATTCGGTGATGCAGGGCACCATTTCGATCAATGCTGAGGTCGTGGTGTTTAATACGGGGAGCGGCGCATCTTATCGCGCGTAGGCCAACGTTCCGTGGTGCATCAGCACAGCGTCGCCGGTATCTTGGCAGTCGTGTATCGCGGCGCACGGGTCGGGATCTCATCAACATGAATACAAAAAGGAGAGCAGGCATGAAGGCTTTAGCTTTGCAGCGCCTGATCGGCGCATCGGCGCTTGTGCTGGCCGTTCCCTGTGTCGCTCGTTCGCAGCCGCAGCAATCGGCGTGCAAAATCAACGACAGCAGCCCGTTTCAGGTCAACGGCGCCAAGCAGTACGTGTCAATGGCTGCGAACTCTCGGAAGGCGGATGAGATCCCCAAGCACCTCGCCAACGCCATCCGTGTCCTGACCGATAGCCCGGAGAAGATCAACAACGAGGCCGGGCGTCAGTTCATGCTCGTGCGCACATACTCGCAGTGGCTCTCGAAAGACGGTGCCAGCTACGTCATGAAGCGCGGGGAGCTTGGCTTTACGGCCAATCGTGACGCCCCACACAACCTGCTCTTGGCGCTTGACTCGGCTGTGAACGCCATCGAACGCATGCTGCCCGACTGCGCCTCCACGGTGCGGCCATATCGCGCCAAGTTCTCGAGTGAGATCTACAACAAGTCGGTGGCCGCGATGGCGGCGGATCAGAATGACTCTGCGGTGTTCTACTCGAAGTTGGCCTTGCAAGTGGCAAGCACCGATCCGCGCCCGTGGAACGTGCTCTCCGCCGTGTATCAGAAGCAAAACAAGATGGATAGTGCCGTGATCGCGATGGATAAGGTGATCGCGCTGTCCGGCACTGATACCACCTACAACAAGGTGAAACAACAGAGTCGCTACAACCTCGCCGTGTTGCGCCTGCAGAACGCAGAGCAAGCCACCGGTGAGGCCAAGAATCAGGATATCAAGAAGGCTCGGACGCTGTTGGAAGATTACCTGAAGGAGTCACCAGGCGAGGCGGCTGCGACGCAGGCGCTTGGTCGGGCCATGCGCCTCTCCGGTGATACGGCGGCCGTGGCGTCAGTGTTCGCCGAGATGATGAAGAGCCCGGACAAGTTCACCGCGGATCAACTCTTCGAGGCGGCGTCGAACGCCACAGCGGCGGGTCGCGACAAGGATGCCGTGACGCTGTTTGAGGCTGGGCTCAAGAAGAACCCGAACCATCGCATCGCACTACTCAACCTGTCCAACGTGTTGTTCCAGATGAAGGACACGGAACGCATGGCTCCGGTGTCGGATCGCCTTATTGCGATCGACCCCAACAATCCTGACACTTGGCGTATGCATGCCGGTTACTGGCAGCTGCGTCAACGTGCCGAAACCGATGTACCAAAGAAGAAGGCGTACGGGGATTCCACGCTTGCCGCGATCAAGGCGAGAGACGCGGTCAACCCGAAGATCTCGGTGTTTCTAGCGGCGCGAACAGGAAATGGCTTTCAGGTTCAAGGCAACATCAGCAATGAGAGCGAAAAAGCGGCGTCGTATACGCTGAAGTTTGAGCTGTTGGACGAGGCCGGTGCCGTGGTCAGTGCGAAGGATGTCGCGGTCGGTCCGATAGATGCTGGTGCTTCCTCGTCGTTTACCCTCAAGGTTGAGGGGGCGAAGATCGTGGCCTACCGGTACGCCCCCGTGAAGTAGTCGCTGCCTCACATGTTGAGTGCGGTAAGGGAGCCGAAGTCTTTGTGTTTGATTGACTTCGGCTCTTGCGCTTCGTAGATTATGTGAAGTGGGCGACGGTCTTCTCCGTCGCCCTTCTGCGTACCCGGGGGCGGGCGATGCAGGACCTCCTCCAGCTCTCGTTCTTCACATGGTTCGCGTAAGTCGCGTTTTTCCCGGCGGAATCGCCGAGCAGGTCGGTATCGTTGCTGGTACTGATTTGTTGTCGGTCAACGATCGACCGCTGGAGGACTTCCTCGATTGGGAGTTCCTGACGGCCGAAGATGCTTTCATTGTCTCCGCTCGGATGCCGGATGGGTCGGACGTTGAGTACGACATTGAACGCGGTGAGGGCGAACAGATGGGCATCGAGCTTGCCCCACCGACGATTCGGCGCTGCGCAAACCGGTGTGAGTTCTGCTTCATCGAGGGCTTGCCCAAGGGGCTTCGGAAGTCGCTGTACATACGCGATGACGACTATCGCCTCTCATTCGCGTACGGCAACTTCGCGACATTGTCAAACGTGAAGGAGAAAGACATCGCGCGTATTCTCGAATACCGCCTGTCGCCGCTGTACGTGTCGGTGCATGCGACGCCATGGGAGGCGCGGAAAGTATTACTCAACAATCCGCGGGTGCCGAACATCGTTGAGCAGCTGACGCGGCTGGCTGCGGGAGGGATCCAGTTTCACGGCCAGATGGTGATCGTACCCGGCCTGAACGACGGCGAGATCCTCGAACAGTCCCTTTCCGACCTCTGGAATCTCGGCGACGCCATGATGTCGGTGGCATTGGTGCCGGTTGGTGTGACGCAGTTTTCACATCTGTACACAGGCCAGTCGATGGATCGCGAGCGCGCGCAGGCATTGCTGGATACCGTGCGCAAGTGGGAGACACGCGGACTCGAGGAGCGCGATGATCGATGGGTCTTCGGCTCCGACGAGCTGTATCTCCTGGCCGAACGGCCGCTGCCTGACGTTGAACATTATGGCGAGTTCGTACAGATCGAAAACGGTGTCGGGGCGGTCACGGCACTTCGACAGCGCGTGCGAGACGGGGCATCGCAGTTACCGCGCCTCGATGGTCGTCGCATTGGCATTGTGACTGGCGTCTCGATGGCACCGTTGATGCCAGAGTTGCTGGACCAGCTCCACGAAGTGACCGGCGCCACGTTCATCTTGATCCCGGTTGAAAATTCTCTGTTCGGGCCGACAACCACCACCGCAGGGCTGCTCGTCGGCGCGGACATTCGTCGTGCCTTGTCAGATCGACATGATCTCGATCTGGCGCTCATTCCTGCCGAGTGCATCAACGACGACGGCCTATTCCTCGACGAAGAGCCGTTCATCGCGCTGCGTGAATCGCTGCCGATGCCCGTGTTTCCGTCCTATGATTTCATCGACGCGCTCGTGCCCGAAGGCGACGCGATTATCCGGTCTGCCGCATGAGTCTCCCTGTCGTCGCTGTCATTGGTCGTCCCAACGTTGGGAAGTCCCACCTGTTCAACCGCTTGGTTGGCGAAGCCACCGCCATCGTCAGCGAAGAGGCGGGCACCACACGAGATCGCCACTTCGGGCTCGTGGATTGGGCTGGAACGCATTTCTGGCTGGTGGATACGGGCGGACTTGTCGAGGACTCGTCGGTGCCGATGGATAACGAAATCCGCAAGCAAGTCATGCAAGCCATCGACGAGGCCGATCTGCTGATGTTGATCGGCGACGCCAAAGTCGGTGTGCATCCCAGTGACTCTCGGATCGTCGACCTCTTGCGACAGTCGAAGAAGCCGTTCGTCGTGGTTGCCAACAAAGTCGACGATCCGAATAGCACGGATTACTACGAGTTCTACCGACTTGGCGGCGGCGATGTGTATCCGGTCTCGGCGCAGAACGGAAAGGGATCTGGTGACCTGCTCGACGCCGTGGTCGCGAAGATCCCCGAGTCGCCGGAAGACTCCAGCACCGCGACGCGCATCGCCGTCATCGGACGCCCGAATGTAGGCAAGTCATCGTTTGTTAATCGCTTGCTCGGTGAAGAACGTCTGGTGGTGCATGACGAAGCTGGAACGACGCGAGACTCAATCGACGCCCCGATGCGCTACCGAGACCACGATTTGGTTTTTGTAGACACGGCCGGGCTTCGGCGACAATCGAAGATCGACGAGGGTGTCGAGTTTTATGCGTCCCTGCGCACGCGCAGGGCGATCGACTCGTCGGACGTGTGCATCCTGATGATCGATGCGACTGAAGGGCTGCAGAATCAGGACCTCAAGATCGCCACGCTGGCGTGGGAAGCCGGCCGAGGCCTTATCCTCGTGCTCAACAAATGGGACTTGTACGAAGACAAGACCGATAAAAGCGCTGACAAATTCAAGAAGGATGTGGTGGAAAAGGCGCCCTATCTCGCCTTCGTGCCGTTTCTCTTCACGTCGGCCAAGACGGGCATGCGGGTGACCAAGGTCCTGGACATCGCGCTCGCGGTCCAGGAGCAGCGGACGCGACGTATTTCGACGTCGCACGTCAACGATGCGTTGGCCGAGATTGTTGCGAAACTTCAACCCCCACAAGCGGCCGGCCGTGAGGTGAAGTTGAATTATGCCACGCAGGTGGAAGTTGCGCCGCCGACCTTTGCCTTCTTCGGCAATCATCCCGAGTCCATCCCGGAGCATTACATCCGATATATCCACAACCAGCTGCGCGACAAGTTTGGATTTATCGGATCGCCCGTGCGGATCCTCATGAAGCGGAAAAGCAACCCGGAGTGACCATCGTGATTGCCCTCGCGCTGCTCGGAGCCCTCCTCAGTGGATCCATACCAACGGCGTACCTCATAGGACGCGCCAATGGCGTCGATCTCCGTGCTGTTGGCTCGGGCAATCTTGGGGCGACCAACGTGACGCGCACGCTCGGATGGAAATGGGGACTGGTGGTTTACGTCGTTGACCTGCTCAAAGGGTTCGGACCGGTCCTGTGGCTTCCGCCGGCCGTGGGCGTGGCGCGGGGGTGGCCGTGGGGCGTCGTGATGGGGGTGCTGGCTATTCTCGGGCATGTGCGACCCGTGTTTCTCTTGGGCAAGGGCGGCGGAAAGGGCGTGGCCACGGCGAGCGGTGTTTTTCTTGCGCTGGCGCCGATACCCGCGACGTGTGCACTCGTCGCGTTTGTCATCGTCGTGAGCCTTACCAAGTACGTGTCGCTTGGATCACTGGTCGGCGCGGTCGTCTTGCCAATCGCCTTGTTGTTGCAGACGAGAGCACTCACGCCACTCGTGTCTGTAAGCCTCGCCATCGCCGCGTTTGTGTTCTGGACGCATCGCGAGAATATTGGTCGACTGCGTCGCGGCGAAGAGCGCCGCGTAGGCCGGTCCTCTTCGGTCAGCGGTGGAGCGTCGCTGTGAGCCGGAGCGTGATCCCTTGTGCGGTTATTGGAGGCGGAGCATGGGGCACCGCCATTGCCGATCGCTTGGCGCGTAACGGGCACCCCGTGCAACTGTGGGCGCGTGAGTCCGACGTGGTACATGCGGTTAACGCCCGACATGAGAACCCGCGCTTTCTGTTGGGTGCCGCGCTCGCGCCGACGCTCACGGCGACAGGCGATATGGATGTGGCGCTGCGAGGCGCCGCGTTGGTTGTCTACGCGGCGCCGTCGCACGTGTTGCGAGCGGTTGTCGCGTCGGCGCGACGTGCGGTCGCCGAAGGTACCGTGCTCGCCGTCGCTACGAAGGGAATCGAGCGCGAAACCCTCGCGCTGATGACCGACGTCGTCGCTGCCGAAGCGCCCGACCATGATGTGGTGGCCCTCAGTGGGCCGAGCTTCGCTGCGGAAGTCGCCGCAGGACAGCCGACGGCGATCGTCGCGGCCAGTGCGGTAAAGTCTGCCGCGACCTTGGTGCAACAGGCACTCAGCGCCGCCGCCTTCCGGGTGTATACCACCGATGATGTTATTGGTGTGGAGCTGGGTGGCGCGCTCAAGAATGTCATGGCCGTGGCGACCGGCATCTTGGACGGGCTCGGGCTTGGATTCAATCCGCGTGCCGCGTTGATGACCCGCGGACTCGCGGAGATGACTCGGCTCGGTGTTGCGCTGGGGGCTCGTGCAGAGACGTTCGCCGGCCTGGCGGGACTTGGCGACTTGGTGTTGACATGCACCGGGGCACTGTCACGAAATCGGGCGCTTGGCGTCGCGATAGGGCAGGGCCAGTCACTTGAAGAGGCATTGGCCGGCAAGGATACGGTCGCTGAGGGCGTGCTTAATACGCAGAGTGCGCGGGCGCTGGCACAGCGTGCCGACGTGGAGATGCCGATCATTGATGCTACCTACCGGATTCTGTTTGATCGTCAGTCACCCCGCGAGGCCATTGCCGAGTTGATGGTTCGCGAATTGCGCGAGGAGCGCGATTAATGGCCGGGGCTCGACCGGAACCGGTGCAGGAGTATTTCTCCATTGGCGACGTGTGCACCCTCACCGAACTGAAGCCGCACGTCCTCCGCTACTGGGAAAGCCAGTTCAAGCTGCTGAATCCGGCCAAGAATCGGAGCGGCAACCGGGTGTACGCTCGGCGTGAGATTGAGTTGGTCTTGTTGGTGAAGCATCTCCTCTACGTGGAGAAGTACACCATCGACGGCGCCCGCCAAAAACTCGACGAACACCGCAAGGGCGGAACCTTGCGGGTGTCGGCGCGGCAGGCACTCGCCTTGGAATCGGTGGAGTCGTTAGAGCGCGAGCTGGTTGAGTTGTTTAGCATTCTCGACGAAGGGACACCGCTGGTCCCACGTCACCCTCCGCTTCCCGTGCCCCCTGCTGAGAGCTGATCGCCACGATGCGCATTCTTCTAAGTAACGACGACGGAATCCTTGCCAAGGGTCTTGGTGTTCTTGAGCAAGCGTGCGAGCCGTTCGGTGAGATTTTCGTGGTGGCGCCAGATCGCGAACAGAGTGCGACGAGCCACTCGTTGACGCTGCATCACCCGCTGCGCCCCGTGCAACTCGGCGAGCGGCGTTGGCAGGTTGACGGAACTCCGACCGACTGCGTACTGGTGGCCTGCCAAGCCTTACTGGATGTGCGCCCTGACGTCGTCATTAGTGGCATTAACCACGGGCCCAACATGGGCGAGGATGTGCTCTACAGCGGAACAGTCGCGGCGGCGATGGAAGGGCTTGCGCTGGGTATCCCAAGTATTGCCGTGTCCTTCGCCGGAAGCGTGCTCCGAGCTGATGCGATGCTGGACACACAAGTCGACGTGCTTCGTACGCTCCTCCACACCCTGATATCCCTGCCGACGTTCCCCCCCGATACGCTGCTGAATATCAACTTGCCGGCCGTTCCCGCCGATCAGATCAAGGGACACCGGCTGACGCGTTTGGGACGCCGGGTCTTCAGTGATTCGATCACACGTATGAAAGACCCGTGGGGACGAGAAATTCTGTGGATCGGTGGCGGCTCGGTGGAGTGGAGTGGTCCAGAGGACTCAGACTTCCGTGCGGTGCGCGACGGGTACATCTCGGTCACGCCGTTGCATCTTGACTTAACGCATGGTGCAATTCTCGACACCGCGATGGACTGGTGGCCAGCTCAGTAGAGCCGGAATTTCGCGGAGCACGTCGGCGGCTTGTCGAGGTGCTTCAAGACAAGGGGATTAAAGACCTCGCGGTGCTGCGCGCGATTGATACCGTGCCTCGACACCTGTTCGTACCGCCGAGCGTGCGACATCGGGCATACGAGGATAGCGCGTTGCCGATCGGCAATGGCCAAACGATCTCGCAGCCCTTTGTTCATGCCAGAGCCATTGAACACCTGCAGTTGACGGGGCAGGAGCGCGTGCTGGAGATCGGCACGGGCTCGGCGTATCAGACCGCGCTTCTTGCCTCGCTCGCCGCACAGGTGTTCTCGATCGAGCGTCACCAAGCCCTGCTCGATCGCGCGCGTGAGCTGTTCGCCCAGATGAAGATCCGCAATGTGTCCGTACTGTTGGGCGACGGCACGCTGGGATGGCGCGAGTATGCGCCGTACGACGCCGTCGTCGTGAGTGCTGGCGCGCCGGCCGTACCGACCTCCCTGGAACAGCAACTGGCGGAGGGCGGACGACTGCTCATCCCGCTCGGTGATCGCGTCGAGCAGATGCTGACGGTCCTGACCAAGCGGGGGGGGCGACTGGATCGGCGTGACATTACCCCCGTTCGCTTCGTCCCCTTGATAGGGGCGGGCGGTTGGCCGTCCTAGGCGTCCGCACGATCTGAGCGATCGGTGGTGGCGTCAACAGCTCCTTCCGCCTCCCGTTTGCCTCCGAGCACTATGATCACGCCAGCGCTTTCCAACGCACCGACGGCCGCGGCTTCTACGGTGTCGCACGAACCGGGTCCTTCGTTGACCGCGAGGGTTGGGCCGTACGCCGTGCCGACTGGTACTGTCGTCGGCATGGCCCTCGACGCGGTCATGATCGATGCCATCCGGACCGCATCAGGCCCATTCGTCCCGGCGCCTTGGCGCGATCAGCACGGACAGGCTGACGTCTCGGGTGGTGTCGGGTCGAGTGCTTCGGCGCGAGAAGCCGTTCCACTGGCGAACACGGAACTCCCCGATCCGGTGCTCGCGCTGGTCGCCTTAGAGGCAGAGTACGAGGTCGACTTGGCCGTCGAGCATGACCTGCCGTGGATTGATGCGTTCTCGGACATCCCCGAGATGGGAACGGTGTCGCAAGTTACTCGAGAAGAGCAGGGTGAGCAGGAATCATCCTTCGTGGACGTCACCCTCTTTCCGGGTTGCGATGATGCGGCAGCCGTGGACGTCGACGAACCGGCGGTCGCAGAGAGCGTTTCCTATTTGAGCCCTCTGCCTGCCGAGGCCGACTGTATCGATGAACCGGTGACGGCGGAGGCAAGCGGGGAGCTGGTGTTATTGTTTGGGCCCGACGCCGCGTTGACGCCTGAGGCGACCGCTGAGCCGTCGTTTGAAAGCGCGTGGGAAGAGGCCGAACCGATCGAAGAGGACGCCGGAGAGGAGCTCGCACGCGAGTCGGTGATGGAGAGCGCCGGGCCTGACCAGATGCCGCAAGAGGATTGGCCGCTTGCGGAAGCCGCCGACTCACTTCGCATGCTTGCCGACGCCATGCCCGCCTCCACGCACATCGCAAGCGGCTCTCGACCAGACCTTGGGCGTCCGTACGCGACGCCGCTCGGCGTCCCGCCGATCGCGATGACGCCGCCGCTTCCGATGTGGGATGATGAGGACAGCATGGACATCATGCCGGTCAAGGTGGACGCCGCCGCCACGCGTGATCCGGAGCACTGGTCTCGCGCCGTGACGGGTGCCTCGACCAGCGCCACCGAGGTCGGTGCCGCCGTGGCCATCGAAGCGATCGCGCAACGTATTCGCCGCGGTGATTTGGCGGTGCCAGGCTATTCTGAGGGGATGAGTGATGCGGCAACCCTCGCCGCCGCCCTCACCGCTTTGTTGAGCGCTACTGTGTAAAGATATGATTCTGAACTAGTTGACTCACTCCGTGGCAACTAGATTGTTGCCATGAGTGCAAACGTCGGTCAGCGTGTCGCTGCCACCATCCGCGATGTGCCGGACTTTCCCGTGGCGGGCGTGGTGTTCAAGGACATCACTCCGATGCTAGGCGATGCGACGGTTTTTCGAGACGCCATCGAGGCGATGGCGGAACCCTTTCTCGGTACGTCGGTGACCCACGTGCTGGCGATTGAGAGTCGGGGGTTTCTGTTCGCGAGTCCGTTGGCCTTGGCCATGACGGCCGGATTAGTGCTCGCGCGCAAGCCGGGAAGGCTGCCTTGGAAGACCTCGCGGGTCTCATACGACCTTGAATACCGCGCCGATTCGCTGGAAGTCCATGTCGACTCGCTGAGTCCTGGAGACCGGGTCCTTATCGTCGACGACGTATTGGCGACCGGTGGAACGGCGGCGGCGGCTGTGCGGCTTGTCGAACAGCTTGGAGCTACGCCGGTTGGGGTCTGCGTCCTGATTGAGCTGTCCTTCCTTGGTGGACGTGCGCGATTGCCGGATCTCCCGGTGCACCGCGTTGTCTCGTACTGACAGGCGCTAGCGCATCGCACGGCACCGCCGATAACTTCGACGACATGCCTTCGCGGCCGGAGGCTGGTTCGCGGAGCGGGCCCCCGTAGCTCAGTTGGATAGAGCAGCAGTTTCCTAAACTGTTGGTCGCCGGTTCGACTCCGGCCGGGGGTATTTTGGTCGTCGACCACCGAAGACGTGCATCGCGTCCGGCGGCGTACCTTCGGGAACTCGTAGGTGCACAGTCGTCGGTAACCCATTATGTTTACTGGTTACCCCAGCGCGTCGCCGAATCCGATGGTCGACCGTTCCGCTCCCCCTATCACGTAACTCACGTATGGCGCAGGCTCCACGCTCTTCGACTTCGTCCGTCAGTCTTTCGGACGATCCTCTCGACAACGTCACGTCGTGGCTGCAGGCGAACGCCAAGACCCTTTCCATCGGCGTTGGCGTGCTCGCGCTTTCGACGGTCGCCGTGTTCGGCTACCGGTGGATGGACGCGAGCAAGCGCACGAAGGCCGACGATATGCTGTCACGCGCGACGTCGCCCATGCAGGCAGGGAAGCTCCCCGAGGCTCAGGCGGCGCTGTCGAAGGTGGTAAGCGAGTTTGGCGGCACGACGACGGGTGCACAGGCCGCCATGCTCCTCGGGCAAGTCTACTTCGACCAGAAGAAGTACCAGGAGGGCATCACCGCGCTCGAAAAGGCAAAGGGGAGCGCTGGGGCGAGCTTCAATGCGTCGTTCGAAGGGCTGATCGCCGCCGGCTACGAGTCACTCGGGAAATTCGAGCTTGCTGCGGAGCACTTTGCCTTGGCCGCGGCCGCGTCGAAGTTTCCGCTGGATAAGGGCGCGAACCACGCATCGCAGGCGCGGAATCTGACGACGGCCGGAAAGTTTGCGGAGGCCCGGAAGATCTGGGAAGAACTGGCCAAGAACGAGTCGCTTCCGTTTGCGCAGGAAGCGCAAGTGCGAATTGGCGAACTTACCGGCGCCGGTAAGTAACATCCGGTCGCACGCGCGATCGGCAGTTTGGCGGGGTGTGCACGGCGGTCAGCTTTCTTTCGAGAGCTGACCGTTGTTCGTTGGTGGGATGGCGGTGGTGCGGTGTGGACAGCGCAGAAAAATGATGTGCACATATGCGCATAATACATGTTATGTAAACCTAGGAGCGTGGATAACTGTGGGAAATAGTCGAGGGATGGTCTGTGTGCGTATTTCCGGGCGATACTCTAAGTGTATGAAAAACAGTCACTTGCCGTGTATTCACGTCGGTATGACGGCGCCAGTGCCGGCTCTCAGCGTCGGGAATGCGCGGGAATCCACACCGCGTAACGAACCCGCCTAGAGTGTCGAGGCTCTGAGTTCCGTGAAGGTGCCGCGAAACACGACCCGTCCTTCGCCTCTCAGGCGAGGCGCCCATCTGGTGGTGCCAGTGGTGCCAGTAGTGGCGTCAGCGGCGGCGCCGTTGGTCACGAGCACGGAACGTCCTGAGCTGGTTTCCAAAGTCGTCGGAGGTGCGGACAGTCCCCAGGCCGCGAGCAGCATGGCCGTGGCAACCGCGCCAGTGCCACAAGCAAGCGTCTCACCTTCAACGCCTCGTTCGAAGGTGCGGTAACGCCATGAGCCGTTGGATTGCGGCGAGACCCAGTTCACATTGGCGCCCGCCGGCCCGCCTGCCGCGTGCCAGCGCAAGACAGGGCCGCGGGCCGCGACGTCGACGAGTCGCGCGTCTTCGCACAACACGACCACGTGCGGAATCCCAACGCTGGCAAATCCGATGCGGAGCTCGCCATGGATTCGCGCGATGTCGCAATCGGCCGTGGGCGTCTCGACCGGGGGGAGCGAGATCTCGGGGAGTCCTTCAACGAGACGGCCCGCAATACGCCCGGATGGGGTCTGTAGGACCACCGACTCGGAGGATGCCATCCCGAACTCCATGGCAAGCGTGGTTGAGCACAAGGTCGCGTTGCCGCAGAGATCTGCCGGGCTGCCGTCACTATTGAAGTAGCTGATCTGCACGAGCGAGCGGTCGTCCGTCCCGTCCGCTGGGAGTGGATCCAAAATGACGAGGCCGTCTGCCCCAATACCGTCGTGCCTATTGCATATCTCACGAATGTACTTCGCTCGACGAAGTAACATACCATCAACGCGCCGTCCGTCGAGGAACACAAAATCATTCCCGGATCCCGTCATTTTGACAAACGGAATGTCACGTAAAATTCTATTCACATCTTCGAACGATGGCATGAAGTGGATTTTGTAATAATGTGATAACGCTACGCGCGACCCGTGATGCCCCACCACCGAAGTCGCCACACCATCAGCACGGCTTCGCGGACAATGCCCTTTGACATCTTGGATTCACCTTCAGTGCGGTCATGAAAGACAATGGGGATCTCCGCAATGCGAAACCCACGCTTCCACGCGCGAAAACTCATTTCGATCTGAAACGCGTATCCGTTTGATCGCACGTCGTTCAACGGGATGGCCGCCAAGACCTCGCGACGAAAACACTTGAATCCCCCGGTTGCATCGCCGAGGTGCAAGCCGGTGATCGCCCGCGCATAGATGTTCGCGGCATACGACAGGATGAGGCGGGTCATCGGCCAATTGACGACGGTGACCTTCCCGTCTCGGTATCGGGAGCCAAGGACGAGATCGGATGTCTGGACCGCCGCCAGGAACTCGGGAAGGTGCGCCGGATCGTGCGAGAAATCGGCATCCATCTCGAAGATGAACTGATAGGGGCGCTCAAGGGCCCATGCGAATCCCGCCAGATAGGCTCGGCCAAGCCCCTCCTTCCCCGCACGATGGAGCACATGAATCCTCGGCTCTGATCGCCGGAGCTCGTCCACAATCCGTCCCGTACCATCGGGAGAGTTATCGTCCACCACGAGAACATCGAGTCGTGGATCCTGGGCGAGGATCAGCGGGATGATACGCGCGATGTTGTCGCTCTCGTTGTAGGTCGGGACGATCACCAAGCCGCGCTCGTCGATCGAGAGGGCGCCGCGCGGGGGAGTAGCGATTCTGGTCACGCGAGGACAGGCCGGAGGATCACGAGCGACGGGAGCTGGAGGCGGGAAGGCGCAGACGGCGACGGCAATCTATAAACACTCCACGCACCGTGTCACCATCTTGTATCACTATCCGGCGCAGCGCTGCGTTCGGCCACTCGAACGACTGGGTTGATTGCGAACCATCTGACATACACCGCACCATCACAGGTGTTCACAAGTGCCAGATTTAAAGAGAATATCAGAAAGCACTTACGTAATAACAGATGAAGTGAATTCTCCTACTCAGGAGACGGCGCGCGATCACGACTTTCCCCGGATCGCTCCCGCGAGTAAGAAGGCGACGCCAGGCAAAATTTCCCACACGGTCAACCACACGCGCGATGCCAGCGCGAGAAACGTGGCCTCCGGCGGCGCGGCAAGCCCGAACGCCACGAGGGCTCCTGCCATCGCAACTTCGCGAACGCCAATTCCTCCCGGGACGACGAGCGCGAGATAGCCCGACAAGTACGACGCCGTCCATATCGCCACGAACAGCAGCGGGGGGGCAATGACGCCCGGCGCGACCCCCTTGGCAAAGAGCGAAAAGGCGACCCCGTACGCCACCCAGGACATGACGTTGATCGCGGTCGCGATCCACAAGGCGCGCGTGGGGAGCGCCTGCGGTTGAAATGGCTGGCGACGCCACTCCGCCAATCGCTTGAGGACTGGCGGCAAGAGCCTCGGAAGCACGAGCGTTCCCGCCACAAACAGGATCGCACCAATCGTCGCGACTGTTTGGAGCCACGGCTTGAAGGCGCCAAGCACGCGCGAACCGCTCACAGCCAGGATGCCGAGTCCGGCACCGATGTTCAGGAGCGTGCCCACGATGGCCGCGCTTGCTGCGGCAACATCCGACACCCCTTCCCTCTTGGCCAAAAGTCCAAGCGCTCCGACCGACCAAATCTTTCCGGGGAGGTATCGACCGAGGTTTGCCACGGTCCAAATGCGCGCGGCGGTCCAGAAGCCGAGGTAGCCACCCAAGCCTCCAAGCAGCAGTCGCCAACTCTCGATGAGCGCGGCGAAGGTAGCAAGAACGACCACGCTCGCCGCCGCGACCCAACGCCAGTGGATCGAGGTGTTGAGGGCGACCGCCCGGACGGCGTCCCACTGCTGTGCGAGGGCGCGTCCGGCCCACCACAGCACGACCGCCACGATGAGGATTTGCGCGATCGTCCACCAGCGGTTGGATGCGCGACTCATTGAGGCTGGCGCTGGGTGTCTGGCGAACGATGTGCGTGGACAGCGGGCGAGAGAGGGCGATCTGCGGTCGAGAGAGGGCGATCTGCGGTATAGAGGCTCAGGTACTGCGCAGCGACCGCATCCGGGCGGAAACGGGCCGACATGACGTCATGTGCGCGTCTGCCGCGATCTGTGGCCGATGCTGGGTCTGTCAGCAGCACCGTGATCGCCGCAGTGAGTGCGTCAATATCGCCGACGTTCACCAAGGTCCCTCCGAATGCCGGGTTCACGACGTCGCGAATTCCGCCGGAGTCGTACGCGACGACCGCCGCTCCGCACAGCTGTGCTTCGACCGCCACCAATCCCAGTCCCTCTTCGCGCGAGGGCATCACCACCGCGATCGCCCGCTGATAGAGCGCAGCAAGTGCTTCAGGCTTGAGGACCCCATGCCACTGGAGTCGGTCCGATATCCCCAGTTGGTTGGCCCGCGCAAGAAGGATTTCGCGGTCGGCTCCCTCGCCCACGATGTGAACCAGCCCTTCGCCAAGTGCCTCGCGAAGCGCTGGCTGAGCGAGGGCGCTCAGCAAATCCGCCGCGCCTTTTTGGGCATTCAGGCGACCGACGAAGAGCAGGCCGCTGCGTGGCTCATGCTGTGGCTCATGCTGTGGCAGCGTGAAGCGCGAGGTATCGACCGGCATGGGCGCAACGGAAACGCGCCGCGCTGGCGCACTGTGCATCGCGGTGCTGGCGAGCCACGTCGAGACGGCCGTCAGCACATCATACTCTCCGCAGACCGCAGCCATGAGCCGCCTGGCGGGCGCAAGCTTTTGCGCGAGCCGCACGTCTGATCCGTGCATCGTGAGCACGCGCGTCGGCGCGGTCGATTGGGTACCGTTGGTTGTCCCGAGTCGCCACAGGGCCAGTCCGGAAGGAAACCACCAGTGCGTATGCACGACGTCATACGGATCGCCGCGGCTTTGTGCTTCTCGAATGCGATCGAGGGTGGCTTGCCGGAGGGCTCGCAGCATACCGAGCAAGGCGAACCGTGCCCGCCACGAGGCCAAAACCTGCTCGACCATCGTGCCGGTGTACGCCAGGGTCATCGCCTCGTTGGCCGCGTACGGGACCCTGAGGATCGGTACTCCGTCAAGCGTCCCGGTTGGCGCAAGATCGGTCGCGCCGGGCGCGATGATCTCCACCCGCGCCCCGCGCTGCTGTAACGCCACTGCCAGACGGAGCACGAAGGAGCCCGCCGAGTCCCCGGGAAAGCGCGGCACGTTGTGCGTGACGAACAGGATACGCACGTGCGGCGAAGCGACTCAGGAAGGCGATTCGTCGGTCGACGCGCGGAGCGCTCGGCGCCGCGCATCGTCGTCCAGCTCGCGTCGGAGCTCGCGCACCTCGGCGCGCTGCTGCGCGACTTGCTCACCCAAGAGCCCCGTCGCAAAAAACACCGAACCGAGAATGAGTGTTGTCTGGACAACGGTCCACACCCAGCGTTGGCCTTGCCCGGTTGCCGCCAACCATCCTAGGGCGGACAGGCCGGCCATGAGCCCGATGGCGAACAACCCGACGCCGAGCATCCCAAAGGCCAGCAGCGGCTTTTGGCCGAAGCGCAACTCAAACCACACGGCCAGCATGTCAAGCACGCCGATGGGAATGCGCGACAGGCCGAACTTGGATCGCCCCGAATGTCGGGGATACAGGGGGATGGGCACCTCGGTCACCGTATACCCTTGTGCGGCGGCCAATACGATCATGTAGCGATGAAAATCCGGCCGCATGGGGAGCGTCGCCATGATCTCCCGGCGATAGGCCTTTACGTTGTTCAGGTCTTTCACGGGGATCTCGAAAAGGGCTCGGCTCAACCCGTTGTACACACGGGAGACGAACGCCTTTTCGTAGACGCCCTGTTTGAAGCCCGTCACCATATCGGACACGTCCGCCAGGATCGGCGTGACCAGGCTGGGAATGTCTTCGGGACGGAACTGCAAGTCCGCCGGATAAAACACCAGGACGTCGCCGCTCGCGCAGAGATAGCCCGTGCGGAGTGCCTCGGCGATCCCGCGTTGCGCGCGGTGGCGCACCGGTTTGAGAAAGTCGTAGCGTTGCGCGAGCTGCTCGAGGAGCGCCCAGCTCCCATCCTTTGAGCCGTCGTCGATCACGATCACTTCGTACTTCACGGGCTGGACCCGGATCATGGCGTCGCAGAGTTCCATGAACAACGAGAGATTCCCCTCTTCGTCCTTGGCGGGCACGAGCACGCTCACAGCAGTGCGGCCCGCTGACAGGCTACGCGACAGCGGCGAAAACACCGGCGTGCTCACTCGCGTCGACAACGTCAGACGCGCTTCCGCATGCGCGCAGGCAACACGCCCAATTGGTCGCGATACTTGGCCACGGTGCGCCGCGCGATCTGGACACCTGTTTGCTGGAGGATCTCCACAATGGCCTGATCCGTGAGTGGGCTCTTTGGGTCTTCGCCGGACACGAGTTTCTCAAGTTGGTCTTTGATCCCGCGGGCGGACACGTCGTCGCCGTCCGAGGTGGACAGCCCCGAGGAAAAAAAGAACTTCAAGGGCAGCACGCCACGAGGGGTCTGCACAAATTTTTCGTTGGTCACGCGGCTCACGGTCGACTCGTGCATGCCAACCGCTTCGGCCACTTCGCGCAGCGTGAGTGGCCGCAGTCCTTGGACGCCGCGCTCAAGAAAGTCGCGTTGACGATCCACGATGTAGTGCATGACCTTGAGCATCGTCTGTCGCCGTTGCTCGATGGCCTGAATCATCCAGTTTGCCGAATTCAACTTACTCGCGATGAACTCTTTACTCTCGGTGTCAAACTGCTTTTTGTCGCGCGCGATGTCCTGATAAGCCCGCGACAGCTTGAGCCGCGGGAGGTTGCCATCGTTCAAGAAAATGTGGTACTGCCCGTCGATGCGCTCAACCACCAAATCGGGAATGATGTAGTTGTCACTGCCGGCGGCGAATCGCAGCCCGGGCTTGTGGTCCAATTTGGCGATGTCGTCCGCCGCGCTCTGCACCACCTGAGCGCTGAGGCCAAAACGCTTCGCCAGCTCGGTCCAGCGATGGCCAATCAGCTCATCAAACGCCTCATCGACCAAGCGGTACGCCAGCGACTGCCGTTGCCCCGCCGCGCGGAGTTGCAGCAGCAGGCACTCCCGGAGATCGCGCGCGCCAACGCCCGGAGGATCGAGGTCCTGAATCACATGCAACATTGCCAGGACTTCGGCGTCGGAGAAGGCCTCTACGTGCACGTCATCGTCGCGCTCGGCTTCTTCGCGCGTCAGGACCTCGTTGACGCCGTCTCGCACATTGTCGAGGGAGCAGGCGAGGTATCCGTCGTCAGATAAGTTGCCCACGAATTCGGCGGCGAGGAACGCCTGACGCCCCGACAGCACAAGCAGCGACAGCTGTTCGGTGAGGTGGTCGGCGAGATCACGACTCTCGACGGTGACGGGCTCATGCCATTCGCGCACCTCGTGCTCTTCTCGCTGGCCACCCGTTTCAAAGCCGTCCAGCAGCACGGCCTCCCAGTCAACATCGTCGTCGCCGGTTTTTTCCGGTTCGGCTTCGGCGGTCGTTTCCGGTTCGGACAGATCGGTCGCTTCCGCTGCCTCGTCAGAATCGGCGGCGTCGTCGTTGTCTTCGTCGTCCGGTTCGACCAACTCAAGAAACGGATTCACCAAGAGCTCTTGCTTGAGATGCTGTTGCAAGTCCAGCAACGGCATATAAAGGAGATCCATCGCCTGATAGAGACGCGGATTGACCTTCAGCTCCTGGCGAAGCCCTGTGTTCTGCTGAAGTCCCGTTTTCATTGGCTCAGCGCTCCTCCTCAGCCTCGACAAAACGCGAGCGCAAGCGCGCTGTCAACGTTGGACCGAGATAGATCTTTGCCACCATATCGTCGAAGACGAGCTCCCGCACCGTTCCAGACACCTTCACCTGACCCTCGAACATGATGTACGCGCGATCCACAATATCCAATGTCTGCTCAACGTTATGGTCGCTGATGAGCACACCGATGCCACGATACCGAAGATCCGCGACGATCTTCTGGATGTCGTCAACGGCGATCGGATCGACGCCGGCAAAAGGCTCATCTAACATCATGAACTTTGGCTGTGTGACAAGGGCTCTCGTGATTTCGAGGCGGCGGCGCTCGCCGCCCGATAGCTGGTAGGCCCGGCTCTGTCGCAGGTGTTTGATGCCCAACTCGTCGAGCAAGGTTTCCAAGCGGTCCCGGCGTTCGCTCTTCGACAGCGGGAGCGTTTCCAGAATCGCCAGGATGTTTTGCTCCACCGTGAGCTTACGGAAGATTGATGGCTCCTGCGAGAGGTAACCAATTCCCCGACGGGCTCGCTGATACATGGGCATTGAGGTGATATCCTCCCCCTCCAGCCGAATCGATCCCGCCTGGGCCGCGATGAGGCCAACCAGCATATAGAACGTGGTGGTCTTTCCTGCGCCGTTGGCCCCAAGCAACCCGACGATTTCGCCTTGGGACACCTGGAGTGCGACGTCGTTGACGACCCGGCGGCCGCGGTAGACCTTCACCAGTCCCTCCGCCGAGAGCACGGAACGCGCTGTGAGCGCTTGACTTGACGCGGATCGCTCAGGGACAGCATGGGGTGCCGCGGGCGTCTCGGCCGTTATACGAAGCTGTTTGGCGAGTTCGGCGCGCTGCGACGCGATGTCGGCCCAGTAGAGGGGGGCAACGGAAATGAGACTCGACGGATTCGCAAACCCGCCGGTTGGCGCCATGACGATACCGGCGTCGAGCAGCCGTGGCAGCACGGAGTCCGCGAGGTGTGTTCGGACGTTCTCCGTGGTCAGTCGCGCTGCCTCCCCTGCCCGATCCCTGCCCTCGTGTGACATGGCGTCAAGACGCAGCTCCCGGTACTGCGCGGCGAGGGCATGCAGGGGTGCGGTCCCCGCGTCGTCGGCCACCTCGAACAACGCGCTGAGGGCCAGCGCCAGACCGCGGTCGCCATGCGCCAATCGCGCCGACAAGGCGGCGGTGTTGGGAGGGGCGAAATCTGCTGGCTCACTCATAGACGGCGGCGGGGCGTAACCATGGCGGTGGACGACCCGTAGCGTGGATCGTTCGGGTTCCGTTGCTCGGGGAGGGCCGGTGGCCGCCGTCGAGCCGCGGGACGATTCTTGGTGCTATCGGACAGACTGCTGGAGTCCGGTTCGAGATACAGTCCCGACGCGGCGGAATCTACTGTAACGTCTAGGACTTGACCGCTATCGAACGCGACGAAGATGGATCGTCCCCGGACATAGTTGAGGCCCGGTGGCGCGGTCGGGCCCAGCTTCGAGGCGATCTGGAAGAGCGAGCTCGCGCTCCCGCGCGCATGAATCTCCGTGATGCGTGCCCGCTGGGTCGTGTCGGCCGGTGCCAGCGTAGAGTCAAACCATGCGGTCACGGTATCGCCGCGCAGCACGTCACGGTCCTCGGACTTGATCTTCAGGGTGTCGGGGTTGCCCGTTGCCACGGCGGCTCCGATCGCCCGCACCTCGCGGACTCGCTGCAATGGCATGCGGACAAAAATGGAATCGGCCACCAGCGTTTGCGAGGGCGTGGTGGCTTTCGCACGGCCTTTGCCCGACGCGTACGCGCGATCGAGTTTCTGTTCGTTGAATCGCAATTCAATTCGCTCGGCCAGCATCACCACATCGTTGTTTGACGCATTCCCGCGGTGCAGCGCGACGACCTTCTCGAGTGCTTGATCCTTGCTGAACACGTCAATGGTGTCGCCGAACAGCCGGAAGGGCTCTTGCGGATCACGATTGATGATCCGCGCCGTGCGGATGAGGCGTGAACGCTCTGCGACCTTGTCGAAACTGGCTGAATCCGCTTCGCCTTGCAGCGTCGTGCGGTTGATCTGGACTTCGCCAAAGGCAAACAGAATACTGTCGGCCTCGTCGACCATCGTGTTGGCGGTGATCGTGATGGGGCTGCCCGGTGCACCCGTGCTGTCCTTTTCGATGAGGGTCGCGGTTGGTCGGTTCGGGGCGATGAGTCGCGAGGCGATACGCACCCCGGCGAGCGGCCGCAGATACTCGATGCTGGATCCGCGGAAGGTGCTGCCCGACTTGAGTTGGGTGGCGACGACGTTTCCATCGGCGAAGATGCGCTCTTCCTTCGTGAAGTAGGTCGCGTGTTGTGCTTGAAACCGAAGCTTCTCCGGCTCCTCATACACGACATTGCCGAACAGATTCAGCGTGCCAGAGGATTGATACTGCTCTGCACTATCGGCACGAATGCGGTTGTTCTCACCTTGGCAGTGCCCAACAAAGCCGCCTCCAATGAAGGTCAGTCCCGTACTGTCGGGCAGACGCTGATAGCGAAGACGCGTTTCGGGAGGCGATTCCGAAAAATCGAGCACGCATTGCTTGGTCGCTGGTGCCTTCTTCACTGTTTTTGGCGGTGCAACGGTTTTCGCGGCGGTACTGTCGGCTGCCTTCTTTGCCGTGGAGTCGATCACGGCTGCCCGGCGGGTGGAGTCTTCGGACGCGGTGGCGACGGAATCGGCGAGACGTTTCTTCGCGGCGGCGGTATCCAGGTCAGCGGGCCGCGGAGCGATGGAATCCACACCATCGCGCGCGGCCGCAGGACGGGATGTCGTGCGGTTCCGTCCTCCCAGGCACGCAGATGCCGCGAGCAGCGTGCCGAGGAGGGTCGCACGCGACAGGGTGCGTCGTAACTGCGTAACGGAAGGGAGCACAGCGAGCGTCATCCGCGCGGGACTTGAACGGGCGCGATGGCCTTGCAGGCTCTCAGGCACCGAAACGAGGTCATCTGCGGATCAGATTCGAACCCAATACCCATGATCTGTCGATCGGGTTCATTGAGCACAAATGCGCTATCCGTGAAAATCTGATTTCGTGCCTGGTCGTACACGAGCTGTGGTGATGTCAATCGCTTGCCATCGTCGCGAGTGACCACCACATCACCCGTGACCTCCAGGCGCGAGAGGCGCGAGTTGTACAGACCGGCGCGCGACGTCATGACCCCATCCTTCACGCCCTGCGGAGTGAAGAACGTGACATGCACGCGACGCATCACCGATCGGGTGCCGTCGTCGAAGGCGAAGGCGGTGTCGGCGAGGAGTATGCCCTTCAGCACACTTTGATCATTGAGGATGATGCGCAATCCCTGGGTCATCTGGTCGGCCGAATCAGGAATGCCCGACACTTTCGCCCGCACGGGCTTGGTCGCGCCCTTCCCGTCGGCGCAACGCGCGCCCGTTCCGGTGAGGAGGACGAGGATACCGATTGCCGACGGCCGGAGCCATCGCATCAGACGACGCCAGCGCGCATGAGGTCATGCAGATGCACGACGCCCACAAGCCGGCCGGCCTGATTCAGCACTGGCATGGCCATGATGCCGTGTGCTTCCAGTCGATGCACGACGGCGCTTCCGAGTTCATCTTCGCGAGCCATACGCGGCTCCCTGGTCATCACGCGCTGCACGGGAACGCTCAATACGTCCTGTTCTTTTTCAAAGAGTCGAGTTAGATCGCCTGCGGTCACAACCCCGAGCACGCGATCTTGTTCCGCGACGATCGCCAATCCGCGTCGAGTCGCCAGCAAGACCACCGCGTCACGCATGCGTGCATCGGCGTGCAGCAACGGCAGGTGTTCCCGCTCCATGACGTCGGAGACACGCGTCAGCAGGCGTCGTCCTAACGAACCGCCAGGATGGAGTCGCGCAAAATCCTCGCTGCGGAATCCCTTTTCCAGAAGCAGTGCCACCGCGAGCGCGTCACCAATAGCGAGCGTGACGGTTGTACTTGTTGTTGGTGCCAAGTCGTGCGGGCATGCTTCCTCACGAACGCCAAGGTCGAGCGTAACCTCGGCAGCGCGCGCGAGGCGCGAAGAGACGTCGGCGGTCATGGCAATGATGTGCACCCCCATGCGGGCGAGCGCATCAATGAGTCCAAGCAACTCGTCGCTCTCGCCACTCTTGGAGATCAGGATCGCGACGTCGTCCGCGCCAACCATTCCCAAATCGCCGTGGACGCTTTCAACCGGGTGCAAGAACATCGCGGGCGTGCCGGTTGACGTGAACGTCGCCGCCATCTTGCGACCGATCAGTCCCGACTTGCCGACGCCCGCAACGATGACGCGCCCGCGACAGGCGGCCAAGAGCCTTACGGCGCGGACAAATCGTTCGTCCAAGGCCTGCTCGGTGGCGCCAAGCGCCTGTGCCTCGAGCGCGAGGACGCGACGGCCCCGAGCGAGTATCTCGGCGGACTCGCTCACGGTGTACCATCGTCGACGGCGCGCGAAGATACGTAGGCCTCGACGAGAGTCGTCCATTCTCCGCGGGCGCGCAGCAGCGTTTCGGCGAATTCGCGGATGGCACCGAACCCACCACGCGCGGTAAGCGTCAAAGTCGCTGCGGTGCGCACTTCGGCAACGGCATTGCCCACCGCAACAGGTAACCCCACGGCGCGGAGTACGGCGAGATCCGGCAGATCATCGCCGATGAACGCACACTCCTCAAGCGAGCATCCCAAATCCTGCAAGGCACGACGCAGCGCGGGAAGCTTCCGCGCATGCGGATCCTGAATGACCGCCACCGCGCCCAGTTCGCGTCCGCGCATCGCCACGCTCTCCGAGACGCGTCCGGTGATGATGACGATTTGAATTCCCGCTTCGCGAAGCAGATGGAGGCCGAGTCCATCTTGGATGTCATATCGCTTGAACTCGAAACGCGCGGGATCGTCCGCGTGCCGCGTGGCGCCCAGGTACACGCCGCCGTCGGTCAGCACGCCGTCCACATCAAGGCCGACGACACGTATGCGTCGCGCGACGGCCGGCTCAACGCGCGGGGCTTCAAGCCAGAGCGGTGGCAAGGTGTCTGGCGCGGTCATGTGGTCACGCGTGCCCAGATATCGACCGCGCGCGCGAGGACGTCGCCGAGTCCGTTGAGCGGGAGCATGTTTGGGCCGTCGCTGGGTGCCCGATCAGGATCCGGATGCGTTTCCAGGAAGAGGCCCTGCGCACCAGCGGCCACCGACGCCAACACGAGCGACGGGATGTATTCCCTCGCGCCCCCACTGGTGCCCCCGGCCCCCATGCCGGGTCGCTGCACGCTGTGCGTGCCATCGAAGATCACGGGGACGTCACAGCTTTCACGAAGTCGCGCGAACGAGCGCATATCCACCACGAGATCGCCGTACCCGAAAAACGTTCCACGCTCGGTGACGGCACACTCTCCAACGGCGCGTCCGGCCAGGGTCGCCCCGACTTCGACTTTTCGTACCGCACCTCGCATCCCATCCGGATGCATCCACTGTCCTTTTTTGACGTTGACGGCGCGGCCTGTCGCGCCAGCAGCGGCAAGCAAGTCGGTCTGTCGACAGAGAAATGCCGGAATCTGCAAGACGTCGACAACCTCCGCCGCCGTCGCGCACTGCGACGGCTCATGCACGTCGGTGAGAATCGGGAGTCCGGTGGCGGCACGCACGCGCTCGAGCGCTCGCAGACCCTGCTCAAGGCCCGGGCCTCGAATGCCATCAACGTTCGATCGATTCGCCTTGTCGAAACTGGCCTTGAAGATGATTCCTCCCGGCATGTGTTCCGCCAACCGCGCGAGCGTCTCTCCGACTCGCAGGTTCAACGAGTCGTCCTCGAGCTGACAGGGGCCCGCAATCAGAAACAGCCGGTCGCCGGGAAAATGCATCACGGACTTCACGAGCTCGATGCGGCCGACCCGCCACGGGCGCGGTGCGCCATGGCTGCCGCCACGAAGCCTGCGAAGAGCGGATGCGGTCGCAAGGGGCGCGACTGCAACTCCGGATGGAATTGGCAGCCAATGAACCACGGGTGCGAGGGCAATTCGATCATCTCCACCAGCGAGCTATCGGGGGACAGTCCACTCAGCACCAGTCCGTGCTCGACGAACGCGTCCCGATAGCGGTTCGAAACCTCATAGCGATGTCGATGGCGCTCGCTCACTTCCCCTTTCCCATACACCTGCGCCGCCTTCGACCCTTCACGAAGCAAACAGGGATAGGCTCCCAGACGCATCGTCCCCCCTTTGTCGGTTACTTCCCGCTGCGAGTCCAGCAGCGAGATCACGGCATCGGCGCATTCCGGTGCAAACTCGCTGGAATGGCTTTGGTCCAGTCCGAGCACATGGCGTGAGAACTCGATGATCGCGACCTGCATGCCGAGGCAAATCCCAAAGAACGGCAGCGCGGTCTCCCGCGCGGCACGAATGGCCTCCACCATGCCGTCTACGCCACGGACGCCGAAGCCGCCAGGCACCAGCAATCCATCGAACGGCGCGAGAATCTCTCTGGCGCGTTCCGGTGAGGTGAAGGAGTCACTGGAGGTCCACGCCAGATCGACCCCCACGTTGTTGGCAATCCCGCCGTGAATCAGCGCTTCATGCACGCTCTTGTAGCTGTCGATGTAGTCGGTGTACTTGCCAACGACGCAGATCTTGACGCGCGACTCCGGCTTCGTGATGCGTTGGACCATGGTGCGCCACGCGCCGAGATTGGGCGCTGGCGCGGTCAGCTTGAACCGTTCCATGACGCGGTCGGCAAAGCCTTGCGACTCGAACGAGAGCGGGATTTCATAAATCGTGGGAACATCCGCGCTTTCGATGACCGCGCCAAAGTCCACGTTGCAGAAGAGCGCGATCTTTCGCTTCACGTCGTCGGCCAACGGACGCTCGGTGCGGCAGATCAGGAAATCCGGTTGGATGCCGATTTCCATGAGTTCCCGCACGGAGTGCTGCGTCGGCTTCGTTTTGACCTCACCGGCTGCCGCGATATACGGCACCAGTGTGAGGTGCACGAACATGGCGTTCTCTTTGCCCACCTCGCGACGATACTGTCGGATCGCTTCGAGGAACGGCAAGGATTCAATGTCACCGACCGTTCCGCCCACTTCGACGAGCACGACGTCATTACCCGGCGCGATGCGCTTGATCGCCAGCTTGATTTCGTCGGTGATGTGCGGGATCACCTGCACCGTGGAGCCGAGGTATTCGCCGCGACGTTCTTTGGTGATCACGTTGGAGTAGATGCGACCCGTCGTAATATTGTTCGCCTGCGAGAGCGGTCGGTCGAGAAAGCGCTCATAGTGGCCGAGATCCAGATCAGTCTCCGCGCCGTCGTCGGTCACAAAGACCTCCCCGTGCTGAAACGGCGACATCGTGCCGGGATCCACGTTCAGGTAGGGATCGAGTTTCATCATCGTCACGCGAAAGCCGCGCTCGACGAGCAGTCGCCCCAAGGACGCGGCCGCGATGCCTTTGCCAAGCGACGAGACAACGCCCCCAGTCACAAAAATGTATTTGGGCGTGGTAGCGTGTCCCGTGGTGGTATGGGTAGTCGTCGACATGCAGAGCGTCTCAGTAAAGCGTCTAGAGGGGCACGGGCGGCGTTGGCACTGCCATCGCCTGTGCTAATATCGTCCATCGCGCGTTCGCGTGGAGCAGATCGTCTTCGGTATCAATTCCACCTTCCGGTGGCTCGTCGGTGTCGGCGACGCCGATCACGAGGCCGTGGGCAAGTGGGCGCAGTTGTTCCAACCGTTCAATGCGCTCCAGCGGATGCGTGGGCCAGCTTACCCACTGTTGCAGGGCGTCTCGCGTATACGCATACACGCCGATATGTTGACGAATCAACGTATCGCGCAGGGTGGCGTCATCGTCCTCTCGGAGAAACGGAATCGCAGCTCGCGAAAAGTACAACGCCTGCCCTTGGTCGCTGCGTACGACCTTGACCACGTCTCTCCGGGAGAGCGTGTGCCGGTCAGCGTGCACGCACGCGGTGCCAACCGGCGCCCGCCCGGAGGCCACAATGGCGACGGCGCCAGCCACGGCCGCACGCGAGACGAAGGGTTCGTCGCCCTGCACGTTGACGATGATGTTATACTCGGCAAAGGCGGTACGGGATGCCACTTCCGCGACGCGATCGGTTCCGGATGGATGGTCAGGCGATGTGAGCACGGCGTTGATGCCGGCGTCCGCACAGGCCCGGACGACCTCGTCGGCGTCGGTCGCGACGATGCAGGCGTCGGCGATGTCAAGCGACATCACGCGCTCGTACACGCGGACCACAAGCGGAAGCCCTCCGAGCAGGCGGAGCGGCTTGTTGGGGAGGCGAGTGGCCGCCAAGCGGGCCGGGATCACGGCCAAGACGGGCATCAGGGTACGGAATGGGACGAGGTTGCAGCAAGATTCACGCCATGTAAGATACGAAGTCGTCAGAGCGAAGGCAAACGCTGGCGAGCCGTAACCCTTCCTCACTTTCTCTACGGCATGCCGACTCTCTGGTGGTGGGTGGGATTCAACGCGTTGATCCTCACGTTGCTTGCGCTGGATCTCGGCGTGTTCAATCGCACGTCCCACGCGGTGAGCGTGCGCGAAGCGCTCGGATGGAGCGCTGTGTGGATCTCGCTTGCCGTCGCCTTCGGCCTGTGGATCGGCCAGTCGATGGGCCGCGTGCCCATGCTCGAGTTCTACGCTGGCTATCTCGTTGAGCAGGCGCTCTCCGTCGACAACCTCTTTGTCTTCATCCTGATCTTCGGCTATTTCCAGATTCCCCCCGCACTGCAGCATCGCGTGCTGTTCTGGGGCATCCTCGGCGCGCTGATCATGCGTGGCGTGATGATCGGCGCTGGCGCCGCCCTCTTGGCCCAGTTCCATTGGATCATCTATCTCTTTGGCGCGTTTCTCGTCTACACCGGTTTCAAGATGGCGACCGGAGGTGACGCGCACATCGAACCCGAATCCAACCCCGTCATTCGCGTGGTCCGGCGATTCCTGCCCATCACGGCCAAATTCCGTGGGGAGCGGTTTTTTGTGCGCGAGTCACTCGTCCCCGGAGGACGGGTTCGGCTCGTTGCCACGCCCTTGTTCATCGTGCTGGCCTTGGTCGAAACGACCGATCTCGTGTTCGCACTCGATTCTATTCCGGCGATCTTCGGTGTCACACGAAATCCGTTCCTCGTGTACACGTCCAATGTGTTCGCCATTCTCGGACTGCGATCGATGTACTTCGTGCTTGCCAATGTGATCACAAAATTTCATTTATTGAAGTACGGGCTTGCCCTCGTGCTCAGCTTTGTCGGCGCGAAGATGCTGCTGTCGGAGCTCTATCCGTTGGGGATTGGCCTGTCGCTTGGCGTGGTGGTGACCGTCTTGGCAGGCAGCGTGGTGCTCTCGCTGGTTATTCCGGCAAAGCGTTCGGACGCCGATGTACCATCGAGTGAAGGAACTGGGGGCGACTCGGGACTTCCTCCCAGCGCCGCGTAGCTTTGCGGTCAGCCGATCGCGGGCGATCCGCGAAAGGCCGTGGCCATTCGCAGGAAGTTTGCCAGCAGCGTCGTGCCGTGCTCCGTAAGAATGGATTCCGGATGGAACTGCACGCCCCAGACAGGATGCGCGCGGTGCTGGAGGGCGTGGATTTCGTCAGGTCGGTCTTCGGCGACGCCCGTGACGGCGAGCTCCGGAGGCAACGTCTCGCGCTCCACAATCAGCGAATGGTAGCGCATCACGGAAAACGGCGACGGCACGTCGTGGAACAACCCGGTGCTGTCATGCACGATCCGAGACTGCTTGCCGTGCATCACGCGGTCCGCCCGAATAACCCGACCTCCGTAGGCTTCCCCGATGGCTTGGTGGCCGAGGCAGACGCCCAGGAGCGGGATGTGCGGACCTGCGCGACGAATCAACTCCACGGAAATGCCGGCGTCGGCCGGTGTGCACGGACCAGGTGAGATGACGATCGCGTCGGGCCTGCGACTCATCACGTCGTCAACACTGAGTGCGTCATTGCGCTCCACCACAACATGTTCTCCGAGCGCGCCAAAATACTGCACGAGGTTGTACGTGAAGGAGTCGTAGTTGTCGATGACCAAAATCATGGGAGCGGTTGACGCGAGAGGCGGAAATCAGGCTCGTGGATGGTACTGACGATGCACACTGCGAAGATACTCGCGATCGACGTGGGTATAGATCTGGGTGGTTGCGATATCCGCATGGCCCAGCATTTCCTGCACCGCGCGAAGGTCGGCACCTCCTTCAAGTAAATGCGTCGCGAAGGAGTGCCGTAGGGTATGCGGCGACACCGGCTTCTCGATACCGGCCATGATGACGTATTTGCGCAGTATTTTCCATGCGCCCATGCGACTGAGCGGTCGTCCCTGGGAGTTCAGAAAGAGAATGCCTTTCCCCTGGCCTCGTTCGAGGACGGGACGCAACTCGCGCGTATACACGGCCACGGCACCGATCGCCGATCGGCCAATCGGTACGAGGCGCTCCTTGCTGCCCTTGCCGAACACGCGCACGATGCTGTCCTCGAGCAACACATCACTGACGGCCAAGCCGATCCATTCGGACACGCGAAGGCCGGCGCCATAGGCCAATTCCAACATCGCACGATCACGAAAGGCGAGCGGCTCTTCGAGGCTTGGTGCGGTGACGAGTCGGGTGATATCGTCGACCGACAGGACCTCCGGCAGTGAGCGCCAGCGCTGTGGCGAATCCAACCGCTCGCTGGGGTCCTGCGTCACGATCCCTTCGGCCAGCAGCACGCGGTACCACGTGCGGATCGCCGAGATATTTCGGCGGATGGAGCTGCCGGCCAAGCCAAGATCTTTCAGGTGGTAGACGAACTCTCGGAGTGCGCCCGGGGTGATCGCGGCGACGTGGCCAATCCCTTGTGCGCGCATGTAGGCGGCACAGCGAATCACATCACGCCGATAGGCGTCGATAGTCCTGGGGGACGCACCGTGTTCGAGAATCAGTGTGTCTTCGAAGGTGCGCAGATGGAACGGGCCGACCAATCCTTCGTGCGATGGCGGTGTGGTGTTCATCGCTCAGGCCTCCGTCGGGCGAACAACACCAGCGCTGCACTCGCCACGGCACCGAGTCCGACGAGTGCCGCCAGCCGTTGTTGCGACGCGATTCGCGCGAGCAGCTGTTCCGCGTTCGCGCCGGCGGTAAAGGCCAGCCAACACACCAACCCGTACCAGGCTCCCGACGCGAGTCCCATGGCCAGCGCCGCGCGTATTGGCTGCATGCCCATGGCGCCGGCGACTGGAGGCACCACGGCCCGCACGCCGGGAAGAAATCGACTGACCACGAGGACGGACACGCCGCGATCGCGAAATCCCTCGGCGACGCGCATGGTGGCCTGCAGCGGAAACAGCTTGGGGTAGCGCGTCGTAAACCAGGCGATCCCGAGGCGGCGTCCGAGCGCGAACATGCTCATGGCGCCAGCCAGATTCCCGAGCATGGTGGCCGCCCAGGCGCCGAGCGCCGATCCCGTGCCGCGCGCGGCCACGAACGCGCCCAGTGCCACGACGGTGTCGGCGGGAAGTGGTGGAAAGATGTTCTCAGCGAATGCGGCGATGGCGATCGCGCCGTACAGGAGCGGTGTGGGGAGTCCGCCAAGCCAGTCCAGCCACGAGTGCATGGAGCGATCGCGCGTTAGTCCGACGCACGAACAATCGTGGCGACGGCCATCACGGCCAACCCTTCGCCCCGACCAATCCACCCCATACCCTCGTTGGTCTTTCCCTTGATGAAGACGTCGTGCGTCCCGATGCCCATCACGTCCGCAAGACGCACACGCATCGCCTTGCGTTGGGGGCCGATTTTCGGGAGTTGCGCAATGACCGTCACGTCGACGTTGGATGGCACGTAGCCACTCTGGCGCACCCGCTCAACGGCGGCCTGCAGCATGACAACAGAGTCCTTTCCTTTGTTCGCGGCGTCGGTATCCGGGAACATCTCGCCAATGTCGCCCAAGGCGGCAGCGCCGAGCAAGGCGTCCGTAATGGCGTGGCAGACCGCGTCACCATCAGAATGGCCTGCACAATGCACGGCTGACGGGATGTCGATCCCTCCCAGGCGCATCGGACCCCCATCGGCGAATCGATGCGAGTCGTATCCAATACCCACCCGAAGCGACGCGCTCACGCCGCTGCCGTCTCGAGCGCGCTTTCCAAAATGCTGTAATCCTGTCTTCGTCGCGCGGGCGTGTAGCCTGCATCGCGAATGAGGCGGTCCAGTTCATCTGTGGTAGTGCGGTGCGTCGTGTTCGCCGCAGAGACCACATTCTCTTCGATCATGAGCGAGCCGAAGTCATTGCATCCGTAACTGAGCGCCATCTGACCGACCTTCATGCCCATGGTCACCCAGCTCGATTGCAGGTTGGGCACGTTGTCCAGCACGATCCGCGAGATCGCCACGGTGCGCAGATACGTCACCGCATCGGTCTTCGCCATGTGCGACATGGACGGCGTGTTCTCGGGCTGCAGCGGCCATGTGATAAACGCCGTGAATCCTCCCGTTCTGGCCTGCAAGTCGCGCACGCGTTGGAGGTGCTCGATGCGCTCCGCAAGCGTTTCCCCGATCCCGTACATCATAGTGACCGAGGTCTTCATCCCTTCGTTGTGTGCGAGTTCCATGATCTCGAGCCAGCGATCAGCGCCCGCCTTCTTGGGCGCAGCGATGTCACGCACACGCTGCACGAGAATTTCGCCTCCACCGCCAGGAATGGAATCCAACCCCGCGGCCTTCAGTTCTCGAATCACTTCGACGGCATCCATGCGGAATCGCCCGGCAAAGAAGTCGACTTCGCTCGGCGAGAACCCGTGAATGTGGATCGGGTGGTACTGCTTGATGTAGCGCATCAAGTCGAGATACCACTCGAACGGGATATACGGGTTGTGTCCGCCTTGCAGCAGAATCTGCACGCCGCCGAGCGCTTTCGTTTCTTCGATCTTCGCGCCGATCTGTTCGAACGACAGGGTGTACCCTTCCCCGTGCTTGGGCCTGCGATAGAACGCGCAAAAGCCACAGTCCGCCACGCACACATTGGTGTAGTTGATGTTCCGGTCGACGATGTACGTGACCACACCGTGCGGGTGCTTCTGCGCGCGAACGCGGTTCGCCTCGAGCCCAAGTTCGAGGAGCGGAGCGTGAGTGTAGAAGTCGAGGAAATCGCGCATGGGAGCTCGCGGCCGCGTTACGCGGCAGGCAGAAAGGAAAGTGTTCCATCGGGCACGCGCCCGGCGAGAACGAGCCGTCGAAAAAACTCAGTCAGGCCCGCGAGGTGCGGGTACGACAAGCGATAATCCAAGCCGGAGAAATACGCATCGCAGGATTCACGCGGTACGCCGCTCGCAAGCGCGGCTTGGACTGCCAGCTGGTCCAGGTGCGCCAGCCCCCAGTCACGTGATGCAATCAACGACGCGTGGACATCCAGTGCTTCGCGAACGGGTGCGGAACGCTGCGCCACCCAGACGGCAAAGACAAATGGCAGGCCGGTCCACGACTTCCACATTTCGCCCAGATCCAGTCGATGGGGATAGCGTTCACCCCATCGGCCTCCGCGATCGGCCTCATCGGCAATGCGCAGCGCCGCATCACCAATGACCAGTCGTGCATCGTGGACTTCATCGTCAAACCGATCCAGGTCGGCGAGCTCTGCGTCGCCGGCAACGAAGTCCGGGTGGCACCGCCAGACATTTTCGAACAGCAGTTCCAGCAGCGCAACACTCGTCATCGAGCTCCTGCTCACCAGGACGCGACGCCCGTCGAGTGTCCGTGGGTCGCGTCGGGAGAACAGCAATACGCTGCGTACCGGCCCGTTGCTGGTGATGCCGAGTTCGGGCAACAGCAGGTACCGACTTGCATCGCGCGCATACTCAACGGTTGATACCACACTGACGTCGAGTTGACTGCTCCGCATGAGCCGATTCAGGTGCGTTGGAATACCATCAATCAGCGCACCGTTGAGCGGTACGATGCCGCGATCAATGGCTCCGTAGACCGGGTAACAGTTGATGTACGGGATGCGCCCGACGCGAAGCATCGATGACCTACGTGACGGCAAGCGCAGCGGCGTCGTCCGGCACGCCCCCCAGCTCATCAGGCGCAAACTCCCGTATCACGCGATAGAACGAGTCGCGTTCGGCCGGCTGCTTCCCGGCGCCACGAATGAGCGTGAGCAATTGTGCCAATGTCATGCCTTGCGGCGTCTCGGCACCAACCGCGTGGTAGATCTTCTCGCGGACGACGGTGCCTTCGATGTCATTCACGCCGAAGTGCAGGGCAATCTGTGAGACAGCGGGCGTGACCATGATCCAATGCGTCTTGATGTGCTCGAAGTTATCGAGGAACAATCGACCAACGGCGAGGTTGCGCAGATCGTCAAATCCGGTGCTTGCGGTTCCTTCTCGCCCCAGCGTTTTCCCAAGCTCGTTGTCATCGGGATGATACGCCAACGGAATGTACGCCAGGAATCCGCCGGTTTCGTCTTGCAGGTCGCGCAGCATCGTGAGGTGCTGAATGCGATCGTCAATCGTTTCGACGTGTCCGTACAACATGGTGCAGTTGGAACGAATGCCGAGGCGGTGCGCCGTGCGATGCACGTCGATGTAGTCCGCGCCACCCAGTTTCTTGTCAGCGATCACATCGCGCACCGCCGCGCTGAAGGTCTCTGCGCCGCCACCCGGAAGCGTGTCCAGCCCGGCCTCACGCAATGCGATCAGCACCGCTTCGCGCGTCATTTTTTCAATGCGTGCGATGTGTGCGATCTCGACCGCCGTGAGTGCCTTGATGTGCACCTGCGGATGGCGCAGCTTTAACGCCCGAAACATCGTGGTGTAATACTCCAGCCCGGCTTCCATGTCGAGGCCGCCGACGATATGGAATTCCCGTGTGATCGTGCCGTCGGCTCGATCGGACTCCGCGAGGACTTGTTCCAACGTATACCGATAGGCGCCGGCTTCTTTGGGCAGGCGCGCGTAGCCGCAAAACACGCACGTCTTGCGAAGGACGCAGACGTTCGTGGGGTTGATGTGCTGGTTCGCGGCAAACGTGACGCGGTCACCGTGGCGCGCGCGGTTTGTCGCGTCGGCCATGGCGCCGACACCCAGGAGATCGGGCGATTCGAACAGCACGCGCGCGTCCGCTGCGTCAAGGCGACGGCCCTGCACCAATTTCTCGGCGATCGGACGAAGCGCTGAATCCGTCAGGCGCGCGGGGTCAAACGGAACAGCCGGTGGCATCTATAGCGTACCCAGGCAAATGTGCGAACCACTCGCACGGTCCATCACCAAGAGGAACGCCTCGGGTGGCTTACTCGTGCCACCGCCGGAGCGCTATCGAAACGTTGTGCCCGCCAAACCCTGAGCTATTGGACATTGCCACGTCAACGGCACGCGATCGAGGCGTGTTCGGCGTGTAGTCCAGATCGCATTCCGGATCCGGTGTCTCGTAGTTGATGGTCGGCGGGATAATGCTATCGCGAATTGCCAGGGCGCACGCGATAATCTCGACTGAGCCTGCGGCTCCCAGCATGTGCCCGGTTGCTGATTTCGTGGAACTGATGGACAATGCCTTGGCGTGCTCGCCGAACACGGCGGCAATACCTTTGGACTCGTTGGGATCGTTGAGTGGCGTGGAGGTGCCGTGGGCATTGATGTACTGCACATCGGTCGGCTTCAGGCCCCCATCTTTGAGCGCCCCTCGCATGGCCCGCTGGAGGCCTTCGTGCGCGTCTGGCTGGCCGGTGAGGTGGTAGGCGTCACCGGTGGCTCGGTAGCCTACGATTTCGCCATAGATGCGCGCACCGCGCCGACGGGCATGTTCCAACTCCTCGAGAATCACCACGCCCGCACCCTCACCCATAACGAAGCCGTCTCGACCGGCGTCAAACGGACGCGAGGCGGACTGTGGGGAGTCGTTGCGTGTTGACAGGGCACCCATATTCGCGAAACCGCCGATCGACATTGGCGTCACCGCCGCCTCGGCTCCGCCAGCGACCATCACGTCGGCGTCGCCATACTGAATGATCCGAAACGCGTCACCGATGGCGTGCGCGCTGGACGCGCAGGCCGACACGGTGGCGTAATTGGGACCTTTCGCCTGCAGGCGCATGGAAACAAGTCCTGCTGCGATATCGCCGATGAACATCGGAATGAAGAACGGCGAGATCTTGCTGGGTCCGAGGGTTCGATAGACGTCGTGCTGATCCTCGAAACTGCGGATCCCTCCGATCCCACTGCCGATGATCACCCCCATCGATTCCGGCTCGATCAAGCCAGGGGTAATCCCCGCGTCCGCCGCGGCTTGCAACGACGCGGCCACGGCGTACTGCGAATACACGTCGGCGCGCTTGGCCTCCTTACGATCCATGTACGAGAGGGCGTCGAACTGCTTCACCTCGCACGCAAAGCGCACCGCGTATTTGGCGGCGTCGAACTTCGTGATGTTCGCCGCACCAGATGTACCCGCAAGCAGCGCTTGCCAGGTCGTCGCCACATCGTTGCCGACAGGCGTCACCGCACCAAGCCCTGTGACGACGACCCGCCGCCGCATTAGCCCGCGACCTTGGCCTCGAGATAGGCAACCGCATCGCCGACCGTGCGAAGCTTCTCGGCGTCCTCGTCTGGAATATCGATATTGAACTCCTTCTCGAACTCCATCACGAGTTCCACGATATCGAGCGAGTCAGCCCCAAGATCCTCGATAAAGCTGGCCTCTGGCGTCAGCTTTTCGCGCTCGACGCCGAGCTCCTTTTCGATGATGTCCTTGATCTTCGCCGCATGATCCGACATGGAACGTTTCCTCTAGGTTGAGAAGGTAGAATAACAACTTAGCTACATCACCAGACCGCCGTCCACCACGAAAACCTGTCCGGTGACATACCGGGTCAGATCCGAGGACAGAACGGCGACCATGCCCGCGATATCGTCGGGCGTCCCCAAGCGCTCCAGGGGGATTCCAGCACTCAATGTACTACGCGCGTCGGCTGTCATGGCGGCCGTCATATCGGTTTCGATAAATCCTGGTGCCACGACGTTAGCGAGGATGTTCCGCGACGCGAGTTCCTTGGCGATGGACTTCGTCAGTCCAATCAGTCCGGCCTTGCTGGCGGCATAGTTGGACTGTCCCTTGTTGCCAATCAGGCCAACGACGCTTGCCACGTTGATGATTCGTCCCCAGCGCCGCTTTATCATGCCACGGCTTGCTGCCCGGCAGGTCGCGAAGGCACCCCGCAAGTTGGCATGCATGACCGCGTCCCAGTCGTCGTCCTTCAGCCGCATCAGCAGGTTGTCGCGCGTGAGCCCGGCATTGTTGACCAAGATATCCAGCTGCCCGAAGTCCCGTTCAACGGCTCCAACCAACCCCGCGGCCTGCGCCACATCGCTCACGTCCGCCGCATAGCCGCGGAGTTCGCTTCCTGTTGCGTCGCTGATTTCGCGAGCCACGGCGTCGGCACGTGTCTGATCGCGTCCGGTGACGGCAACACGGGCACCCGCTTGCGCCAATGTTTGCGCGATGGCGCGACCGATCCCGCGCGTGGAGCCCGTGACCAGTGCCACGCGGCCGGTTAAGTCGATGCGAAGACCGGCGTGTTCAGACATGGGTCGCCACCATCGCAAGTACCTGTTCGATGTCCGCCACCGTGCCGCAGGAGGCGGTCTTGACGTTGGGGGCGATGCGCCGGGCCAAGCCACTCAGCACGCTACCGGTCCCCATCTCGACGAAGAGCGCGTGCGGATAACGCTCAGCGAGTGTGCTCATGACCATCGTCCACTGGACGGGTGCCGTCAACTGCTCCACCAGCAACCTCCGGGCGTGCGCCGTGTCGGTGACCGCTGAGCCTGTGACGTTCGCGATCACGGGAATCCTGATCGGGTGCAGCATCGCGTCGCCCAGCGCGTCATCAAGTCCAACGGCCGCTGGTTGCATGAGCGGCGAATGGAACGCCCCGCTGACAGGCAGCGGCAGGCAGCGCTTCGCTCCAGCCTCTTTGCAGAGCTGCATGGCCCGGTCCACGCCGGCGACCTCGCCGGAGATGACCACCTGCTCCGCGCTATTGTAGTTGGCCGCGACCACCAACCCCGCCTCGTCAGAGGCGCGCGCGCAGATGGCGTCTATCGGCGCCGTGAGCACGCCGAGGATGGCGGCCATCGCCCCCGGTCGCGCGAGGCCCTGTTCATACATCAGCGCCCCCCGTCGGCGAACCAGGCGCGCGGCGGTTGGTAGGTCGAGCATGCCGGCAATGTGGTACGCGGAAAATTCACCCAGAGAGTGTCCTGCGGCTGCGCGCACCCCTGGACCGAGCGCCTCACGCAAGACGGCCCAGACCGCGGCGCTGTGTGCCAAGAGCGCCGGCTGCGCATTCACGGTCCGAGTGAGCTCGTCGGCGGGGCCCTCAAAGGCAAGCGTCGAGAGCGCCATGTCCGTGGCATCATCGACGACGTGATACGCTTCGCGCGCCGCGGGAAACGCCTCGTACAGGTCCTTCCCCATGCCGACCCGCTGGGAGCCCTGACCGGGCAGCACGGCAACCACGTCCATGATCGATGCACGCATGAGATCGGAAATCAGATCGGAGGAAATCGAATGCGCCTAGAAGCGCACGACGAGGGAACCCCACGTGAAGCCCGCACCAAATGCGACAAACATCACGTTCATGCCTTCCTTGATGCGACCCTGTTCCATCGCGTCGTTGAGGGCGATCGGGATCGATGCCGCCGAGGTGTTGCCGAAGCGATCAACGTTGATAAACACTTTGTCCATCGAGATGCCTGCGTGCTTGGCCGTCGCCTCAATAATGCGCACGTTTGCCTGATGCGGAATCAGCAGGTCGATGTCCGCCGCCGTGAGTTTGGCCGCGTCGAGGGCGCGATCGGTCGCTTCGGCCATCGATCGTACCGCGTGCTTAAACACTTCGCGCCCCGCCATACGCACGTATTGACTCTTCGCCGCGAACACTTCAGGCGAGAAAGGCTCCGCGCCGCCGCCGGCCGGACGCCAGAGCAGCTCGGCCAGCGCGCCGTCAGAGCGCATATACGACGAAAGAATCCCCTTCACGCCGCCCGTGCGTTGGCGACGAAGCACCGCTGCTCCGGCCCCGTCGGCGAACAGGATGCAGGTGTTGCGATCAGTCCAATCGACAATCGCACTAAGTTTCTCGGCGCCGATGACGAGCACCGTTTCGGCGCTGCCGTTTGCGATCAGCGACTCGCCGACGATCATCCCGTACAGGAAGCCCGAGCACGCGGCCGCGAGATCAAAGGCGGCAGCGCGACCACATCCGAGGAGCGTCTGTACTTCCACCGCGGTGGCAGGCAGCAGGTGATCGGGTGAGGCGGTCCCAAGGATGATGGTATCGATCTCACCGGGCTGCACGCCGGCTCGCGCCATCGCCTGGCGCGACGCCTCCGCAGACAACGACGCCAACGATTCGCCCTCGCCCGCAATGTAGCGTTGGCGAATGCCGGTCCGTTCAAAAATCCACGCGTCGTTGGTGTCGATGCCCATCGCCGCGATATCATCGTTGGTGACGGCGCGCTTTGGTACGCTGTGCCCTGTCCCGGCGATGTAGGCAAATGGACGCTTCACGACATACTCCCATGCGCAAGGGCCTGACCGATGTCCTCAGTCATGCCGGATTCGAAGGCGCGAAGGCCCACCAGAATCGCGTTCTTGAGCGCCCTCGGCGAACTTTTCCCATGCGAGATGATCGACACACCGCGCACTCCCAGCAATGGAGCGCCGCCGTATTCATCGGCATCAAGCTGCGTCAATGCGCGCATGGTGGATTGGGCGTCGATGTTGGCCACCTCGGCAACCATACCGATCAGCATTGGCGCAATGCCCTCATAAAACTTGAGGAGCACATTCCCCACAAACCCGTCGCACACGACCACGTCGATCGGACCCCGATCACAAGCTCCGCGAGGCAGGTCGCGCCCCTCAACATTGCCGATGAAATTGAGGTCACTCTGCGACAGGCGTTGATGGACATCCTTGACGACGGCGTTGCCCTTCTCCGGTTCTTCTCCGATGGAAAGCAAGCCAATGGCCGGATTGTCGCGACCCAGCAAGTCGCGCGCGTACACGGCGCCGATCCGGGCAAACTGCACGAGTTCTTCGGCCGAGCAGTCCACATTGGCGCCGGAATCCAGTACAAGAATTGGCCGCTGCGCGGTCGGAAAAATCGTTCCGATGGCGGGTCGTGTCAGTCCGGGATGCAGTTTCAGCAGGACGAGTGACGCGGCCATCTGCGCGCCCGTGTTGCCGGCGGACACGAAGGCCTGCGCCTGACCGTCTGCGACGCGCTTGATGCCGACCACCAACGAGCTACTGGCCTTGCCGCGGAGCACGCTTGACGGCTTATCGGACATTGAAACGACGTCCGGTGCGTCCACGATGTGGAGCCGGGCACGAAGGTCGGCGCGCGTAGCGAACTCTCCGGCAAACAACTCACGGAGTTCGCTCTCGATAACCTCTGCACGACCGACGAGCTCAATCTGGTGCTCGTGCGGGAGCGCGGCCAAGGCGTGGAGTGCCCCCGCGATGGGGGCCCGGGGGGCGTGGTCGCCCCCCATGGCATCCACGGCGATGCGCGCCAATGCTTACGCTTCCTGCGCGGCGACTCGCTGCTCGCCCGCGTAGAACCCGCACTCCGCGCAGACACGGTGTGGGCGCTTCATCGTGCCGCACTGCGGGCACGATTGGATCACGATTGCGGGCGCGGTCTTGTGCGTGTTACGGGCGCGCTTGCGTCGCTTCGAGGTACGGCGCTTCGGTACGGCCATGAGACGGAAACCTGAATAGTCGGGACAGAAAAACCGTCAGGAGCTCGGCGTGCGCATCTCGCGCAGCCCAGCCCAACGGGGATCGGATGGTGATGCGCACGCGCACGCATCGGTGTTACGGTCAGCGCCGCAGGTCGGACACAGTCCCAAGCACTCCTCCTTGCAGAGTGCAAACCCCGGGACGGCCAGCAGCCACTCTTCGCGAACGGCTGGCCGCATGTCGACTTCGCGCGAACCTGAGGCAATCGGTACCACATCATCCTCGTCGGCCTCGTCGAGACCAACTTCGGCGAACAGCAACTGCAACGGGCCAGCCACATCAAGTTCCACGCCAACCAGACAGCGTCGGCAGGTGGACGTCGTGCGACCAGCCAAGGCCCCGCTGAAGAAGAACCGCCCGTGCCCCGCCGCGGATAAGCGTCCGGTCACCAGCACTCCTTCGCCGAGCGGACGAACGTCCTCGGCTTCCCACACCGGATCCGACACAGACAACGCCCCTTCGACGTTTTCTGCACGGGACTCCAGACTCCGGATGTCGAAACACAGCATAGCCGCGAAAGGTAGAACAGCGACCCCTGTCACACAAGGGCCGCCGCGTACCTTCTCACGCCTTGTTCATGGTCACGTCGACGGTGTCCAAGTCGCTGAAGACTGTGGAGTTACGCCGTCTCCGCAACGGCGTGGCCTAGCTGGAAACGACGTCGCTTTCCGCAAAGAAGAATCCTGCCTCGAGAGCGGCATTGTCGTCCGAATCCGACGCGTGGATCGCGTTCTTTCCCTTGGATTCCGCGTACAGCTTACGCACAGTCCCCTCAGCCGCCTCAGCGGGGTCCGTGGCGCCGATTGCGGAGCGCAAGGTCGCGACTGCGTCGTCGCGCTCAAGGATCATCGGCATGCACGGACCGCTGGTCATGAACTCGACCAGTTCGCCAAAAAAGCCGCGTTCCCGGTGCACGTTGTAGAAATTGCCCGCCTGTTCGGTCGAGAGGTGCATGACGCGCGCCGCGCGCACGCGGAAACCAGACTGCTCTAGCAGGGCAATGATCAGCCCGGCTTTGCCGGCGCCAAAGGCGTCTGGCTTGATGATGGTGAGGGTACGGCGTCCAGACATGATATGGAGATTCCTGACGAAGGGGGGCGACTGGGTAAGTTGTGGCGCGTTAGACAGTGGGCCGCCACATCGCGAGATGGTAGCGGCCCCTGTCCTCGTGCACACCGTGAAAACTAGTCGGCGACTGCGCGCTACCCCAGTCGGGCGCGAATCAGATCAACGAAGTCGACGGGCCGCTGCGCGACGCCCATCCCGGCGGCCTTGAATGCCTCGATCTTTTCGGCGGCTGTGCCAGCCGAACCCGAGATAATCGCGCCGGCATGCCCCATGCGCCGACCCGGAGGGGCGGTCTGTCCCGCAATGAAGCCGACGACGGGCTTCTTCATGTGTTCCTTGATAAATGTCGCCGCGTCCTGTTCGTCGGTGCCACCAATCTCCCCCATCATCGCGACGGCTTTGGTGTGCGGATCCGCTTCGAAGGCTGCAAGGCAGTCGATGAAATTCGTGCCGTTGATCGGATCGCCACCGATGCCCACGCACGAACTCTGTCCGATGCCAGCCATCGTGAGCTGATTGACAATCTCGTAGGTGAGTGTGCCCGACCGGCTCACGACGCCCACGTTCCCCGGCATGCAAATGCGCCCGGGAATAATGCCGACCTTCGACTGCCCCGGTGAAATCAACCCAGGACAGTTTGGACCGATCAACCGTGCGCCGTGCTCTCTGACAAACGGATAGACCTTGGTCATGTCGAGCACCGGCACGCCTTCGGTGATGCAGACAATCAGCTTCACGCCGGCGGCCGCCGCTTCCATCATCGCGTCGGCGGCGAACATGGGAGGCACGTAAATGACGGACGTGTTCGCACCGGTCGCGTGCACGGCGTCGTACACCGTATCGAAGATCGGCACCGTGCCTTCGAAGTGCTGGCCACCTTTCCCCGGCGTCACGCCAGCGACCACGTGGGTGCCGTACTCGATCATCTGCTTCGCGTGGAACGACCCATCGCGCCCCGTGATGCCCTGCACCAGCAACTTGGTGCCCGTATCGATGAAAATACTCATGCGGCACCGCCCTTCGTCGCCAGTTCGACGGCACGCTGCACGGCGGCATCCATGTCGTTCGACGCCGAGAATCCGTTCTCTTGCAGAATCTTCACGGCGATCTCCTCGTTGGTGCCCGTCAACCGAATCACAATCGGGACAGTGAGCGGATTGGACTTGGTCGCAGTGACGATGCCGTTCGCGACGTCATCGGTTCGGGTGATGCCACCAAAGATGTTGAACAAAATACACTTGACGTTGGCGTCGCTCGTGATGATGCGCAACGCGTTGACCACCTTCTCCGGGTTCGACGAGCCGCCGATATCCAGGAAATTTGCGGGGTCTCCACCGTAGTACTTGACGAGGTCCATGGTGGCCATCGCCAAGCCGGCGCCATTGACCACGCACCCAACGTTGCCGTCCAACTTGATGAACGTCAGGTTGGCATTGCGCGCATCCACTTCGCTCGGGGCCTCCGAGGATTCGTCGCGAAGCGCGGCGATGTCGGCGCGACGATCGAGTTCGTTGTCGTCGATCACCATTTTGCCATCCACCGCGATGAGCTCACCGGCGGGGGTCATCACCAGCGGGTTGATCTCGGCCAGCGAGCAGCCGGCGTTCATGAACGCGGTGTACAGTTGCTGCATGATCTTGGCGGCCTGTCGTGCGAGCTTCACGTCCTTGTACAGGAAGAAGCCCATCCGCATGGCCTCGAACGGCAACAGTCCATACCTGGTGTCCACCGGGTAGTACAGGATTTTTTCTGGCGTGGTGGCGGCGACTTCTTCGATGTCGATGCCTCCCGCGGCGCTTACCATGAAGACCGGCTTCTTGGTTGCCCGGTCAACAATGATCCCGACGTATGCTTCCGATCCGATATCGGCCGCCACCGTCACCAACACCTTTTCGACGATGAGGTCCTTAATCGTCATACCGAGAATCGCTGTCGCTTTTTCCCGGGCATCGGCGGGTGTTTTGCAGAACTTCACGCCGCCAGCCTTGCCGCGGCCACCAGCATGGACCTGAGCCTTCACCATCACGGCCGTGCCATAGCGTTGCGCTATGGCTTCTGCGGCCTCAGGGGTGGTTGCGATGTCGCCTGGCGGGATCGGCACGCCGGCCATCCGCAGGAGCTCTTTCGCTTGGTATTCGTGTAGGTTCACGCGTTCTCCGAATCGAGGAATGGTACGGCTTCAATGCTATCCGCTGATCACCGCGGATGCCAACTCACGGCCACAGGATTCTGGTCTGCCGGTCCTACTCCCGCGGACGCCCCAGCAGGAGGCCAAGGCTGTCAAAATTCGCCCCAAAACGTTTCCAGTCGCCCTGCCGCAGAGCGGCCCGCATGGCGTCATAGAATCGGGTGGCGCTAGCGTCTCGATCGCCTCCGGACAGCGCGGGCCACGCCGTTGAGGATTCGGCGGACGCTGCCGCCCCGCGAAGCACCCCGATGGCGCCAGCCGTCGTGCCGGCCAGCGCGAGCCCTTCGCCGTCCATCACGGCCACGCGACCAATCGCCGACGCGCCGTCGGCCCGCGTGGCCACGAGCGACTGCAGTAGCACGGGACCATTCGCGCTGGGTACCACGTGCACCGTCCCCATCCGCATCTTGGGTTCGCGCCGACTGCCATCGGGCATCGAGGCTCGCGCCGAATCGAGCGCCGAGCGCAGCCGCTCGACCTCCACGTTCCAGCGTCGCTGAGGGCCCAACGTCGAATCCCAGAACACGCCGCGCACGGCACCCCCGACCGCGGTCACCACACCGTCGATGCGCTCATTCCCGTCGACCAGCGGGACGCTCCACGCCGGCGCAACGGTGACGCCGACGTTGACAAAATGTATGGGCGGCGACGCCCCGACAAAAAGGCTGTCAGGAAGCTGGCGCAGCACGTTTCCCTCCAACCGCGAGCCGTACTGGGCGAAGGTGCGGAGCTGTGCGAGCGCACCATCCGTGGGTGGCGGCAGCTGATCCAACAGGGTTGGCGGCAGGTCGCGCGGGAGCGTGATCAAGGCAGGAATACGACCAAACCACGATCGGGCGATTGGGTCGGGTCGTTCCACTGGAATGATGCGTACCCGACCAGTCGACGCATCGACGAGGGCGGTCGCCGCCAATCGGAAGTAGCTGCGCGAGCCTCCGGCGAGCAGCCAATGCTGGCTGAGCGGATAGCGATCCGACGCGCTGTAGAGATGCACCGCCCAGAGCAAGGTTTCTTCGTGCAGTATGGGCTGCACCTCGTCGCCCAGTACCAGCACCGGCGCAAGGCGCGCGACGCGTTCCCGAACATCGCGGTAGGCGATCACGCGAGGCGCGGGACCGGCGGCAGTCTTGGCGTTGAGCAGTGACGGATCACGGGCGTCCCACGCGTAGGCCACGCGAATGCCAAGGCTGCGCAGTGGCGTCCCCATCACACCGGGCACGTCCGTGACGACACGCGTTCCACGAAGTCCCGGTGCCACAAGTGGTTCGGTCGTGGCAAACGCATCATCGCTCTCGGTCCCGAATCCCCATGGCACGATGCTATCGCGCAATTCACTCCCCGTCGCATCGGCGACCGAGACCGTCCACGTCGCCGCGGTACTGCTTGGCTCTCGCACCACGGCCACGGCGAGCCGTCCATCAGCGGTCCGCGTCCAACCAACCGGTGCCGCGTCACGCTGCGAGGTCCCACGGGTACTCAGCGACCCGCGAATGGCCGCAACATCCCAGAGGCTTACCTGCGTGCTGAGACCAAGCAAGGAAAGCCGGGGGCGCACGATCCCTCGCAACGAGGTGATCGTATCGGCGCCCACATGCTGCACACCGTCCACGTCGAACGCGCGGCGACTGAACAACGTTCGCGTGGCGATGTAGTCGACGTCGCGTCGAGCCGGCTCCCCGACGAGATCACTTCGCAACAGCGTGATTGGGAGCAGCAACCGCCCGCCGATCGCGGCCACCAGCACGAAGGACAGCGTCACCAAGGCCGATCGCACATGTCCCAACCATCCGGCACGGAGGAAAATCGGCGCACAGATGGCGCAGGTCACGACGAGGATGCGGTCTACTTGCAGCGAGACGATGTGATCCAGACGCAGAAACATGCCGTCGGGACCGCTGCCCTGACGAAGCAGATCGAAGCCATCCAGGCGATAACTCCACGCCAGCACGCACAACACCAGCGCGCCCAAAACGCTCAAGTGACGACGGACGTGGGTCGAGGCGGCGATCCGGCGTCCATCGACGCGCAGACTGCGCGTGAGCGCGTACAGCAGGGACACGATCGCGATTGTCAGCATCAACGTGGCCAGCGCCCACAAGTACACGGTCTCCTCGAGCGGCAGCGTGTAGATGTAGAACCCAAGGTCGCGATCGAGAATCCCTTCAATTTCATTGAACGACACGCCATGCCGTGCCATGGCAACGAGCGTCCAGTCCGTGAGTGGCAGTGCGAGGACAAGGCCGACGACGGCCGCGATAACCAGCGTGATCGACAGCAGTCGGCGCGAGGGGACCATCGCGGTCAACTCAAGGTTCGCCACGCGAGACGGCACTGCGACTGCCAGAATTGTTCGCCGAACCGCCTGGAGATTGACGAAGGCGAAGAGCGATCCAAGCACCCACGCGCTTCCCTGCAACAGGAGGCCGTCAGTGAACTGCTCCCAGAATATGGCCGACGCGCCAAGTGCGACGTACCACGCATGGTCAACCACGAGCGCGCTTGCCGCTCGACCAGCGAGCAGCAGGAGCGCCACGATCGCCCCGGCAACAATCAGCCAATTCCGGACGCGCATCTCAGACGGGGAGCACGTGACGCGTCAGAGGTGCACACCTTGTGTGTGCAGCCAACGCTCCATGACCCCGCGAATCTCCGCCAATCGCTCCGCAGACCGCGCTTCGAACCGCGCGACGATGATCGGTTGGGTATTCGACGCGCGCAGCAACCCCCACCCGTCGCCGAACAACACGCGGACGCCATCGACGGTGATGACATCGTGGGTTGCCGTGAAGTATGCTGCCGCCCGCTCGACAATCGCAAACTTCGCGACTTCATCCGTCTCAATGCGAAGTTCCGGCGTTGACACAAACGGCGGGACGTCCGACAGGAGTGCGTCGAGGTGTTTCCCGGAATCGGCGACAATGCGCAGCAGGCGAGCGGCTGCATACAGGGCATCGTCGTGGCCATAGAATCCTTCAGTGAAAAACATGTGCCCCGACATCTCACCAGCGATCGGCGCATGCAATTCCTTCATCTTGTCCTTGATCAGTGAGTGGCCTGTTTTCCACATCACCGCCACGCCGTGCGCGCGTTCGATTTCGTCGGTCAGCGCCTGTGAACACTTCACGTCAAAGATGATGGGCTGCCCCGCTCCTGTGCGCGCGAGCACGTCGCGCGCGTAGAGAATGAGGACATGATCGCCCCAGATGATCGTCCCGTTGGCATCGACGACACCAATCCGGTCAGCGTCGCCGTCAAAGGCGACACCGAGCGCAGCGTCGTGTGCTTTGACCGCGCTGATCAGGTCCTGCAGATTCTCGGGAACGGTTGGGTCGGGATGATGGTTGGGAAATGTGCCGTCGCTTTCCGTAAACAGCCCGATCCCGTCGACGTCCAGCGCGCGCATCAGCTGCGGCGCCACGAGCGCGCCAGCACCATTGCCGCAGTCATACACGACCTTCACTCGTGACCCGTCAGGCCGGCGCACGACCCCGATCCGCTGGGCGATATCGGCGACATAGCGGTCGATCACCTCAACGTGGCGCACGACGCCTTTTCCTGCCGGAAACGCGCCGCCAACAATGAGTTGATAGAGCGCCTGAATCTCTGCGCCGTGCAGTGAGCCGGTCCCGATACACATTTTGAAGCCATTGTACTCCGCAGGGTTGTGCGATCCGGTGATCTGGATCCCACCGACCACGGGCTCGTGGTGCAATGCCCAGTACAGCAGCGGCGTGGGAACGACGCCGATATCCACGACGTCAACGCCGCATTCGGTCAGACCTCGAACGAGCGCATCGCGCAGCATGTCGCCGCTGGGTCGATTGTCGCGACCGACCGCGACGGCGCCGCGGATTCCCTTCCCGGCGAGATAGGCGGCGTACCCGCGACCGATGCCATAGGCGACTTCGTTCGTGAGGTCACTGCCGACGATACCGCGCACATCGTACTGTCGAAAAATCGTTTGGCTGATGGACATGGGCAATGGGACTCGGTGTTAGCGTCGGAGATGCGCGCTTGCCGTGTTCAGCGGCGTGCCGCCGACCGGCTGTGGACGCGGCGACGTGAGGCGTTCGTACGCCGACGTCTGCGCGCGCCGCGCAAACGCCGAGAGCGGCGCGGGATACACGCCGAGGACCAACAACAGCAGGGCAGCGCCGGCGATCAACACGCCAGCCAGCGGTGTCGCCGTCGGAACCGCGCGACCATCAGGGCGCGGTTGCATGAACATGCTTGCCACGACGGACAAGTAATACGCCGCCGATACGGCGCTACTCAGGACCAACACGACGGCCAGCAGTGTCTGCGGGACGGTTGCCTGCAATGCCGCCTGCAGGACGTACCATTTCGCAAAGAAGCCCAGACCGCCAGCGAGGGGCATGCCCAGGAACGCCAGGAAGAACACGGCCATCGCGACGGCCAGGCCGGGACGTACCAGCCAGAGTCCGGCGAGATCATCCAGCGTTGGCGAATGATCGCGCCCGTTGTTCACGGTGATTAACACGCCGAACGCTCCCATGGTGGCGAGGGTATACGACACCGCGTAGAACACGAGCGCGGAGGTTCCTGCCGCAGAATTGACCACGATGGCGACGAGCAGATAGCCCGCGTGCGCGATGCTTGAGTAGGCCAGCAGGCGGACGAGATTTCGCTGCGACAAGGCCAGCACGTTGCCGAGCACCATGGTCACCGCGGCAAGCCACCAGACGACGGGATGCCACGCGCCGGTGGCACCCGCAAACGCCTCGCTCATGACACGGAGGAAACTGGCGAACGCCGCCGTCTTCACCACGGCGGCCATGAACGCGGTGACCGGCAAGGGCGCACCATCGTACACATCAGGCGTCCACAGATGGAACGGCGCAACCGCCACTTTGAAGGCAAAACCGACCAGGAGCAGACCCATCCCGACCAGAAACATCGGTGAGAGCGCCGGGTTCGCCGCAATCCACGTCGCCATGTCCAACAGTCGCGTGCTGCCCGTTGCTCCGAACACCAACGCCATGCCGTACAGCAGGAATCCTGTCGCGAACGAACCCAAGAGCAGGTACTTGAGCGCCGCCTCGGCCCCGCGTGCGCTGCGGCGATTGACGCCCGCGAGCACATAGACGGCGATCGACATCAGCTCAAGGCCAAGGAAGATGAACATGAGATCGCGCGCTGCGGCAAGGATCATCATGCCGGACGCGGACAAGAGCATGAGCACCGGAACCTCGGGGCTGTATGCTCCGCTGCGCTCGTGATCGGCCTCGAGCAGCAGCAAGGACAGTCCCGTTCCACACAGAATGATGATGTCGATCGCCCACCGAAATCCGTCGCCGGCGATACGGCCATCGGTCGTCCCGGCCGATCCATCGCCCCACGCGATCGCGACGACGAGTGTCACCAGCACACACAGCACCACGCCGAATCGCGCGACGACGCCGGTGCGAGCGGCTCCTTCGGCACTTCCGGGCACATTCTCCTGACGGTGCCAAACGGTCACCAACAGCAATGCCATGGCACCGGCAATGAGCAACAGCTCTGGTGCCAGCGCTCGGACGATGGCCCCTGGGGCGGCAAAGGCATCCATGTCAGCGACCTCCTGTTTGAACGGTCGACAGGGTCACCAACGCGTTCGGTCCAAATCGAGCGGCTTCGATGATGTGTCGCGAGGCGTCGTCGATGCGGCGCAAGACCGGTGCGGGTGCCACACCCATCCAGATGATGGCGAGCACAAAGACGCTCATCACGGAAAGTTCTCGACGCGTGAAGTCACGCATGGATCCGTTACGCTCGGCATCCACCGGCTCGAACAGCACGCCCTGCAGCGCGCGCAATCCGTAGATCGCCGCGATGATGACCCCGGTGGTCGCCACCATCGACAAGACCGGTGCCTCGCTGTAGGTCCCCAGCAAGACGAGGAACTCACCGACAAATCCGTTCGTGCCGGGAAGTCCGATGGTCGACAGCACGGCCAACGTCATGACGACGCTGAACATCGGCACCACGCCGGCCAGCCCACCGAATCCCCGAAGGTCGGTCGTGCCGCGCCGGTCCTGCAGCATGCCCACCAACAGAAAGAGCGCGCTCGTCGTGATGCCATGATTGATCATGATCATGATGGCGCCCTGTACGCTTTGCTGTGTCAACGCGAACGCGCCCAACATGATGAATCCCAAGTGACTGATTGAACTGTAGGAGATCAACCGCTTCGCGTCCCGCTGCGCCATCGCGACCAAGGCGCCGTACACGATCGCCACCACCGAGGTGATCAGGATGGCTGATCGAACCGTGGGATGCATTGCCGCTGCGGGAAACAGGGGAATCGCAAACCGGAGAATGGCATACACGCCGACCTTCAGTCCGAGCGTGACCGCGACGAAGGTCGGTGCACTGCTCTGCGCGTCCGGCAGCCATGTGTGGAAAGGCACGAGCGCCGACTTGATGGCGAAGGCCAGAAAGAATGCGCCGAACATGAAGAGCTGGGCGTTAAGGTCCAGCTTGATCAGAAGCAGGTCATCAAGATGGAATGACGTTGCGCCACCCGCGTTCCAGAGCGCGAGAATGGCGACCAGCATCAACAACGAACCCACCAGCGTGAACAGCACGTAGCGGAGACTCGCTCGGGCAGAGCGGCCCGTTCCCCAGATGCCGATCAGGAAGTACGTCGGGATCAGCATCAACTCCCACGCCAGATAGAACAGCAGGACGTCGAGCGCGACCAAGACGCCAATGAGTCCCGACGTCAGCAGCAACACCAGCGACCCGAAGGCGGGGGTCCGCACACGC
>JANOPS010000594.1:0-23066 GCA_031421995.1 Gemmatimonadaceae bacterium
AAGGCTTCCACTTCCGCCACCGTTTCCGGATACCCGATGTTGCCACCGTTGGGCATTGCGTTCGAATCACCCAACTTCTTGCCTGCGCTCGACAGCATGAAGAAGAACGGCACACCCGATGACACGGTGTTCCATCCGTGCTGCTGCCCAAGCTCGCGCCCACCGGGATTCTCGAGCGCGACCTTGGGCGGCGACTCCAGCACCGTCAGGCTGACGACCACGAAATGTGCTGCCATGATGGCCCCAACGCCGGTGGTGTCGGCAACGAACGCATCCAGCTGGTGACAGGGGCCACACCACGACGCGCCAAACTTCGTGAGCACGCCCCGATTGGTCGCCTTGGCTTCGCGGAGGGCTTCGTCCAACAGCGTTCGCGCGGGCTGAGGGGGCCGCGTTACAACGGATTGACTGGGCGTCGTCGCGGGTGTTTGCGCGAGCGCCGGTTGGCTGACAGATGCGATCAGTCCGATCGCGAGCACTGTGTGTACGGCCATATGAACGATGGGCATGTCTTCCTCGGGGAATAATTCGACTGGTGCGTCCTACCCGCGACTCATTCTTCGAGACGAGAGCCACTCATGCCTCCGTCACTCCGCACCAGTCAGGGAAAGATAGGGCCCGTAGCAGCGCGGGTAAGTCGTGGTCCGTTTGCGGGGGTCTGCTCACTACAACTTCCACAACGGTTTCCCACGCTGAAAACAGGGGGTGCAGCTGTCGGGCGCACCCTAACGCGTCGACAGCTGCACTGCAATCCACTGCGCAAGGTCGCGTTGATCCACGATCGACCATGAGTGCGGATGCCGCATGCCATTGGCGCGGTACCCCCGTCCCGTGGTCACGATCAGTTCCGCGCGCGTGTTGCCGAGCCGTTTGAGGTGTCGGACGAGTGACGCGGCATCGAGGGCATTCATGCCGTAGTAGTCCGCGTTCCGATTCTCCATCCACCACTGAATGTCCGGTTCGGTGTAGGCTCTGACCGCCATGCCGGCCAGCGTCTTCGCGTTCCCGCCATCGCGATGCTTCGCAGCAAGCGGTGATGCCAACAAATACCGGCGAGACGACGGCGTAGGGTTCGTTCCAAGCCGTACCGTCAGCGCGTCGCGAATGCGTTGTGCCTCAGACACGACGGCCCCCGGCGGCTGGTTGGCGAGCACGAGCAAGGCATTGTCCCATAATCTGAGATAGTCCAATGGCGCATCGACGGCAAAGACCGCACGGACCACGTGCGGCATCGTACACCGTTTTTCTGCACACCGCTCGGCGAACAGGACGGCATCGGTCCCGCCGGCCGAAAAACCACCAATGGCGAGGGGAAGCGCGGCGACGCTGACCGTCGTGAGCGCCTCGGTGATGGTGCCCTCGAGTTGCTGCATATGCGACGCGCCGCCGAACAGCACACCGGCTGGCGGCGCCATGAATACCAGCGCGATACCACGCGCAGCGAGCGAATCGGCGAGGACGGAGCGATGCGGGCCCGACGTCCCCGTCTCGCTGAAATCAGCAAACCCTCCGCCGAAACCGGGCATGAGTACCAGCGCGCCTTGGGGCGTGGGCACACGGTTCGCCATCTCATACGTCCAACCGGTCGATGCACGAATCGCTTGCGGTGCAGCCTGTGCGTGCGCCACAACGGATGGCACGGTGATACTCGCGACCGACATGCAGAGCGCAGCGAGCGCCACGCGGATGATGAACGGCGTGTAGGATGGCGAGGCGCTGCGCCGCGCGGCTGCGTTGTGTCGCTCGAAATGCACAGTCGCTCCGATCCGGATCCGAGGGAGAATTCGTGGCCAACAGCAGATTACTATTCCAAGAATCATACAAGCCCCCCGTTCCCCACGCCTGATGGCGTGAAGATGTCTGGCAAACTCGCAGCACGATTCGTATCGTCTCTTGGAGCCTCGAAATATGAACACGTCATCGTCCCTGCTCCGTCGCGTCCTCGCCGCGTTTGTGGCCGTCGCGCTCGGTGCCGCGCCGCCGGTGCTGACAGCCCATCGCCCGACGTCAAGAAGTACCTGCAGCAACTGATTACTGGATTACGACAGTTCAGGGTCGGACGCGAGGAGGTGAACTGGCGCGAGGTGGAGTCCAAGACGATGGCTGCCGCCTCAGGAGCGCAGACGATCCCCGAGGCGTTTCCGGCGATCCGGGTGGCCCTCACGGAGATTCGCGATCCGTGGGCAATGTATCGGGCGGCCAGTGGACAATCGGTTGGACCCGACGGCCCGAGATGCCTACAAACCAAGTGGTCTGCGCCGATCGTGCCGGACGAGGTTGGCTACCTCCGGGTTATTCCTGTAGTGTCGCGCGGTATTCGGTCAGAGCGTGAAGCCGCGGTGGCCACCCGCTCTGCCATCAAGGCGGGTGACGACCGCGGTGCGTTGAACTGGATCATCGATCTGCGAGGGCACTTCATGGGCGCACTGCCCGCCGCCGTCATGGGACTTGCTCCTCTCATGGGAGACGGGACCGCATTCAAGATGCAGTACGCTGATGTAGTCGTTCCGTTCATGGCCGGTCAGTCTTCGATCAAGGCGGACGGTCAGGAGATGCAGATGGACCTCGGGAAGTTCGCCCTGTCGCGCAAGAAGTTCAGAGTCGCGGTGCTGGTGGACGGCGGTACCGCGGGAGTCGGCGAGCTACTGGCGATTGCGTTCGAAGGCAGGACTGACGCACGAATCTTTGGTCAGCCCACCTGCGGTATTCCTCCGCTGCGCCTCGTACCGCAACCACTGAAAGACGGCGCGGTGTTCACGGTGTCAGCGATGCGCATCCTTGACCGAAACGACAAGGCGTACCTTGGACCGATTCAACCACACGAGCGGATCGACGAAGAATCCAAGCTCTTCGAGCGCGTCATCGCGTGGCTTGCCAGCGGACAGTAGGACCAACGGACACCATGCGCCGGTCACCTCAGAATACCGGTCGCCGCGCGCCGTGTCCCGTCGCCCGCTCGAAGGCGTGCGCCAGTTGCAGCAGTGCCCAGTCGCCGCGCGGCTTGCCAACGATCTGCGCGCCGACGGGCAGGCCACTGGCGCTGAAGCCGGCCGGCACACTGATGGCCGGGCACTGCATGAACGTCACGTACCACGCGCTGCGCATCCAGTCGATGTACGTCGGCATCGTCACACCCGCCACGCGCGTGGGATACTCGGTGGTGATATCGAACGGCTCCACCTGTGTCACAGGACAGACAAACGCGTCGTACGTCGCGAAGAACTGCGTCACGTGCCGGTACATCTGTGCTTGTCGCGCATTGGCCTGTGCCACATCCACGGCGCCCTGCCGCTCGGCTTCCGCGATCTCCCACTTCACCGTGTCCTTGAAGAGCGTGGGGTTCTCGCGGGAGAGCTTCGCATAGTTCGTGTGGTAGGTGAGGTGCCGCAGGGTTGGGAAGGCCATGTCAACGCCGGTGAAATCAGGCTCGGCGTCTTCCACGATGCACCCCATGTCAACGAACGCCTGCCGGTTGGCGTTGAGCACGCGCGTGATCTCCGGTTCGAAGGGCAAGCCGCCCATGTCTTTGAACCACGCGATACGTTTGCCCTTCATGCTGGCCGCGAGCGGACGTCGAAAAATGGCGGGATCGTCGGTGAGGGACGTGGGATCGGTTGCATGCACACCGGCGATCGCCGAAAGAAAGAGCGCGACATCTTCGACCGTGCGCGCCATGGGGCCGTTGGTGGACAGCGGCGACCACGAACCATCGTCGTCCGGCACGCGTCCTGGAGACGGCCGAAATCCCACAATGTTGTTCCACGCACCCGGATTGCGCAGCGAGCCACCGGTGTCGCTGCCATCGGCGATCGGTACCAGATTGCAGTTGAGCGCACAGGCAGCGCCGCCACTTGAGCCGCCCACCGTCTTTTGCAGGTTGAACGCGTTGCGCGTTGCGCCAAAGACTTCGTTGAACGTGTTCGAGCCCGCGCCGAACTCCGGCGTGTTCGTTTTGCCGATGGTGATCGCCCCCGCGGCGCGCAGACGCCGCACAATGAGCGCATCGGTGGTTGGCACGTTGTTCGTGTACAAAAGGGAGCCCTTGGTGGTGCGAATGCCCGCGGTGTCAAAGAGGTCCTTGTGCGCGACGGGCAATCCGTGCAGCGGTCCGAGCGGCAGTCCGCGCGCTTGCCGTTCGTCGGCTTCCTTGGCCCAGGCGCGCGCCTTCTCGGGAACGAGCGTGACGATGGCGTTGACCGTCGGGTTCACGCGCTCGATGCGCGCGAGATGCGCTTCGAGCACCTCGCGGGCCGAGACGCTCTTGCGGCGGATGCGCGCCGCGAGTTCGGTCGCGGACAACGATGTGAGTTCATCGGCGACGGCAGTTTCGGGGACAGACATGGCAGGCGTATTCGCAGAGAGCACAGAAGGGAGCGCACCGGAGACCGCGGCGGCACCGACGAGTTGCGCAAACGTACGACGGGAAAGCGAGTCGGTCATCGTCGTCACTGCCTCGCCTTCGTCTCCACCGAGTAAAGACCCTCGCGCGCGGTGATGAAGAGGGTCGTCCCGTCTTTTCCGCCGAACGTCAGGTTCGCGCCAGCCTTGGGAAGATTGATCTTCACGATCAGCGAGCCGTCCGGTGCAAAGACATCTGCGCCATTCCCGGAACTTGCCCACACGCGACCGTTCGTATCGCAGCGGATGCCGTCCGGCGCGCCCTTCTCGATCACCGCAAAGACGCGGCCGTTGCTCACGCTTTCACCGCTCCCCACATCGAACACACGGATGTGGTGCGGTGTGCCGGAGTCGGCGATGTACAGCCGCTTTTCGTCAGGTGAAAAGCAGAGACCATTCGGCATATCAGAATCCTTGACCAACACGGTGGTCAGCTTGGTTGCCGGATCGTAGCGAAACACATAGTTGCCGGCCTGTTCCTTCGCCTCACCCGTGGGCACGCCGTAGGGAGGGTCCGTGAACCAGATCGTGCCGTCGGACTTTACCACCACATCGTTCGGAGAGTTGAACTTCTTACCGTCGAACCGGTCGACAACCGTCACAACGCTGCCATCGCGTTCCATACGCGACACGCGGCGTCCGCTGTGCTCAGCAGTCACCAGCCGGCCCTGACGGTCGAGCGTGTTGCCATTTGCGTTCCGGCTCGGCTCGCGAAAGGTCGTGATCCCGTCCTTCGCGGTCCATTTGTTCAACCGGTTTTTCTGAATGTCGCTGAAGACGAGATACCCGCCGTCGCGCGGGATCCAGACCGGACCTTCGGTGAATCCAAAGCCATCAGCAAGCGTCGTCACCTTCGCATTGGGCGGGAAGATCTTTCTGAACTCCGCCTCGTTGCGAACGTCGAAGTCCGAGGCGGAACGCAGCGCCGAGCTGGCCGCGATGCTGAGGAATGAGAGTTGGGCGATGGTGATGGCTTTCATGTTCTGTGGGGTGGGTGTCAGCGTGAACATCGCGCGCGGGCGCGACGCCGACAAGCGGACGAATCCGCGGAACGACGACTGCGACGACGCCCCGCGTCATCCGTCCTGCACAATTTCCCATCCGTACCCCTGGCGCGATTTCTGGCGCACGTAGCTTGGGTTATCTCTCGTAAACCGCCACGTCTTGCCAGTCTCCGTATCGGTTAGCAGCGTTTGCGAATAGTCGAGACCGGACAGGTACACCTGAAATCGCGGACGAGTGGACGACGAGAGCGACGGAAGCTCTGGGACGACGGTTTCTTCCCAAGCCCAGCTTTCACTCTTTCCTCTCGTGAGCTGCCAGACACGCCCAGTGAATCGGTCGAGGCGGAACGTGAACGATCGCGCAAGCGCGGATTGCACAACTTCGAAGCGACCGTCCACAATAGCCGAGGAGTGCTGTGACGGTGGCGGTGGAGGGTCTTGGGCTGACAGGCGCGATGTCGAAGCGACGAGCGCAGTGAGCAGTATCCATCGATTCACGAGAGGCTCGCTGGTTCAGGATTGTCGTGGACGCGAAACACCGCCGGAAACACGCACCCGTCAGTTGTGCTGCCAACGCGTCACGGGAGCTGAATGCCCCGACGGCGACCACTGCCCGCCCTAACAAACTTACGGTACATTGCCTTGATTCTCCACGACCTCATTCAATGAACGATCTCGCTGCCACGCTCACCACCGCCCTCGGGACCGCCTATCGCATCGAGCGTGAGCTCGGCGGTGGGGGAATGAGTCGGGTCTTCCTCGCCGAAGAAACCGCACTGGGTCGGCGTGTCGTGATCAAGGTGTTGCCGCCGGACACCGTGGCCTCGGTAAACGCCGATCGGTTTCGCCGCGAAATCCAAATGGCAGCCCAACTGCAACACCCGGCGATCGTTCCGCTGCTCACAGCGGGCGCGAACGACGAATTGCTGTGGTACGTGATGCCCTTCGTCGATGGCGCATCGCTGCGCGCCAAGCTTGGGCGCGCCGGGCCGCTGCCTCTTGAAGAAGCGGTGCGTGCCTGGCGCGACCTTCTGGAGGCGCTGGAGTACGCGCACGAGCACCACGTGGTGCACCGCGACATCAAGCCTGAGAACATCATGCTAAGCGGGCGCCATGCTGTGGTGCTCGATTTCGGTGTGGCGAAGGCCGTGTCGGCGTCTACCGGGACGGTGGCGGCCGGTATGACGGGGCTCGGCATGGCCATTGGCACGCCGGCCTACATGGCGCCGGAACAGATCGCCGGTGAAACGAACGCCGACGGACGGCTTGATTTGTATGCCGCCGGGCTCGTGATGTACGAGATGCTCACGGGGCGCGGGCCGTTCGACGCAACAACCGCCAGCGAGATCATGGCAGCGCATATCGCGAAGCCGCCGGCGCCGCTGGGCACCTTACGCAGCGGAGTCCCGGCGTCGCTTGAGCAGCTCGTTATGCAGTGCCTTGAGAAGAGCCCGGCTGCTCGGCCCCGCACGGCCACCGACGTGCTGCACGCGCTCGACGCCATGAGTGGCGAGATCTCTGGAGCGCGAACGCCCTCGGCAACGCAACGTCCGAGCGCGAGCGTGTCGACGGCGCGCTCTGGTGGTGCGGCTGGGGGAACTGCGTGGCGATCGCGGCGCGGGCTGGTGATCGCCGCGGTGATGCTGGTGGCCGCGGCGGGCGCCGTGGGCGGCATGATGTACCGCACCAAGCGCGCCGATGCCGAGGCGCGGTTGGGGCTCAATCTTGCCGATTCGTCACGCCTCGCCGCGCTGTTCATGCCGACCGTACACGATCCGGCCGACAGTGTGCTGGCGCGCAACCTCGCCGGCGCGCTGCTCAACGCCGCACAAAGCGACAAGCGCATTCTGCCGCTGGGCGAAGTGCGGGCCAACTCGATGGCGGTGGAGTTGGGCCTTGAGCCCGGCACCATCAGTCGCGATACGCTGATCGCCATGGCGCGAGACCTTGGGTTACATACGACGGTGAGTGCATCGGTCGCGCGAGTAGGCGGCGGGTTCTTGCTCAGCAGCGAGGCCCGCGCCACGGCCAATGACAGTGCGCTCTTTCGCGCGGAGGTCACAGCCGCTGATGTGGCGGCCGTGCCCGATGCCATCAACCGTTTGGCGGAGCAGAATCGCGTGGGTCTGGTGTCGGCGTTCTCGCGTGTGAGTCGACCGAAGGCCTCGGGCAAATTGATTGGCACCACGCCGGAGGCAGCGCGAAGTTGGACCGAAGCATTGGAACTTCAGGATCGGGGGGACTATCTGGCGGCGGCCGAAAAGGCGCGCGCGAGCGTGGCACTGGATTCCACCTTTGCCCCGGGGTGGAACCAATTGGCCGTTGGGCTGGGCAACGCAGGCGTGCATCCGCACGAGCGTTTCATGGCCACCCGTCAGGCGTATCTGCTGCGCGACCGACTCCGCTCGAAGTGGGTGAGGTCGCTGGCGGCATCGCCGTACCTGCGGGCCGTCGGCGAATACGGCGAAGCACTGCGGGTGCTTGAGGCGAGCGCTCTCCCCGACCCCGGGCAGTTTCGTGGAATCACGGAGAACGAGATGGCGCTGGCGTACAGCGGCATGCGGCGACAGGACCTATCGACGAGATACTACGCTGGGGGGCGGGATAGTACGTATCGCGCGCCGAATGTGGTCGACCGCAACTATCTGCTCTCACTCATGGAAACCGGGAAGGTCGACGACGCACGGCGCGATCTGGCGCGCTACGACTCGCTGGCTGGTGGTACGAATGCGACGGTGCGCCGCATGCGGCATGAGTTCACATTTGCGCTGCGCGACGTGGACAGCACGCGTGGGGTGGCCGCGGCACGGCTAGCGGCGGCGCAGTCGCCGTCCGGCCGCCTCGCGGCGTCATTAGCGCTGCGCAATGCGCTGGTTGCCGCTGGACAACTCGACTCGGCCCGCACAATCGAAGAGCTCCGCCGCGGACTTCTGCGCGGCATTACGGACACCGCGTCGCTGTTGTTGTCGGACGTGAACGAAACGCTCGTGCGCGTCGAGTTCGGCGGCGAGGCAAACGCCGGCAGTCGTCTCGATCCGGTGCTCGGCGACGGGCGCCTTACCGCGCTGCTGCCGCTTGATCGTCCGTACAGTGCCATCGTGACCACGCTCGCGGCCACCGGACGCGTGGCCGACGCCAAACGCGTCCTCACCGAATGGGCCGCCTCGATCCCGAAAGACTTGGCTCGCGTGCAAGGCTGGAGTATTGCCACGGCCCGCGGCGAAGTGCTGCTGGCCGAGAAGAACGGCGCTGGTGCCCTGGCTGCATTTCGTGCCGGCGACTCGACGAACTGCGTGCCCTGCGCCTGGCCCAACTATGCGCGCGCCCACGACGCGATGGGCAAGCGCGACTCCGCGATCTTCTGGTACGAGAAGTATGTGTCGTCGAGCTCCATACTGCTGTCCAATGCGGCGCACGCGCGCTTGTTGGCGCAAGCGTATCGGCGGCTGGGCGAACTCCACGAAGATGCCGGGCACACCAAGCAGGCACTGCAGCGCTACAGCGACTTCGTGACGTTGTGGAGGGGCGCCGATGCGTCGTTGCAACCGGCGGTGAAGTCGGCGAAGGAGCGGATCGCGCTGCTGCAGGCCAAACGGAACTGACCGAGAGAGGAATTACGATGCTCGTTACATCACTCGTCGTGGCATTCGCCATGCAACAACCACCGCAGCGACCGGCTGATCTGTGCCCACCGACGTCGACGCATCCGGGTCAACCCTACTTCGAATTTCAGGTTGAGCAGATGGCCGTCTACATCGGCAAGGATACCACCAGCGTACGTCCAGACGCGTCGCTGCATGCACGACTCCCGTATCCGCCCGACTTCGCGCTCGCACAGTTTGTCGTGGATACGCTAGGTGTGCCGATACCGGGCACATTGAAGATGCTGAGTTTACCTGCCGGATTTCCCGCGAAAACACTGACGTTCGCAATTACTGAATGGCGATTCCGCCCGGCGCGCGTTGGCGGGTGTGTGGTGCCACAGCTTGTGCAAACGCCGCTCAAATGGCGATAGCAGCTTCGGGGCTACACGCTTTTTTCCAGCCCCACCATCTGCATGCTTAGCGTCCACAGCCGCTCATTCCGCGCCTGATTGCTTGCCCGCTCCGAGAGCGCCTGCGCAAAGGGCTTCCGCCCTTCCTTCTGGCGGTTGCCCCAGCTCCAGTGCACACCGCTCTGCATGAACTCCGGATCGGCCACCACCTGCGCCACGCGCTCGCCCGAGAGCTGCTGCGTGACGTAGCCCTTCGTGATGTTTTTCTGGAACCAGGGAAAGATGCGCTGAAACGCGCGCGGCGTATCGCGGAATAATGCGGTGTCGGCCACGCAGCCTGGATACAGTGTGTTAAACACAATCCCGGTGCGCACGTTGTAGCGTCGGTGCAATTCACGACTGACGATCATGTTGCACAGCTTGGAATCTTTGTACGCCTTTCCCGCCCTGAACGTGCCGCCGTCAATCATGCTGATCGGCGCCGTGAATCCCGCCTCCAGCCCTTTGAGATCACCCAGGTTCGCGGGCGCAGGAATGGGCACTTTGCCGCCAAACTCTTCGGAGTTCGCGGTGACGGTGCCTAGCGTGATCAGCCGCGAACCGGGCACGCGCGCCAAATCCTCAAGCAGCAGGTGACACAGCAGGAAGTGTCCAAGATGATTGGTGGCCACGCTGATCTCGTAGCCTTCGAGCGAACGTTCTGGCGCTTCGAGGCGCGGCTTGTACACGGCTGCATTGCACACCAACGCATCCAGCGCGCGTCCCGTGGCCTGAAAGGCCGCGGCGAATGCCCGCACGCTCGCCTGTACGCCGAGATCAATCGGCATGACGCTCAGGCGATCCGGCGCGATGCCAATAGCAGCGGCCGCGCCGTGCGCCTTCTCGACGTCACGACAGGCCATGATGACGTGCCACCCACGGGCAACCAGTGCCTTCGTAGCATACAGCCCGACGCCGGAGGAGGCGCCTGTGACGATCGCGGTGCGGACAGGGAGCGGAGCAGTCATCGGGAACGCGGGGAGAGTACCTGAGGTGTTTGCCATGCATCCGCGCATGGGGAACCAACGTACGTTAACCCGGATACCTCCTCCATGGCATACATCGCCACTCTTCGGCTCCCCGCTACCACACGCTTCCCGTGACGTCGTCGTCCTCAACCCAACCCGCCAAAGTCGTCCGCTGGCTCGTGATCGCCGTGATCTTTGCGGCGCTCGTGCTTGGCGGGCGCAAACTCGGCGCGCTTGTCCCGACATTCGCCCAGTACATCGAGGGACTCGGCGCTCTTGGCCCGATTGTCTTCGTGCTGGGCTATGCGGCCGCCACCGTGGCCTTTATTCCCGGCTCCATTCTCACCATCGCGGCGGGCGCGATCTTCGGGCTGACGACGGGCGTTGCACTGGTCTTTGTGGCCGCCACTTTGGGCTCGACACTCGCGTTCCTGGTGTCTCGCTACGTGGCGCGTGCGGCCATTGAGCAGCGCGTTGCGGGCAATGCGCGCTTTGCGGCCGTCGACAAGGCCATCGCGGCCCAGGGACGACGCATCGTGATGCTGCTGCGTCTCTCGCCGGTCTTCCCCTTCTCGCTCCTGAACTACGCGCTGGGGCTCACGCGCATTTCGTTACGCGACTACGTCCTGGCGAGTGTGGGGATGCTTCCCGGCACGATTCTGTACGTATACTACGGCAAGTTGGCGGGCGACGTCGCCTCGTTGGCGGGCGGCACCGCTCCGCCACGCGATACGGGATACTACGTGGTGCTCGCGCTGGGCCTCGTTGCCACGATTGTCGTGACGACGATTGTTACGCGCACCGCGCGCACCGCATTGCGCACTGCCACGGATGGAGCCGCCGGATGAATACCGCATTTCCTGGACAACACACGCCGCACGCCGCCGCGGTGGGATCACACGATGCCCGTCTTGACGCCGCGGTGCGCCCACCGACGTGGGTCAACCCCACACCCACCGCACGCTATCAGTTAGTCGTCATCGGTGCCGGCACTGCGGGGCTGGTAACGGCTGCGGGCGCCGCAGGTCTTGGTGCGCGCGTTGCCCTCATCGAGCGGCATCGCATGGGTGGCGATTGCCTCAACGTGGGCTGCGTCCCCAGTAAAGGCCTGATCGCCCCCGCCCGTCACTGGGCAGACGCACGATCGGCAGCCGCCGCATTCCACGGGCCCACTATGACGGGAGACGGCGACTTCGTTGCGGTGATGGAGCGCATGCGCCGCATTCGCGCCGATATCGCACCCGTTGATGGTGCCGAGCGCTTTCGATCGCTTGGGGTAGACGTGTACTTCGGGGATGCGGCCTTCGCTGATGCGAACTCCGTCGTGGTAAAGGGACAGACGCTGCGCTTTCGCAAAGCGGTGATTGCGAGTGGCGCACGCGCCGCGGCGCCTCCGATTCCCGGACTCGACACAGTACCCTACCTCACGAACGAGACGCTTTTCGACCTGACCTCGCGCCCCGAGCACCTGATCGTGATTGGCGGCGGACCAATCGGCTGCGAAATGGCGCAATCGTTCGCGCGGCTTGGCTCGCGCGTCACGCTGATCAATCGTGGCGCTCTCCTGCTGCCACGCGACGACAGCGACGCGGCCGCCATCGTGCAGCGATCGCTAGCGCACGATGGTGTCGTGTTTCACATGAGCGCTACCATTGAAAGCGTCGCGGCAGTCGCCGGCGGCGTGACCGTGCAGCTGACCAGCAACGGACAGAAGGTCTCAGTTTCTGGCGACAGGTTGCTGGTGGCGATCGGCCGCGCGCCGAATGTGGAGGGGCTGGCACTCGACAAGGCTCGCGTCGCGTACACGGCGCAGGGCGTCACGGTCGACGACCGTCTGTGCACCACAAACCCGAACATCTATGCCTGCGGCGACGTATGCTCTCGCTTTCAGTTCACCCACTCAGCGGACTTTCAAGCGCGGGCCGTGATTCAGAACGCGCTCTTCTTTGGCCGGAAGAAGGCGAGTGCCCTCGTGATTCCGTGGGCCACCTACACGTCGCCGGAGGTGGCCCACGTGGGCCACACTGAGCAGTCCGCGCGTGACGCGAAGGTGGAGATCCAGACGTTTACGGTTCCCATGCACGACGTGGACCGTGCGCTGCTGGACGGCGAAACAGAAGGCTTTGCGAAGGTGCACGTGAAAGCCGGGACCGACACGATCGTCGGTGCGACCGTGGTGGCGCCGCACGGCAGTGAGTTGCTGGCCGAGGTGACGTTGTGCATGACCAACAAACTCGGACTGGGCGCCATTGGGGCCACGATCCATCCGTATCCAACGCAAGGTGACGCCCTGCGGAAGTGCGCCGACGCCTGGCGGAAGACGAAGCTCACGCCAACGGTACGTTCACTCTTCACGACCTGGTTTCGGTGGTTCTCCTGACCCCGGCGTTCTCCGCGCGGCGCGCTCGATGCCCGAGTACGTCCAACTGCGCATTGGCGGCGTATCTCATGCACCCGAACGCTCTCTCACACTTCTCACAGCCATGCCTACACCATTGCGCAGTCCACTCCGTGCTCTCACCCTTCGCGCCGCCCTGACGTCGTCCGGCTTGGCGTTCTCCTCCATGGCGGCATTCGCCTTGGCTCCTCTGGCGATGATCACCCCGCTCGCCACGCTGATGGCCCCACAGACGGCGTCCGCGCAATCGGCCACGTTCGACCACTCGGCGTTTGATGCGCTGCTCAAGGCCCACGTTGCCGATGGCATGGTGGACTACGGCGCCTTCAAGAGCTCAGCGGCGTTCGCGGGATACCTCGCCGCCCTCACCAAGCAAGATCCAGCCCTGCTCCCACGCAACGAGCAGCTCGCGTTCTGGATCAATGCCTACAACGCGTACACGATTCAGCTCATCAACAAACACGGCGAGTCTAAAAGCATCCGCAACATCAACAAGACGCTCGGCCTGAAGCTCAAGGGCCCCTGGGGCGAGCCACTGGCGGGCGTGGGTGGCAAGATGTACACGCTCGACGATATTGAGCATGTGATCATCCGGCCCACGTACAAAGAGCCACGCATTCATTTCGCATTGGTGTGCGCCGCAATGGGGTGCCCGCCACTCCGAAGCGAGGCGTTTACCGGTGCCCGTTTGGAAGCCCAGCTTGATGAGCAGGGTGCCCGCTTCATCACGAAATCACCGACGAAGAACCGCGTAGACGTGGCGAACAACACTTTCTACCACTCCATGATCTTCGGCTACTACAAGGCCGATTTTGGCGGCTCACTCCCCGCCTCCGGCAAATTTGCCGCGAAGTGGTTGCCGGCTGGCTCTCCTGAGCGAGCGCTCCTCGAGGGTGGGAAGTTCAAAGCGGTGGAAACGGAGTACGATTGGTCGCTCAACTCACAAGCGAATGCTCGTCGGATGGCACCGAAGTAGGTGCGGTGATCTCGGCGTAGTACGCTTCACGGATTCCCAACGCGTTGACCTCGCACATCGAGGTCAACGTTCCGTTTATGGGGACCTGAAACACGCAATGTTTCACCCGCTCTTGGCCGATAGGCGTTTCGAGTTGTTCTCGGCTCATGAAGTGATGACTCACGAACAAGAAGCCGTGCGCCTTCAAGGTGCCCTTCTGCAGTTCGCGGAGCGCGCGCCACGGTGAGATCGCATCAAAGCGCTTAAGCCAGTGCCACGCATACGGCAGGAGGCTGCTACCCACGAACACCGGCGCATGCAGAAATACCCCGACCGCGCGGGCGAAGGCTACGATCCGGGAGTCGCGGCGGAACGACAATCCACCAAAGCGCGCCAGGAATCCGTCGACAATGCGCTCGTCCGTTGCGTCTCCTTGTTGACGCACAGGATGAAACGCGACCTGAGGCGCATCGATGGGCGCGCCGGGCGTGCGCTTGGTGAACACGCCGTGGACGAACCGATTGCAACCAGGGTGTCCGAGCCATTTCTGTCCGTCAAGCAACCGTGCAACCGACGACGGACGGTCGTTCCCGTACAGCCCGCGGGCGATCTCCCGCCAGAGGTGTTCGACATCGACGGAATCGCCGAGTCCATCTTCAGTGCGACCGACCTGCGCGATGGGCTGAAACGAGATCATGAAGAAGTCATCGGGATTGTTCTGCAGCCACTGCACCACGTCGGCAACGCCGCCAATGTTCTCCGGCGTAATCGTCATCGTGGTGGCCGCCCGCACCGCAATGCCCGTCTCAGCGCGTACCCGACGCAACATCGCACCGAACTCGGCGCGTAGTGGATTGAGCTCCGCTTCCGTCTTGGCGTCGCGCCAATGTCCGACACGGCCGCGCTGGGTGGTGTCGACGTGAATGCTGACCTCGGTGAGGCCGCCCTCCACCACCAACCGTTTCAACAATCCCTCACGCCGACGAAACGAGTCGCCGTGTGTCATCAGCATGGGAATGAGATCGAGCGTGCGCGCGTACCGTAGCAGTTCGATCACCTCTTCAGCGGGACGCAACGTCACCTCACCATCGGTGAGTTGCAAGTTCCCTGCGGGCCCCAACGCCGGACGGAGCGCGCGCATCTGCGCCTTGATTGCCTCGACCGATTGCGCCGGGATCTTGTTCGCGCCTTCGCCCAGATAGCATCCGCGGCAGGCGAAATCGCAGCGTGGCATCGCACCGATGGTGGCTCCGCACCCGTTGCCCTGCTTGCCAAACATTTGATTGGGCGTCTGCAGCGCGATCGGGAGTGAGCGCCAGTTCTTCTGCAGCAACGCGCGCGACTCGGGCATCACCGGCGTGAAGAGCGCCTCGGCGATGGTGGGCGGCGTGGCCGCAGCCCCGTGCGTGTGTAGATCAGTCATGACTGGTGCCGTCCTAAGGAAGAAGCCTTCTGGCGAGGAGCGTACGTTGGACAACCGTTGCGGCACAGAGGGCCGCCCAGACCCAACCGATTGGTGTGACGTGTGATGGCAGGAGTGCAAAGAGCGCGTACACCACTGTCGTTTCACCGGCCTCGGCGAAGCCTGGCGTGAACTGCAATGATCGATCGTTGTTGCGGACCTTGGCATGCTCCTTCTCCAGCACGCTCGACAACGCCAACGTGGTCGTGGTGACCAGCAGGTAGCCAACGAGAATCGCTGCCCACACCCATCCACCCTCTGGGTGTATCCACGCAAAGCCGAGCAGCATCGCGCTATACGCCATCATGTCGAGCGTGATATCGAGGTAACCACCGAAGGGCGTGACCCGGTTGGTCTCGCGAGCCAGAATGCCATCCATCCCATCAACGACTCGGCTGACCAGCCACGTGGCGAGCCCGGCGAGTGCGTGCTCGCGCGCTACCAGCAGTGCGGCGAGCACGCCGAGAATCGCGGCACACACGGAGAGCATGTTTGGCGAGATGCCCATGTTGCCGAGGGATCGTGTGGGGCCCGCGATGAGACGGGCCACCACGCGCCGTATCGGAGCGTCAAACACGTGCGTTGTCCTGACGACCGGTCGTGCCGACTTCAACGATCGGACCGCGCATGGCCAAGCGGCGGCGCGAAGACGCTATGCGCTTCAGAATATCCATCCCGCGGACAGCTGCAACTGACGCGGGGGGCCGGGCGTGAAGTTGTAGATCGGATCCCCAGGGCGGCCGGTCTGTACAATGTTGCCGTTTCCACCGGTTCCGGTGGCGAATCCGGACCACGAGGTCGCGTTGAACGCGTTGAACAGATCAGCGCGCACTTCCAGCTGACGCGCAGCGATCGGAATGACCCATGCCGCACTCACGTTGGTGTTGAAGTATGACGGGAGTCGCTCGGCGTTTCGATCAACGCCCAGATACCGATCGTTGTTGCCGATGAAGGAATTGCCTCGAATCGGGCCACTGCCCAGCAGGTCATATCGCGACTGCCCACCGCCAGCCGTGACACCGGCCACCCGGTTGAACGGTTGACCGCTCTGCGCATCGGTCACGAGACTCAGGCGCAATTGTGGTGTCGGCGTCCAGACGCCGCGCAGGGTTGCGCGATGAGTCCGATCGTTGTTGGCGACGCCCCATTCACTGCTGTTGCACGCGGCGCCAGTGACTGCGTCTGTGCGATCTTCGGAGAAGCAGTTGGCTTGCGTTGCATTGAAGTTGATATCTTCGGCGTCGCTCATCGCGCGCGACAACACATAGTTGGCGTCGAGTGTGAGGTTGCGCGCCAAGCGCCGTCGCGCGGACAGGTAGAGTCCCATGTAGTTGGCCAGGCCGCCCGTTTCCGCTGTCGACAGTCTGCGATAGCTGTTGTTCGCGGGGGCAACGGGGCGTGAGCTATCCCCTGGGCAGTTCGTCGAGGACGCACACACCCGATTGCCCGTATCGGCCGCCGTGAGCGGGCGTCGAATCGCGTTCAGATCCAACATGCGAGGGAGGTTGACGGTGCGCGAGTACACGGCGTCGGCGCTCACCCCCCAGTCTTCACCAACCTGTAGTTGATAACCAAGCGTGGCCTGATAGCTGCGTGACATTTCAAGGCCACGGGTGAAGTCGGCGAACACTTCACGCGGTGGCAGTGCGCCGGCGGCAGAAGCAAGTGCCGCGGTCGCCGGACCCTGCAAGTAGCGAGGCGCACTCGAGCCGGCAAATGTGACCGTTGCGTTGCCGTTTGGTCCGAGTTGCTGCGCGTCCGACAGCGTGGCGTACGGGAACTTGCCCGCGTACACACCGGCCCCGCCGCGCACGACGGAGCGCGGCGTGCGATACCAGTTGAACGACAGTCGCGGCTGCAATGCGGTGAGGTCGGCTGAGCTTTGGCCTCGACTGGTCACGTCATCGTAATCCCAACGTAGGCCACCAATCGCGGTGAAGCTCGGGGTAACCTTCCACACGTCTTCCACGAAGGCGCCGTACACAGTTTGCCGGAGATTCACGCGCTGGGGGCGTGCGTCCACGGTGTAACTCAACACTTGTGCACTGCTTGGAATGTCGGTGAACGACAGCTGACGGCCACTGGGCGCGCTGATGTTGCCGTTGTTCACCACCACGTACGAGCCCAAGGGGTTGGTCCCAGCGGCGAAGAGTTTGAAACCCGCGGTCACGATATCGGCGCCCGCGCGAAATGTGTGCGCGGTGCCAACCGCGCGCTCGTAGACATCTCGCAGCTGCCACTGCGTCTCGCGCTCATCGAACACAAAGTTGGTGGAGCCCACCACGGCTTGTGTGGCGAAGGCGGGCGCAGGACCCACGACCGTCACTTGCGGGCGCCCCGCATCCGCACGGGGCGGGAAGTTCCAGATATAGGTGCCAAGCTGTACGGACATGGTGTTGCTCGCACGTTCGTTCTCAAACGACGAACGGTGTGTGACCGCGTACAAGCCACCATAACGCTGCGTGATGTTGTCCGCCTCGGGCGTGACCACACCGGAGCCGGTGCCGGCGCGGTTGGTGAGCGAATAGGCTGCACGCACCGTGGTCAGTTGCGTGGGATTCCACGAATGATCGAGGCGCGCAAACACCTTGGCCTTCTGGCGGCGCTCCGTACCGAGAAAGGTGGCAAGCGCGGTTGAGCCAATACGGTCTTCGTTCTCGTCGGAATACTCCGCCGCGAGCGAGTAGAAGGTCCGATTGGTGATCAGTGGGCCATTCAACGCCCCGCCAAGCTGATAGCGGCGGAAGCCTTCTTGTCGGCGCTTGACCGCAGCAGGCTGCGCGCCGAACGGCACCGGATTGTCGCCATCAACGCCGAAGCGGGTACCCGGACGGCTGTACGCGAACAGCTCGCCATGCGTGCTGTTGCCGCCGGCGCGCGTGTACTGGTTGACGATGCCGCTAGGCGAACGCCCGTAACTCGTGGAGTACGTGTTGACCAGGGCATCAATGCGCGCCAGGCCAGAGAGCGGAAACTCCACGCGTGGTCCGCCGAGAAATCCTTCGGTGTTGTCGAGCCCATCCAGCAGGTACGACGTATACAGCGAGTTTTGTCCGTTGAACGACAGCACGGGGGCATCGCCAAAAAAGCCTGTGGCTTGCGTGACACCCGGGACGTTAAACAGCAGGGCGATCGGATCGCGGGCATCGGTGGGCAACGCCGACAGTTCCGCACGCTCAAGGGCACCGCCGGTGGAGGCATTCTCGGTGTTCAACAACGGACGTTCCGGATTGGCCACCACCGTCAGCGGATCGAGCAAATACAAAGGCGCGAGCGTCACCGACAGCGCGCGCGATTCGCCGGCGACCAATTTCGAAATCGAAATGATGCTGGGCCGATAGCCCACCGCCGAAATGGCCACCGTGAGCGCCGACGCGGGCGGCACGGCAAGCGTGAACCGACCGAGCGAGTCCGTCGTGGTACGACGGGCAGAGTCGGACGTCATGAGCCGCGCACCGTTCACCGGACGTCCGCCTTGCGACCGCACGGTGCCGCGGATGCTCGCCATGCCCGGCGCGAGGGGGCTTTGAGCCGCCACGGGTGCCGAGAGCATCGGCACACCGGTGATGGCGACGGCGACGAGAAGCACCACGGGATGCAATACCCTAAGAGACCGCACTACACACTGACGTTGCCACATCCAAGCCATGATCCGCCTCGTACTGAGTGTCTGAAGAGTGCGCTGCACGCTGGCCGAGGAGTCGGCCGACGCATAGATATTGACAGGCCGCCGTATGAGTTCCGCTCATATACGCCAAATGGCGCGCAGCGGATGTCTCACACCCTCCACTAAACTACATGAACGGGCTTGACCTGCTGGGATTCGGCGCAGTGCTCGGCGCGCTGGTCTGGATCGGGCGGCGAACCGCCTCCAGCGCGCAGTCCTACCTGATCGCCGATCGCTCGATCGGGCTGTGGCCGCTGGTGGCGACCCTGGTGATGACGGAGTTCAATACCAGCACGCTGCTGGCCTTCAGCGCCGCGGGCTACCGGGCCGGACCCATGGCCATCGCGTTGCCGTTGGTGTTTCTGGTTGGGCTGCTGTTTTACACCCTGACCGTCGCCCGCGCCTGGAAGCGCTTTGACCGGCTCAGTGTCGCCGAGTTGTTCTCTACACGGTACTCACCCGCGATGGGCAAGCTGGCGTCGGCGCTCTTGTTGTTCGCCATGACCGGATTTAGCGCGACCTACGTGAAATCACTGACGCTGATCTTCACGCCGTTGGTACCGGGGTTGTCCGCGTGGGCCCTGTCGGCAGTGCTCACGGCTGTCGTGGTTGCCGTGGTGATCCGCGGCGGATTGATGAGCGTCGTGCAAGCCGATCAACTGGGCTTTGTGCTCACGGCAATTCTCCTCCCAGTCCTGCTCGTGGTCGGCTGGCGCCTCCTCGGCGCCGGCGACATGGCAGCCGCGTTCCCCGCCGATCAGCGCGTGTTTTCGCCTATCGCTCAGTGGCAACACCCAGCCCTGCCCTTCCGCTTCGTCAGTACGCTCATCGTGATTACCTGCTTCACCTACATCGCCGCGCCGTGGTACGGCCAAAAAATCTTCGCCGCGCGTGATGAGCGTACGGCGTTTGTGGCCGTTGGGATTTCCTCAGTCCTCGTGTTTGTGCTATACGGAGCAACAGTGCTCGGCGCCGCGATCTATCGCGCGCAGGGTACGCCGCTCGACAATCCTGAGACGGTCGTTCCCGCCATGATTGCGGCCTGGTTACCGGCCGGCCTTCGTGGTGTCGGCGTCGCAACGCTGTTCATGGCGGCACTCACCACACTGGCTGGCGTCTGGAGCGCCATGGCCGCGATGCTGAACGCCGACTTCAAACTTGCGCTGACCCTTCGGTCGCAGCGTCTGACGATCGGCGCGCTCGCGGTGCTCTGCTGGCTCGGTGCCAACTTGCTGGTCGACGACATTCTCAATCGCCTGATTCTGGCGAACATCCCCGTGCTCGCCCTGTCATTCGCGCTGCTGGCCGGCTTTCATTGGCCGCGTGCAACGACGGCCGGCGCATGGGCGTCGGCCGTTGTTGGCGTGGCGTGGGGCATCGGATGCTTCGTCGTTGTCGGCGAAGCGGGCGGCTACACCTGGCCCTGGGCGATGGCCGGGGTGCCGCTGATTTTTGCCACCGGAGTAGCAGGGAGTTTGCTGAGTCGGAAGTAGTACTGCCTACTTGTTCTTCGTCATCGTCAGGTTGCTGACCATGCCGTCCGTGTTGTGCGCGAAGCGGAATCCGTACACGCCGTCGGTCGACTTGAGCTTGCCGTCCGTCACCAGTGCCGTCTTGTCATAGCTCGCCACGATCTTGCCGTTGATCTGGCACTCGACCTTGTCAGACGAGACAATCATCGCGATTTCCTGCTCGACCGGTGAGCCTTTCGCCGCGGCCTTGTTCACGGCCGGATCCATGCCGCCACGACCGCCGTTCATCTGGAACGAAGCGGGGCCAAAGCCGCGCACAATGAAGTTGCCGTTGCCATAGGCGGCGCAGTACAGAAAGCTCTGGGTGTCCGTTCCCATATCGTTGCCGGCGATCACGATGCCGTAGGGATGCGGATGCGTGTTGACGTTCATGTACGACGGTTCCTTGAACGTCGCCTTGACCGTGTAGTTGCCCTTCGCCGTGTTCTTCGGGCTCCAGTACGTCACGGCGGGACCAGTCGTCACGACCATGTCCTTACCAGACATCGCCAGCTTCGCGTTCTCCAGCTTCATGCCCGCAGCAACTTCCTTCGCGTCAATCTTGCCTTCCCATCCCTTGATGGAAATACCGCCGCCTGCGACGGTGCGCGACGCTTCCATGTCGGCTGCCTGTGCTGCACCAACAGACGGCGCGATCAACATCGCGGCCGCCGCCACCATCAACCTGTGTGTACGCTTCATCGTGAATCGCCTCGAAATAGGGGGTGGGATACGTCCAACTAAATGTTAGCGCCCCGGATGACCGTTACGCTATTCTACGGTCACGATTCACGCATCGTTCGACTCGGTTCCCCCTGTCCCCACTCCGCATGTCCGGCAGACGATCCCTTCGCCCCCGTTTTTCGTCGCTCGCGGCCGCTTTTACGCTTGCCGTCTCGCCCGTGGGGCTCGTAGCGACCACCGCCCTTGCCGCCGCCGCTGCGAGCACGGCCGTCGCGCAGCCGACCCGCGCCACCTTGCTGGATTATCAGACCACCCTGCCACGCACGTGGACGGCAAAGACGCCGTCGAGTTCTATGCGGCTCGCCGAGTACAGCACCGGCAGCGCCGCGGAGGTCGTGGTGTACTTTTTTGGGAAGGGTCAGGGCGGGCCCCCAGACGCCAACCTGGCGCGGTGGAAGAGTCAGTTCTCCAATCCATCGGGCGGCCCCGTGCAGGAGCGTGTGACTCGTGACACCACCGGCGCCTTTCCCATCACGATCGCCGAATATCGAGGAACCTACGCGCGCGGGGTCGGGACGGGCTCCGATGAGAACGCGGCGCTCCCAGATCACGTCTTGATCGCCGTCGTGGCGCAGACGCCGCGCGGCACCCTGTTCTTTCAATGTTATGGACCCACCGCGGCTGTTGAGGCGCTGCGGGCGGCCTACTTGAAGTTTGCCACGGGTCTGAAGTAGCTCCGCCGCTCCTGCGTTGTCGCACATTCCTGCGCGGGGACTACCTCGCGCCGACTTCGGGCCTACTTCGCACCTACTTCGGCGGCGGCGCCTCTACGTGCCGACGCCATTCCGCGACACGAGCAGGCTGTCCCATCTTTTCATAGAGCAACACCAAGCGCCTCGCGATGCTGGTCGCGTTCGGCGCCCCTTCGCCGTGCTCCTTCGCGACGACCGCGTACGCACCCGTCAGCAGTGGTTCGGCGTCCCGGTAGCGGCCGATCAGCAAGTAGTGCGCACCCAACGTTGCCTCCCCGCCAGCAATCACCCAACTGCCCGTCGGCAAGTGTTTTCGCCGGAGCGCCAGCATGCGAAGCACGACGGCCTCCGCTTCGTCGTAGCGTCCAAGCGAATCCAGCGCCGCCCCCAGCACCTGCAGTGACGTCGCCGCGATCGTTTCGCTCTCTGGCAGCGCCGTGCCAATCTGATCGGCGACGCTGCGTGCGAGCGCGACCGCGCCGGCAAAATCGCGCAGTCGCAAGCGGACGCGCGCGGCGTTGGACACCACACGCAGATACGTCGAGTGCGTGGGTCCAAGCGCGTCACGCATGACGGGCAGCGCCAGCTGCATCAATGAGTCAGCCGCCCCATACTTCCCCTCATCTTCCAATATGCTCGCCAATCCGCGCTGCACGTCGGCGTAGTTTGGGCCGCGCGTACCGTGGACGGCCGCCTCGTTAGCCAACGCCTCGCGTTGCAAAACTTCGGCGCTGTCATTGTCGCCACGATACGACATCGTGATCGCCATATTCGTGAGCGCGAAGGTAAGCCCCGCGCGCGACGCGCTATCCGTCCCGCGTCGCCGGAGGTCCAGCAGTTCCCGTTTGATCCCTTCAGACTCCTGCACGCGCCCCTGCACTTCGACCACCCGAGCGAGGTTGTCAAGTGCGGTCGCGAGTCCGTTCCCATCAACCGGACGCGACGCGCGGTGCAGCGCGACAGCGGCCGTTGCCAATGACTCCGCGCGCACGTACTCTCCGCGGTTCTCGGCGGTGGCGGCGCGCATCGCCATCGCGCTGGCGGTACGCGAATCACGCAGTCCGTACTGTACGCGACGCAAGTCATACGCGTTCGTGGCATGCACCAGCGCCGAGTCGTAGAGACCCAAGGCGTTGTACGTGCTGGCAAGGGTCAGGCGGATATCACCTTCGATCTCCGGAGAGAGGCGCCGCGTGCGAAGGTCACGGGTTGCCTGCGAGAGCACTTCGGTAAC
>JANOPS010000595.1:0-7869 GCA_031421995.1 Gemmatimonadaceae bacterium
GTTTGAATCGGGCGACGGCGTGCCGAACTGGCGTGTGTTGCCCGCGAGCAACGAGGTGATCTGGTTTTCCGAACGCGATGACTGGGGCCAGCTCTATCTGTATGATCTGACCAGTGGCGCGCTGAAACGACAGATCACGACTGGCGCGGGAAACGTCGTCTCGATCGCGCGCCTTGATCTGAAGGCGCGGGCGCTATGGTTTCACGCCGTGGGGAAGGACACCACACGCGATCCCTACTTCCGGCACTTCTATCGGATAGGACTCGACGGGAAGGGCCTGACCCTGCTCACGCCCGAAGACGGCGACCACGCAAGTACGATGTCGCCGGACGGCAAGGTGTTCGTGGACGTGTGGTCGCGCCCCGACCTCGAGCCGACGGCCGTGCTGCGGCACGCGCTCACCGGAAAGCTGATTGCCACACTTGAGCGGGCAGACATTTCCAAGTTGCGCGCCACCGGCTGGAAGCCGCCGATGCGCATCACCGTCAAGGCGCGCGATGGGAAGACGGATCTGTACGGACTGCTGTTCACCCCGAGCACCCTGGACTCGACCACAACGTACCCGATCATCAACTACATCTATCCGGGTCCTCAGGTGGGCAGTGTTGGCAGTCGCGCCTTCAGTGCCGCACGAGGGGACAACCAAGCGCTCGCTGAACTTGGTTTCATCGTGGTAGCGATCGATGGCACCGGCACGCCGCTCCGCTCCAAGTCGTTCCACGATGCCTACTACGGCAAGATGGGAGACAATACGCTCCCCGATCAGGTCGCTGGCATGAAGGAACTCGCGCAGCGCTACCGGTTCATCGACATCAGCAAGGCCGGTATCTGGGGGCACTCGGGTGGTGGCTTCGCGACGGCGGGGGCGATGTTCCGGTATCCGGACTTCTTCAAGGTGGGTATTTCCGAATCCGGCAATCACGATAATCGCAACTACGAAGACGATTGGGGCGAACGCTATCACGCGCTACTCACGCGCGACGCGAACGGCAAAGACAACTACGACGCCGAGGCCAACCAAACGTTGGCCAAGAACCTGAAGGGCAAACTCCTGTTGGCACACGGCACTATGGACGACAATGTGCCGCCGGACAACACGTTGCTGGTTGCGGACGCGCTGATCAAAGCCGGCAAGGACTTTGACCTGTTGATGATTCCGAACGCGGCGCACGGCTACGGGGCGGCATCCAACTACATGACGCGTCGCCGCTGGGATTACTTCGTGACTCACTTGTTGGGCGCCACGCCGCCGAAAGAGTATCAGATTGGCCCCAAGGCGCCACGACCATGAACAGCCCGGGACACATGGAAATCTTTCGCGAGTTCACGTTTGAGGCCGCGCATCGGCTACCGAATCTGCCGGCCGATCACAAGTGCAGTCGATTGCACGGACACAGCTTTCGCGTGACGGTTCACGTTGAAGGCACGCTGTTGCCGCGAGAGGGATGGGTGATGGACTTCGCTGATCTCAAGCGTGTGTTTCAACCGCTCTATGACCGCCTGGACCATCATTATCTGAACGACATTGAGGGGCTTGAGAATCCGACCAGCGAAGTCCTCGCGATGTGGATCTGGGAGCGCCTCGCGCCGCGGCTCGCCGGGCTCACGCAGGTCGTGGTGCGAGAGACGTGCACGAGCGGCTGCGTGTATCGGGGGCCAGCGCGAAGCTAATGTAATCGTAATGTCCTTGTCGGTGGCCAGCGGAACTTCCGTTGCTGTCCATCGTACAGGGGAGGACGGCCCAACCTTTTCGTGGTGTTGGGTGTCGAACAGTGCGCTCAATTCATGTGTTGTCGCGGCCTCCCCTCCTCCCCGCTCTCTATGCTCGCCTTGTCTCCGTACGGATTCGTACGAGGCCGTGCCGTTGTCTTTGCGACGGCCCTCTTGATCGCCGGTACCGCGCCCGCAGTCGCTGCAGCGCAAGCGGTACCGCCCTCCGCACCTACCGGGACCAGCTCGTTGGTCGACACCACCCAATCCTTCGCCGTCAAGACGTTCCTGGATTGTCGATCGAGAGGCTGCGACTTCGACTTCCTGCGCGATCAGGTACGGTGGGTGAACTGGGTGCGGGATCGCCTCTTTGCGGATGTGCTCCTTCTCGTCACCACCTTGCAGACGGGATCTGGCGGCACGGAGTACACGATTGCCGCGATTGGCGGAGACCGATATCGCGGACGTGCAGACACCGCGATCGTGATTGCGCTTCCCAATGATGCGGACGACGTCGTCCGTCGCCGTCTCGCCCGCACGTTCAGCCTGCTCCTTGCACCCTACGCCGCCAAGACGCCGTTGGCGGACCGCATCAACCTTGCGTACGCGGCGCCGACAACGGCACAGGCATCGCCCAAGACCACCAAAGATCCCTGGAACTTCTGGGTCTATCGGGTCTCGGCGAACGGGTTCGCCAACGGCGAGAAGCAGTCAAAGTTCCTCAACATGTTCTTCAACACGTCAGCGAATCGCGTGACGGCGGCGTGGAAAGTCAACACCAGTGCCAACCTCGGCTACGATGAGAGTCGCTTTGACTTGGGAGATGACGGCACGTTTCTCAATCTCCAGCGAAGCTATGGCGGAAACGCGCTGGTCGTGAAGAGTGTCACCGACCACTTCTCGGTTGGCGGATCCGGGTCTGCGCAGTACTCCGACTTTTTCAATCAGCGACTGAACGCTCGCCTGAGCTTGTCCGCCGAATACAATATCTTTCCCTACAAAGACTTCACTCGTCGACAACTGACCACGTCGTACTCCATTGGTGTGGCGTCCTACCGGTACAAGGAGGAAACGCTGTACGGGCGTATCTCGGAAACGCGTCCAATCCAGAATGCCTCCGTCAGTTGGAACGCTCGGCAGCCGTGGGGGAACGTGAACGTGAACGTGTTCGGGTCACAGTATCTGCACGACCTGGCGTTTTATAATGTGGGCATCGGTGGCAACATCGGCCTGCGCATCGCCAAGGGGCTGTCAATCAATCTGGGGGGCAATTTTTCCCGCGTGAACGATCAGTTGTACCTGCGCCGCGGCAAGTTGTCCGACAACCAGATCATCGCCCGCCAGCAAGCATTGGCCACCAACTTCCGGTACTTCGGGAACGTGGGGGTGAGCTACACCTTTGGCTCGATCTTCAATACCATCGTGAATCCACGCTTTGGCGGCTCACGCGGCGGCGACTCTTTCTGACGTTGGGAAGACATCATAGATTTGAGGCATGAATCGAACCTTTCTGATGATCGGTGCCCTATCGGCCGCAGTAAGCGTGGCCGCGGGCGCGTTTGGTGCACACGCGCTGCGCGAGAAAGTGGAGCCGCGCTTGCTTGAAGTGTTCGAGACGGGCGCGCAGTACCAGATGTATCACGCGCTTGCCCTGCTCATTGTCGGTGTGGTCGCGGCACGCGCGCCGAGCACGCTGACCACGAGTGCCGGCTGGCTGTTCGTGGCGGGCACGCTATTTTTTTCGGGGTCGCTGTACGCGATGACGTTCACCGGCGTGCGCGCGCTGGGCGCGATCACGCCGATCGGTGGCGTCTGCTTTATTGCTGGGTGGGTGTGCCTGGCGCTGGCGGTCGCCAAGGCGAGCTAGTCGAAACCTCGGCGGCAGCTCTACCGCTGGGACGCGCGACTGCCGGACGCGCGACTGCCCAAAGCCCGACTGTTCGGCGCGCCTATCGCCCGTGCCGCACTTGCAGCAACCGCTCACCCGCCGCGTGTAGCGTTTCGTCTTTCTTCGCGAAATGGAAGCGCAAGTAGTTATGCACCGGCTCTCTGAAAAAGCTCGACCCGGCCACGCCAGCGACGCCGATGGTTTTGATGAACCAATCGGACGCCTCAGTATCAGTGGCGAAGCCCAGTGATGAGATGTCGACCATCACGTAGTACGCACCCTGCGGCTCGGTGAATGCCAGTCCGGTCTGTCGGAGGTAGCCCAGGAAGAGTTCGCGCTGGCGTCCATAGAACGTGCGCAGCTCGTGGTAGTACGAATCCGGGAAATTGAGCGCCGTCACGGCCGCTTCTTGCAGCGGCGCTGCCGCGCCGATTGTGAGATAGTCGTGCACTTTTCGCGCGCCTTGAATGACCTTGGCACTCGCCTGAACGTACCCAATCCGCCATCCCGTCACACTGTACGTTTTGGACAAGGAGTTGGTCACGATCACCCGATCAAACGCCCCGGGAATTGCATGTGCGTAGCAGTGATCGTTGGGCGCGTACACCATGTGCTCATAGACCTCGTCGGTGATGACGTAGGCATCGTACCGTTCGGCCATCTCGAGGATGAGCATCAGCTCCGCGCGGGTGAACACCTTTCCGGTGGGATTGCCGGGATTGCACAGGATGATGGCTTTGGCCCCCTTGGCGAAGGCGCGCTCCAGTTCGTCGGGGTCAAAGCCGAAGTGCGGCGGCCGTAGCGGCACCCAAATGGCCTCCGCACCCGACAACACGGTGTCGGCGTAGTAGTTCTCGTAGTACGGCGAGAAGATGATGACCTTGTCGCCCGGGCTGCAGACGGTCATCATGGCCACCATCATGGCCTCCGTGCCGCCACACGTCACCACCAGATGCTGGTCGGGATCGATGGGCACACCGGCACAGCGCGTAATCTTCCGCGCAAGCGCCTCCCGAAAGCGTTGAGACCCCCACGTGATCGCGTATTGGTGAAACGGCTCATGCGCCACGCGCGCCAACGCATCCAACAGTTCGGCGGGAGGCGCAAAGTCGGGGAAGCCCTGCGCCAGATTCACGGCGTTGTACTGATTGGCGGTCCGCGTGGTGTTCCGAATGACCGATTCGGCAAGCGTATCAAGACGCGTGGAGATGGATGGCATCCACCGAATATGGTGCGCGTTCGCGGGTGGTGCTACCGTCTCGCGCCCCCACCAGCGATCCTTCACCATCTATGCTTCTCCGATGACGCCTCCATGATCCTCCGATGGCCGTAGTTGCCCCGACGGCGGTCCAGCTCACCGTGATCGCGCTGATCAGCGCAGTCGGTGGCGCCGTGAATTCCATTGCCGGTGGCGGCACGCTGCTCACGTTTCCCGCACTGCTTGGGCTGGGAGTGCCCGCGATCGCGGCCAACGCCACAAGTACGGTCGCACTCTGGCCAGGGTCGTTTGCCAGCATGTGGGGCTACCGCCGTGAACTGGTCGGTATCGAGCGATGGGCGGGGCGCCTCGCGGTGCCGAGCTTAGTGGGTGGCTTGGTTGGGGCTGGGCTCTTGCGCATCACGCCGGAGGACCGGTTTCGCGCGTTAGTGCCGTGGCTGGTGTTTGGCGCCACGATGCTGTTTGCACTCCAAGGCCCGGTGATGCGCTGGCTCAAGCAACGACTCAACGTCACAGCGACAGCGAGCGTCACGCGACCGGTGACGCCAACCGCAGCCATGCTGGTCGGGCAATTCGCGGTGGCGATCTATGGCGGATACTTCGGTGCCGGCGCTGGCATAGTGATGCTGGCGGTGTTTGGCCTGATGGGCCTCACCAATATTCATCAAATGAACGGACTGAAGAACATCAACGGCATCTGCTTTAATGGTGTGGCGGCAATCACGTTTGCGCTGATGGGCCTCGTGAACTGGCCTATTGCGCTGGTGATGGCGGTGGGATCGAGCGCCGGCGGCTTCGCCATGTCCGGATTGGCACAACGCGTTCCGCAGACGTGGGTGCGGCACGCCGTCACGGTCATCGGTGTTGTCAGCGCGATCTGGTTGTTTGTGAGGTAGATCCGCGCTCTGCGGCGCACGCCCCTTGCGATGCCACAATCCGAGGAGAGATTCCATAGTAGGCGTTGACGGCCGCGCACCGAGCAGTGGCGGCGACAACGGGCGACGTACGCAGGGTGCGCGCTGCGGATCACCATGTCGATGGCGGTGTCATGTTAGACGATCACGTGTTCACGTCGATCGATGTGCGTCGACGACGTCTCGGTGTTTCCATGGCGCTGGCCATGCTCGCGCTACTGCAGGCGTGTGCGCCGGTCGTGACGCGCTACGCAGTGCGTTCCGCAGCCGCAGATTCGGCGGTCCAAGCCGCCATCAGTCGCGAGCGGTCTATTCAGGCAGCGGATATCCCCAGCAACACCGTCGGGGTGTTGCCACTCCGGGTGGTCGCCGCTGACACATCCTACGCATCGCTCGGCTATGGCCTTGCCGCGTTGATGGCCGGTGATCTGGCACGCACCAACCGCCTGGTCGTCGTTGAGCGATTGCGTCTTGATGCGGTACTCCGCGAGTTGAATCTCGTACGAGACGGCCGGATTGACCCGGCAACTGGTCCGCGAGCGGGACGCCTGGTGGGCGCGCGACGGGTCATTGTTGGCGACTTGGCCATTCAGTCCAGCGGTGCCTTGGAACTTGGCTCGCGTGTCGCCAACGCCACCAGTGGGACGGTCGATGCGGCGTTCACCGGAAGCGCGACGGTGCGACAGATCTTTGACATCGAGAAGACGATGGTGCTCCGCATTCTTGAGGTGTTAGGCGTCACCCTCAGTCCGGCAGAACGACGGGCCATGGAGCGTCGCTCAACGCAAAACCTTGGTGCACTGGTGGCATTCAGCAACGGCGTGCGCGCCGAAGCTGGTCGCGATTTGGAGCGCGCGGTGAACTACTACGATGCGGCCACCAGACTCGATCCGGCATTCGTTGAAGCTCGCGAACGATCAACGGCCATTCGCGCTGGTGTGTCGGCAAGCGCGCGTGCGCTTCCCACAGTCAATCGCGCGGCCGCGCTGTCCAACAACCTCGTGAATCGTCTGACACCCGTGATCTTCGGATCCGGGATCGATGCGCCGCTCACGCGTCAACAGATCATCACGATCACCATTGGGATCATCACGCCATGACCGGCCGCGACAGGCTGACCGTGAACGTGCCAGCGTCCGCAGGCGCGCCGCGGGCTCAGACACGGCAGTGGCGGTTGATGAGGCGGTGTGCGACCGCGTGCGTCGCCGTCGCTGTGCCCCTCACGAGTCGGTTGGACGCACAAACCGTTCGCACGATTGTCGCCGCGCCCGCGTATCAGTCCTGGACGTTCGACAAGGCCGTGCCACTCGACTCGTTGCGTGTGCTCGATGCGTCGCAACTGTCGGCCCCGTTTGTGGTGTCGATGCCTTTTGCGTCGAACTGGAGCGCGTCGCTGAGCGGTGCCGCGTTCTCGAGCACCGTCAATCTCGATGCGACCGGCAGCGGTGCCTCCCGCAAGCTCAGCGGGGTGACGGATCTACGGCTCCGCCTGAGCGGGCCGATCACGGGCGATGCGCTGCAGTTTACTGTGGGCGTCAATCTGCCGACCGGCAATCGGTCGCTCTCGATCCCGCAGAACGACGTCTTGCGAGTGCTGGCAGCGCCAGCACTCGCGGCGCAGGTCGCGGTGCCGGGCGTCGGACTTGGGGCCACGGTTGGCGTGATTGCCGCAGGGATGCGCGGCAATTGGTCGTTGGCGATGGGCGCCGCGGTCGAGCACCGCGGTTCGTACTCGCCGCTTGACGCGATCATCGCCGGTCGCAACGCACGGACGGAGTTGGCGCCGGGAGCCGCTGCACATCTGTCGTTTGGCGCGGATGGCCAACTGGGCGTGCACCGCCTCACCATCGGCCTCTTGGGCGATGTATACACCAAAGACGAGGTGCGCTCCATCACCGCCAGCGGGACACGCACCGACAACTATCGCCTGGGGCCGACCGCACTGGCCACGGCCGCGCTGCAAATTGGCGGCACGGGGTTTCGTGAGCTCACTCTTCGCGTTACCAACCGCTACCGCAGCGCGTTTTCCGACAACACGGGCGCTACGATTGCCGGGTCGAACGGCAACTATCTCGACGGCGGGATTTCTGCGGTGCTTGGCGCGCCGGATAGGGTCGCGCTGGTGTTTGGCGTTGACG
>JANOPS010000596.1:0-6405 GCA_031421995.1 Gemmatimonadaceae bacterium
GTACTGTTCACGTTGAATGATGCCCGAGACACGCGAGATCGTTTTGTCGCTTAGTGTGCAGGCGATCTGCGGCCCGTTCAGGCACGTGGTAGGCGAACCCTGATTCATGCCCGGAAAGTGCGCGGCGCGAATGGGCATGAAGGCGAACGGCGTGAGCCCAAGCACCAAGACGGCGGCGGCACCAACGATCAGCTTCCACCGCAGCGCCGTTGCTGGCCGTCGGAGAAGTACGAACAACCCGAATGCAGGAATGGGAAGAAATCCGGCCGGATGGTTGGCGTATCCGAGTCCGCAGAGATACGCGACCAGCAGCAGGAACCCATCGGCGCGGCGAGATTGCGCGGGCGCATCGTGCCAACGCAGCGCTGCCCAACTGGCCGCCGCGACGCCGAGCACGGCGAGTGTGTACACCTTCTCGTTTACGACACTCTGATTCCACACCGTAAACGCGGTGGCACCAATCCACGCGCTGGCGATGGCGATCACAATGCGTGGCGTGGCCGTGAGCTTCCATCCTTGCAGTGAGCGATGCGCCACCAGAAACCACAACGCGGCCGACATGGCGCTGGTGGTGGCGGCGAGCAAGTTGACGCGCTCAGCATAGCTCACCGGGAAGGGCAGTGCGGCGAACGCATGCGCGACAATGACAAACACCGGATTGCCCGGTGGGTGCGGGATGCCCAGCGTCTTCGCGGCGGCGATGTACTCGCTGGTGTCCCACATAGCGGTCGTGGGCGCCAACGTCAGCACATACAAGACGAACACCACAAGACCTACGACGAACGCAATCCGATAGGGTGGATCATCGCTTGACGGCGCGCGCGCGGACGTCGACTCGGCGCGGCCATGGGCATACACGACCAACGCGAGGGGAATCGCGAGGACATAGCCCACGGCAAGGAGAACGGCGGCGCTAGTGACGCCACCAGTCCAGAGCAGGCCGAAACCGGCGAGGATCGAAAGCAGGGCAGCGGCACCCACAGCCAGGGCACCACCGGGAATACGAGAGAATAGGGACATGGCGTAGGATAATCGGTAGGGTCAACGCAGCCCCCTCTAACTCGCGATTTCTTTACCGCGTCACATCTCCGTCGCCGTCTATCGGGCTGCGGTGCGGGCCGAGTTGTGGGATGCCGTGGCGTAGAGCGGGCTGTCGTCGGCAGGGCTGTCGGGGAGCCGCACGAGCGAGCCGTCGATCACGGCACCACCGCTAATGGCGAGCCGGCGATAGCGGATCGTGCCCGAGACCCGGGCCGAGGCGTCGAGGACGAGGTCGTCGCAGGTGACGTTGCCGATCAAGACGCCCCGGACGGTCACGCTCAAGGCGTCCACGGAACCGTCCAGATGCCCGGTAAGCCCGATGGTCAGCGCCGTGATTCGCACATTGCCATGAATACTGCCGTCGAGATGCAGGATACCGTGATCGGCTACGAAATCGCCCGCGATCGCGACACCTTCGCTGATGATCGACGGCTTGAGATGCGCACTGTTCGGTACGCTGCCGTAGGGTGTCGCATAGCCCGTCGTGTTGCCCTTTTTGCTCGACGAGCCACTGCGCCATTTATCGAACATTCGCGCGCAAGTCGAGAATGCGTTGCGGATCGAGCGCTCGGCCCAACAAGCGAATCTCGTAGTGGAGATGCGGACCCGTGGACAACCCGGTGGAACCCACCTCTCCGATGGACTGCCACTCGGTCACCGAGTCGCCCCGCGCAACGGAGAACCCACGCAGATGTGCGTAGCGTGTTTCGATGCCGCCGTCGTGCGCGATCACCACCGTCTTGCCGTAGCCGCCACTGCGTCCGGCGAACACCACGCGACCAGCGCGTACGGCGTGAACCGCCTGATCGCTGCTGCTGACCAAATCGAGTCCGGGATGCAGGCTGCGCGAGAACGTGATGGGATGCTGCCGAAGTCCGTAGCTCGATGTGGTGTGGTAGTCGGTGAGCGGCAGTCGATTGGGGAGGCGTTTGACGGTTGCCATGAGTTGACGAGAGCGCGTCATCTGATCCGACATGCGCGCGCTGGTGTCGCCGAGCAACCCACTGGCCACGTCGTCACCGCCTTTGCCATCTTTGCTTCCGCCGATGTCTGGCACAACGGGAATCCCAATGCCTTCGAGCGACGCAAACCAGTTGCCGTTCGACGCCGCCAAGAGATCGGCAGCAGCTGTGACCTGGCCACGCAACACACCGGTGCGCTCGCGCAAGAGGGCTGCCAGATCAGACGACGAGAGCGACTGCAGCTCGTCAGGGGTCATCGAGCCCTCGGCTTTGGCGGCACTGAGGAGCTCTGCGTAGAGCGTTTCATTCGCTTGCAACACGCGATTGACATCGCGTCGCATGACGCCAGACCACGTGAGTACACAGGCTGCCAGTCCGAGTGATCCAACACCGGCACGCTGCACGGCACGCTGCAAGCCCGCGGTGATGTAGAAATGGCGCAGATGTCCGTTCCGCTCAACGACGATGCGAATGTCGCGAAATGCGGACGTCGACGCCGTGAGTGCGCGCCACGCGGCTCGCAGCATCCGCCCGAAGCGAAAGCGGTGAATGAGCGTGACCATCTCACTCACGAGACGGCACCAGACACGACGGCGGGCGGGAATCCAGCGGCCGACAGCGCGGCGTCGGTGAGCGGCACGAGCTCGCCGTCGAGTTCACCACCAGGCTCCACTTCCAAACGGGCATACTGAATCGTGCCACTGACTTTCCCGCTCGAGCGCACCGTCAACGATTTGTACGCGGTGACTTCGTGCGGACCGTCGCCGTAAATGTCGACGATCTCAGCCGTCAGTCGTCCTGAGATGCGTCCGTCGGGCCCGATCAGCACTTCACTTGCGGTCACCTCGCCATCGAGGGCTCCGTAAACCGTCGCTCGCCCTGTGGCCACGATGGTACCGTGCACCGAGACGCCCTCGCCAATGGTGATACTTCCCTTGTGGTCGGCGTCGGGCATGCGCGGCAGACTCGGCTGGCGTGAAGCGATCGGGAGTCTCTGGATCGGCGACGGTTCGATCGTCAGAGCGCGGCGGCGGCGCACCAAGGCGCCGGACGAGCAACATGCCACGATTGGGCCAGTTTCGTAACTGTCACCACTGGCACAGACCGCCATGATGTGGGCTCAAAAAATGTGACTTGGCCCACACGCTACTCCGCACGGGCGATCGATGCCGAACAAGCCCCGATGCGACGTGACTCTCACGCCACTTGCTAGCGCTCTGCTAGCGGGCGACGATGTGCTGACGCGTGATCGCGGCCAACGAGGGTGTGCCGCTCTGTTTCATCACCACTTCGAACTCGCGGCGGAGGATTGCCAGCACGGTCTCCACGCCTTCTTGTCCGAAGGCACCAAGTCCCCAGATGTACGGGCGGCCAATGCCGACGGCCGTAGCGCCAAGTGCCATCGCTTTGAAGATGTCAGTGCCGCGACGAAAGCCGCCGTCGCAAATCACTGGAATACGACCGGCGGTGCCGAGCAACACGTCAGGCAGCGACGTAACGGTTGCGCGCAGTGAGTTTTCTGCCCGCCCGCCGTGGTTGGAGACGAACAGCCCGTCCACGCCATGCGCGACCGCCAGCTTGGCATCTTCGCGTGTCACGATGCCCTTGAGCAAGACCTTCATCTTCGTGGCGTTCTTGAGTCGATCCACGAATTCCCACGTTGGCGTCCCCACTTCGGGAATCGGCGTGCGCGCTTCGTAGCCGACGAGGTTGGGCTTGCGGCGATTGTCGCGATCATCGACACGCCCGCTCACGCCGGGCAGTGGTGCGCCGCCCAAGTGGCACTTGGTGCATGTCCGCGTATCCAGTCGGGCGACGCGCATCATGGTTTCGCGATTGCTCCCACCGAGAAGGTCGACCGTGAACGCGATGGCCGGTGCGCCCGCCCGCTCCACGCGTTGCACCATTTGCTTCGTGATCGCCCAGTCGGATTGGTGATAGAGTTGAAACCAGACGGGCCCGCCGCGCGCGGCGATCGTGTCTTCAATAGAAGTGGTTGCCACCGTCGACAACACCTGCAGGTGGTTGCGCGCTTTGGCCGCTCGGGCTACCGCGATTTCGCCATCAGGGTGAAACGCTTTCTGGCTGCCGACTGGATTGATGACAATGGGCGTGGGGTACTTCGTGCCGTACAGTGTCACGCTGGCGTCGACGGAGGCGACGTTGATGAGCCGACGGGGTCGTAACGCCCACTGATCGAAGCCCTCGCGATTGACTTGAATGGTGCGATCGTCGTCGGTCCCGGTGGACAGGTAGCCCCAGTGCGCCACCGGAATACGCGCTTTCGCTGCCGCTTCAAAGTCGAGGACATTGAGGGCATCGGTCGCCGCTTGAATGACGCCGGTGGGCAGGGTGTCTTGCGGGGCGAAGTCGATCGCGTGTTGCGCCAACCCCAATGCGCGTCCCGCGCTGCGCGGTGTGCCGACGGCAAGTTGTCGCAGCCACTCCTGATCAACGCCGGCGGCGGCAAGCAGCGGGCTGGCGGCTAAGAAGGCGAGAAACTGTCTGCGTGACGAGTCAGGTTCGGTCATGCCGGAAAAAACGGCTCGTGGCGTTGATTGTCCAGAGGCACTCGCTGAACAGACCGCGCCGGAGCGCGGACGTGGTCTACGTTGGGAGCGAGGGACTCCGCAACGCGCGCGCCGGGGGCTCGAGCAGCTGGAACGCGAGATTGGAAATCAGGCAGTAGCCGACGAAGTAGTAGAAGCCGTTGGCGAGCGTGGCGTCGAGGTTATCGGTGGCAATGGCGGCAAGGTACGCGATGAAGACACCGACCACGAACACATCAGCCATCGACCATTTGCTCAGCGAGCGCACCGTGACATACAACTGCTGTTGAGTGACCGGTCGCTTCATCCACAGAATTACAAAGAAGGCGAGCGATTTGAGAAACGGGATCACAACGCTGAAGAGCACAATGAGCGTCGCGACGAACAGGTTGCCGGACGTGTAGAGATTCCTGATGGCTTGTTGGATGCTCTGTGTCTGTCGAAAGATCTCGCGTTTCGTGCCCAGGAATTCCATCGACGCCGTAATCGTCATCATGGGGGTCGTGAGGCCCGGGATCAGCAGCAACAGGGAGATGACCGTGAGGACGATCGCGAGACGGTTCCGATTGGACATAGCGAGGGACGAGGGCGCAGGCGACGGCGTGGTGTTAGTTCGGATACACCAAGCTACGCGGCGTACCGCCCGCTGCAGAGATGAATTTGGTCCCGTTGACCAGAAACGCGACATTGAGCGAGGTGGCAACCGCGTCGCGCGGGACCAGCACTCGGGCGCGCCACTCGTCCCTGCCGGCCGTCGCCAGCGGCGTGGCGCCACGATTCCACGCGTTGAAGCTGCCGAGTACGGTGGCGGTGTGAATCGACGAGCCGCGGAGTACGAACTCGACGATGCGCAGCGTATCCAAGACCCTTCGCGCATATCCGTCCATGCGAGCGGTCAGGGAATCGTCGTGGGTGCGCGCACGTGGCGATTCGTCGAGGCGGCCATCTGCGTTCGCGATGGACACCGGTACCACCGAGTCGCCCAAGACGAGGGTGGCGGTTTCGATTCCGTGGGCCGTCTCGAAGAGCAGCGCGTCCATTGGGCTCATCCGCAGCACGATCGTGCAGAGCAGGAGCACTGTGGTGACGAGGCCACCAAGAGGCGACAGCAGCCCGCGTCGTGACCAACGGCTGCCGGCAAATGGCACACGCAGCCGTCGCGGGGCAGGCATCATGCGGATTTGCTCCATGATGCGCGCGCGCGCGGCGCGTGAACTGGATGCCGGCGTGCGGAGCAGCGTTTGCAGATGCGATGGGAGGAGCGTATCGAGCGGTTCACGCATGGAACTGTTCTGTGAGGAGTGAGCGAAGGGCGGCACAGGCCCGTTGGACACGCATCTTGAGCGCAGACACCCCGACGCCGGTGATGGAGGCCATCTCGCCGTAACTCAGTTCTTCGGCGAAGCGCAGCACGATGGCTTCCCGCTGCTCAGCGCCAAGTTGCGCCAGGGCGTGGGCGAGCTCGGCGCGCTGTGCGTCTTGGTCCGTCTGCGCGACCAGATCATGCGATCGCGGGGTATCGCCAGGGGTGTTGGTTGTGGCATCGTCGCCAAGCCTCGTGTAGCGCGCCTGCTTCGCCGCGTGCGTGCGGCACTGATTGACGACAATACGCAACAACCAGGCGCCGAAGCGATCTTGTTCGCGGTAGGATCCCAGGTGCCGATAGGCACGTACGAAGGCGTCTTGGACAGCGTCTTCGGCGTCGTCCGCGTCGCCAAGCAGGTGCGTCGCCGCTCGCACGCATCGGGCGTGGTATCGGTCGACGAGCCGCGCAAACGCGTCGGTCTCGCCGGCCAGCACGCGGCGCACGAGGATGGAGTCGGCAAGCATGCGTGGTAACTTGGCGAAATGCC
>JANOPS010000597.1:0-18898 GCA_031421995.1 Gemmatimonadaceae bacterium
TCTCCCGAGTTGCTCACCCTCGTTGCCGATCGCTTCAAGGCCTTGAGCGATCGCGGCCGTCTGCAGCTGCTGCAGGCGCTGCGGGCTGGCCCGTTGAGTGTCACGGAGCTTGTCAACGAGACGGGGCTGGGCCAGGCGAACGTGTCGCGACACCTGACCATTCTGCACAAGAGCGCGTTCGTATCTCGCGAGCGAGACGGGCTCTTCGTGCGCTACGCGCTTGCAGACAAAGACGTGCTCAGATTGTGCGACTTGGTGTGTGGACGACTGGAGACCGAAGTCGCGGCACGGCGCAAACTCGTCGGCGGTCGGTAGGCCGGTCCTGCCGCGCGCCCACCGGCCACGCCCGTTGCGCCCTACCGCGCGTCGCTGAGCAGTTTGTCGAGGACCGCCATCGGCACGGCGCCCACTTGTCGCGCCACTTCCTTGCCGCCGCGATGCACCGTGAGTGTGGGCAGGCTGCGAATGCCATATCGCGCCGAGATCTCACGGCTCTGCTCCGTGTCGACCTTGGCGACGATGGCTCGCCCGCGGTACGCGCGCGCAAGATCCGCGAAGAGCGGGGCCATCATGCGGCACGGACCACACCAGTCGGCGTAGAAGTCAACGATCACGGGCACGCTGCTGCCTTGAATAACACGATCAAAGGTGGCATCGGTCAGTACCAGCGGCACGTCGAGTGTGAGGGGTGCACGACATGGACCGCAGACCGGTTTGTCGTCGGCGCGCGACAGGTTCACGCGATTGAGCGTGCCACAGGATGCGCACGGCACGATCGCCGGCAGTTGCAACGCTTCGGTGGGCATACGACAGCTCCTACTGACGAGTAAACGGGGCGCGAGTCGCCGGAGCACATCCGAACAGGCCAAGCCGGGCGAGGATCTTCTCGAGTGGACAGAACTTCGTAAAGCTGGACTGCAGCAAGTTGAAACCGACGAAGGCCGTGAACAGAAACCAGTTCCGATGGACCGTCCACCCTAAGGCGACCGATGCGAGAATAAATACACCAGCGAACCGGCGAATGATGGTGTCGTTACACATGGAGGGAGTGGGTTGAGGATGACGAGGTGTCCGGCGCGCGTCGCCGGAGTTCCCAGTAGAGCAGGGGGACGACCACCATGGTGAGTGCTGTCGCCACCACCGCGCCGCTGATCAGGGCAACGGCGAGACCCTGGAAGATCGGGTCAAGGACCATGACCAACCCGCCCACCACGACCGCGGCGGCGGTCAGCGCAATCGGCCGAAACCTGACCGCGCCGGCCTCCAGCACGGCGTCCGCGAGCGGACGTCCTCGGGACTCTTCCAGCTGAATGAAGTCCACCAACAGAATCGAGTTGCGCACGATGATGCCGGCCAGCGCGATCATCCCGATCATGCTGGTCGCCGTGAAGAACGCCCCACTGAGTGCGTGCCCCGGCAAGATGCCGATCAATGTCAGTGGAATGGGCGCCATGATGACCAGGGGAATGGTGAAGCTCTGAAACCATCCCACGACGAGCACATAGATCAGGAGCAGCACAATCGCGAACGCCAACCCCAGATCACGGAACACTTCGATCGTCACCTGCCACTCGCCATCCCACTTGATCGCGGTTTCAGTAAGCGATGTGGGCTGCGTCGCATTGTAGCGGGCGATGGATGCGCCGCCCACCTTGATCGCGTCAAGCTTGGCGTTCATCGCCAGAATGGCGTAGACGGGGCTCTCGATCTCCCGCGCCACATCGCCGGTCACGTAAATGGCGGGACGCAGATCCTTTCGGATGCGCGTGCCTTCACGCACCCCATCGACCACGGTGACGAAGCGCGCCAGTGGCTGCGGGTCGTGCATCGTGGCGATGGGTATTGTCAGCAACGCGTTGACGCTGGAACGCTTGTCGAGCGGGAGGCGTGGCACGATCGCAATGGGTTCGCGCGCGCTGACCGCGCTTGCCGAACCCGATGAACTCCCTGACAGCGCAAGGAAGAGCGTTTGCGTGATCTGTTCGACGTTGACGCCCGACTCTGCGGCACGGACACGGTCCACGCGAAAGGTCTGCCGCGACTGCGGTGACTCGACTGTCCAGTCCACGTCCACCACACCAACCGTCGACTCAAACACCTGTTTCACGGCCCGCGCCGCGACGAGTCGCGTCGAGTCATCAGCCGCGTACACCTCAGCGACCAGGGTGGAGAGCACGGGAGGCCCCGGAGGGATCTCGGCGACTTTAGCCGACGCGCCATACTGTCGCGCGATCGAGTCGACCGTCGGGCGGACGGCGACCGCGATGGCATGGCTCTGGCGGTCGCGCGCTTCCTTGGGTTGGAGATTCACCTGCACATCAGCCACGTTGGCACCGCGACGCATGAAGTAGTGCCGCACGAGTCCGTTGAAGTTGAACGGCGCTGCCGTACCCGCATACACCTGGGTGCTGACAACTTCAGGCACGCTGCCAAGGTAGGCGGCAATCTCCGACGCCGCGCGGTTTGATGTCTCCAGCGTGGTGCCTTCCGGCAGGTCGATCACGACTTGGAACTCGCTCTTGTTGTCGAACGGCAGCATCTTGACCTGCACCGCCTTGACCGCCACGAGGCTGATACTCACGAGCAGCAAGACCACCACCGATCCGTAAAAGACATTGCGTGTGCGTCGCGCACGCATGAGTGGCACCATGATGCGTCGGTACAACCTATCCGTGAGGCTGCCTTCTTCGGGCGGATGCTTCACGGTGGTGTGCGTCGACGCCACGTGACCGCGCAGCAAGCGATACGCGAGGTACGGGGTTACCGTGAAGGCCACGAAGAGTGACGCAAGCATCGCGACGGATGCGCCAATCGGAATCGGTCGCATGTACGGGCCCATCATGCCGCTCACAAATGCCATCGGGAGGATCGCGGCAATCACGGTGAACGTGGCTAGAATCGTGGGATTGCCCACTTCGTCGACCGCTTCCACCGACGCCACCTCCGGCGACCGGTCACCCATCTGGATGTGTCGATACATGTTCTCCACGACCACGATGGCGTCGTCAACCAGAATGCCGATCGAGAAGATGAGCGCAAAGAGGGTGATCCGGTTGAGCGTGTAGCCCAACGCGTAGTACGCGAAGAGTGTCAGCGCCAATGTCACCGGCACCGCAACCAACACCACCAGCGCCTCGCGCCAGCCCAGGAAAAGCCAGATCAGGACTGTTACCGACAGGGTCGCGATCAGCAGATGCAGCATCAGTTCCTGCGCCTTTTCGCCTGCCGTTTCGCCGTAGTCGCGCGTCACCGACACTTGCACGCTCGGTGGAATCAGCCTGCCCTTCGCCTGTTCCACACGCTCCAGCGCCGCGTGCGCGACGGCGGTCGCATTGGCCCCGCGGCGCTTCGCCACCGCGATCGTGACGGCCGTTTCCGCGGCGCCCTGACCTTGGCGGTGCGAGACATACGAATCGTTTTCCCCGAAGTCATCACGCACGTCGGCCACGTCGCGCAGATAGACGGGCACACCGCGCTGCATCGAGACCACGACGCTCCCGACATCGAGTGCCGTGGCGAGCGGGGCACCGACCGCGATCTGCACGACGCTGTCACGCACCGTCAACTCTCCCGCGGACAGCCGCGCATTCGCTCCCTTGAGCGCCATCATGACCTCGCCCGGCGAGACGCCAGCGGCGGCGAGGCGCGCCGGATCGAGCATGACGCGCATTTGCCGCGGCGCGCCACCGGTGACAAACGTCTCGCCAACCTCAGGGACCGTGCGCAGTTCGTCCTCGAGGTGCGTCGCGACCTGCCGAAGGACGTTCGCCTCCATGTTTGGTGCGTGGAGTGTCAGCGTGAGGATGGGGACGTCGTCGATGGAATGGGATTTGATGATCGGCGGGAGTGCCCCGGCCGGCGCGCGGTCCATCGCACCCGCCACCTTGGCGTGCACCTTGGTGATGCTGCGTTCTTGATCCTCACCGACGTTGAAGCGCACCGTGACCATGGCGTATCCATCACCCGACACGGTGTACACGTGGTCAACGCCGGGAAGTTCGCGCATGCGTTGCTCGAGAGGGCGCGCCAGCAGGTTCTCGGCTTCCTGTGGCGACGCGCCCGGCATGGCCGCGATGACGTCGATCATGGGCACGGATATCTGCGGCTCTTCCTCACGCGGCGTCGCCAGGAGCCCCAGGACGCCCAACGCCAGCGACGCCACCGTGATCAGCGGGGTCAATTTCGAATGGAGAAACGTCTGGGCAACGCGACCCGAGATGCCAACCGATTGTGCCATGATTACGACCCGGCCTTGGGCAGTGGTGTCCGCGAAGGAATCACGATCTCCTCACCGGCACGCAGACCGCTGGTGACGACCACGAGACTGTCGACCGTCGCGCCAATACGTACCCAGCGTCGCTCGTCGCGCGTGTCCCCCCGAACGATCACGCCCGTCAAGTCGCCATCGTACACGAGGGCCGCGCGCGGCACCGTGAGCGCCTCCTGCGCGCCGGTGGGAATGATCAGCGCGGCGCTGCTGCCCGCGCGGTACGTGAGCGCCCGATTGCTCACCGTGGCATTCACGGTGAACACCCCGCCGGCCGCCGTTGGCACGATCCCTTCTATGCGCGCGGTGATGGGTGCGCCGTCGATGGTGCCGCGCAGTGATTGTCCCCGAGACAGCGCGCGGACCGCGTCGGCGCCGACGGTCGCTGTGATGCGCAGCGATGACACGTCCTGCACGGTCAGCAAGGGCGTTCCTGGCGCGGCGAACGTTCCCGGATCGGCCTGTCGCGCCGTCACGACGCCGGCAAACGGCGCACGGACGGTGGCATAGCTTCGCGTTGCATCGATCTCGGACTCGGCCGCGCGCGCGGCGCGCACACCGGCCTCCGCGCGGGCAAGACCCGTCATCGCCGCTTCGTACTGCGCGCGCGTGGCGGCGCTGTCGGCGTAGAGGGCCGTGAAGCGGGCCGCGTGCGTCGAGGCCTCGGCACGCATCGCTTCGGCATCGGCGCGTGCGGCCGCGACGTGCGCAGACTTGGCCGCCATATCGCGCGCGTCGATACGGAGCAGGGCCTGACCAGCGCGCACGCGGTCGCCTTCGCGCACGAGCACCTCGGTCACGGTGCCCATCAGCTTCGTGCTGAGCATGGCCTGCTGCAGGGGCTCGGCGATCCCGGACGCATCGATCGACGAGGTAATCGTTGTGTTCGCGACGCGAAGCACCGTTCCCGCTGTTCGCGGTGTGTTTTGCGGGGTGTTCGCCTGCGATGCGGAGTTGGCTGACGGCTGTCCGCGCTCCGCATCGACCGTTTTGCTGTCGCCGCCGCACGCACTCATCAGGGTGGCGAGGCCGGTCACAACGCCGATCTGCAAGGTTCGGGAAGTACGCATGCAAGCCACCAGATCCGCGGGAAAGGAGGAGTCAACGAGAGAGGCAACGAATGGGGCAACGAATGAGGCCACACGCGCGCCGCGCGTTGAGCCGTGTGGGGGCGTGTGGGTGCGATGGGTATTCCGTGGCATCATGGGGCACTCTCCAGCCGAGTGAGGGCGCCGGGATCTGCACCGGTAGCGCGCCGATAGGACGCAAGCGCGTCGATGACGGCATAGCGTGCCGCGGCCTGCGCGAGGCGTGACGCCGTCGATTGGGTTTGCGCCGCCAACAGTTCGGCGACCGTGACGAGACCACCGAGGTACCGCTTCTCAATGAGGCGGTGGGCCTCAAGGCTCTGCGTCGCCGATTGGGTCGCGATATCCAGGCGCTGCAGTGCAACCACAAGAGCTCGCCGCGCCGTGACGACATCCAGCTGCGCGTGGGCGCGCGTTGCTTCTTCACCGGCGCGCGCCGTCGCGAGACGCGCTTTCGCGCCCGCCAGGTCCGCGAGTTCGCTGCCACCGCCGAACAGCGTCCACGACGCCAGGACGCCAACGGTCCAATTCCTCTGACCGCCGTAGATCGTCGACGGGTCATTCCAGTCGTATCGTGCGAAGCTGTTTACACGGGGAAGCAGGGTGCTCCCCGCACGCTGCTGGTCGGCTCGCGCTGCGCTGACGGTGGATGACGCGGCGCGAACATCAGCGCGGTTGGCGACGAACGAGCGAGGCGGCGTGCCTCGCGCACGCTCGGCGCCCTCGCTCGCCGCGATGCCATCCACTGACGCCGTGTCGCGCTCGGCGAGCGCCCGGACCGCGCTGTCGGATGGGAGCGTACGCGGCAGGACCGGAGCCGATCCGTCCTGGCGCCCAAGCAGCAGCGCCAGTTGTTCACGAGCCGTTTGGGAATCGAGCGCAGCGGTCAGTTGCTGCGACGCAATATCGGCCGCGTGCACCGACGCCTGCAGGGCATCGGCCTTGGTCACCAGCCCCTGTTCCACGAGCGACTGCACCTGCTTGACGTTGGCGACCGACGCGCGTTGCGCTTGCGCAAGCAGCTGGGCCTTTTCTTCAGCGAGGATCGCCCCATAGTAGGCCCGAATCACCATCGTGCGCGTCGTCACTTCCGTCCAGTCGCCCGAGGCCCGGCTGGCGTCTGCCGCCGCGCGGGCGCCCCGCCATCCCGTCCACGCGTCACCGTTGAGGAGCGGGACCTCGAGCACTACCCCGCTTTGCACGTTGGTCATGGCGTCCGGGAAATTGAGACGGGCCGGATCGAAGGCCGCCGACGAGACGGCGCGTTGGCGCAACGTGGTGCCGAATGCGCCAATGGGGTCTGTGGTCCGGATAACACTGGATTCAATCCGTGCGGTTGGCAGAATGCCCTTGAGCGGGAGGCGGGCCCGCGCGCCGTCCGCGTCGCGCGTCGCGACGGCGATGCGGTTGGCGAACGCCGATCGGCCGGCCTCGCGCAACGCCTCGCTGAGGGTGAGCTGGGCATGCGACGTTCCGGGTACCAGCGTGAGGCATCCGCCAAGCAACAACACGACAAACCGCATGGGCGCTTCTCCTGTCATGAAAGAGTACACATATACATATATGCGCATATACTCAATGTCAAGGGAGCCCCGCGTACGCGGCGGATACCGCTCCGCACCCCCGCTAGCGCCGACGCCTCCCACGGACAACCTTACCGGCATGGCATCCTTCAACAGTCCTCGTCGCATCGCTCGCACCGTTGCGGGTGTGTTGGCCCTCGCGAGCGCGTCGTCAATCACACCCTTGCACGCCCAACCCCTCGAAGCGCTCTGGTATACGCGGAACGGTGCGCCGAGCACGCCGTCCTTCGTCGCCAACGCGTCACGGATATCGATTGTCTCGCCGCAGGTCTTCGCCTTCGATGCCGAAGGGGGCATTCGGGGAGCGCTCGACTCCACGGTCGTGCGGGTCGCCCGCGAGCAGCGGGTGAAGATCGTCCCCCTGATCATGAATCCCGGATTCGATCAGGCGCTGATGCATCGCCTGCTGACAGTCGCGGCTCCACGACTGCGCGCGATTCGCGGCATGGCGGCGCTGTGTCGTGATCTCAAGCTCGACGGGTTGCAGTTCGACGTGGAGAACGTGCACGTGTCAGATCGTGACCTGTTCACGTCATTCGTGCGCGAGTCCGTCGACTCCATCCATCGTGCAGGCTGCCAAGTATCAGCCGCGGTCGTGCCTCGTGCGAACGATGAGCGCGGACCGACGTCGTACCACACCTGGATCTACGACAACTGGCGGGGCGTGTACGACTACAAGGCGTTGGCCGACACGCTCGACTTCCTGTCGTACATGACCTACGCTCAACACACGGGCGGTTCGCCCGCCGGTCCGGTCGGTGGTTACCCGTGGATCAAGGCATCGCTTGAGTACGTCCTCAAGCTCGGCGTCCCACCGCACAAAATTTCACTCGGCATTCCCGGCTACTCCGACCACTGGTTTCCCATGTGGAATGAGCGCGAAGGCGCGCGCATGACCGGGAGCGATATCAGCTACGCGCAGGGCCAAGCACTCTTGCGCAAACACGGCGCGACCGCGCAGTGGGACCCCGTGCAGAAGTCGCCCTTCGCCATGTGGGAAAACAACGGGGTCTTCGAACATCTCTGGTTGGAAGATGCACGAGCCTTCAACGCAAAACTCCAATTGGTACGCCAGTACAAACTGCGAGGCTACTCCGTATGGCTCCAAGGGCTGGAAGACCCCGCCATCTGGACGCTGAAACACAAGGTAAGGAAGTAGTCTCCCGCACCCGCAGTAAGTCAGTCCAACCCCCACCCGCTATGGCAGTTCCCGCAGTACCAAAAGCCTCCCCGGCAAGCTGACCGGTTTCCGATACACGGAGTCAATCGGCATCTGCGCATTGGCAGCGGCGAGTGCGGCGCGCAGTTGCTCCGACAGCGGCGCGGCAATCTTCGACTGTCGGAGGGAAAGTTCACGCGACTCGCCAACGTCGTCGGTGAGGTTGTACAGCTCGTAGCGGCTGTTCGCGTAGAAGTAGATCAACTTCCAAGGCCCCGAGCGGATCGCGGAGAACGGTTCGGCGCCCTCGTTCCTTGGGTCGCCTGCGTGTGGGTAATGCCAGAACAGTGGGCGGTCGGCGGCGAGCGACCGCGAGTTGTCCAACGTCGAGGTGAGATCACGACCGAGCGCCCCGCGCATGTGTACGGCGATGTTCGGCACCCGTCCGGCGCGGAGCAGGGTGGGGAAGAGGTCATCGATGATGACAGGCGTGGCGCTGCGCAGTCCACGCTGGGCAACGCTCGGCCATCGCACCACGAACGGGATGCGCATGCCACCCTCGTATGCGGCGCCCATCCGTCCGCGCAGCGGGGCATTCGGAAACGCGCCGGGCGAGCGTCCCCCGTTATCGGAGAGCAGTACAACGATGGTGCGCTCACCAGGAGGCGCCGAGTCGAGATGCGCGAGAATCTGACCGATGCGTGCATCGATGCGTTCGACGTGTGCGACGTAGCCGTCCAACGCGTCGCTGGCGTCACGCGATCGCGCGACGCCACTCGCGCCGGCCGATACGATACGGCGCGGTGGCGGCGCCTCGAACGCCACCAGCACGAATGCTGGCTTTTTGGCGACGCGCGCCGCATCGATGGCGCGAATGGTGGTAAATGCGATGCTGTCGAGTGGCATTGCGCTCGCGCTCGGTTCGTCAAAACCGACTGCCCGGGCGTCGGCACCAATGGCGCCCGTGGCACTCCAGCGCGGCGTCCCGGCGTAGGCGGTGCGATAGCCTGCCGTGCGCAGCAACGCCGGAAGCGATGGGGCAGTGGCGCTATTCGCGGCCTTGGGAGAGGCGTTGAGTCCAGCGTAGTTCCACGCGGGTGATAAGAGCCCGGGCAGCGATCCCGCATCATCGTGTCCCAGCGACAAGGAGTCATCAGTGACGCGGGTCAGCATCGGCGCGCGACCGGTGAGCAGCGCGACCACCGATGGCGTACCGACGGGTGCGGAGGCGTACGCGTTGGTGAACGCCACCCCCTCGCGCGCGAGTCGCGCCATAGCCGGCGTGGTGTAGCGGCGATTCGCTTCGGTCGACACCGAAAAGAGCGGGACCGACCAATCCTGCCACCCCAGATCATCAACCAGCAGCACAACGATGTTCGGCGCCGCCGGCAAAGTGCTTGCAACGGCCGGCGGTGTTTGCGGTTTGCGCACCGTCGGCGCTTTCGCCGGCGGCGCTTTCCCCGGTGGCGCTTTCCCCGGTGGCGCTTTCGCCGGTGCGGAGACCGGGGGTTTCTTCGCGGGCGGCTGTGCGAAGGTCGCCGCAAGCTGTCGGTCAAGCGGTGCAGCGACGGTCGGTGTCAGGGACAGGAGCGCGGCGAGTACCGTGCATCGCGTCGCGTCGCGCGCCCTGCCACGCGACACGGTCATCGACGCACAGGCCGACGCTGGGTCGCGGCCTTTTCGACAAGGCGACGCAGCTCCTTGATCGGTTCAGGATTGTCATCAACTTGCAGGCGCAACACGACATCGTTGTTCAGCCAGACGCCGCCACCCTTCTTGACGATCAACATGGCCGCCGACTGCATGCCGCGTTTGTCACCACCCGCGAGTTGTCCCGCTTCAAGTGCCGCCAGGAGTCGAAGCGACAAGTGTCCTTGGGTGTCTTCAAACGCCTTGACCATGCCGTTGACGACCTCTGCGCTGGCCAGAATGTTGCCCTGGGCAGTGCAGTAGGCGCCCTGTTTGTCGCCGGCCCACTCGGTGGCCTTCGGGCCTGTGTACGCCGCCACGTTGCCCTGTGCATCGATCACCGCAAACTGTCGGCCGGACTTGGTCCAGTCAGTCGGGCGCGGGTCAGGATCTCGCTCCCAGATCTGCTTCACAATATCGCGCGGCGACTTTCCGTCGCGCAGCAAGGCAATGGCCTGCGGACCGTAGCTGACGTCAACGATCGCCTGCGTGGCGGCCGCACCCACGCCGGCCTCCGCCCACAGCACGCCGTTTCCCACCGAGAACACGCGCGACTGCACGGCGCCACCCACCTCACCGGTCGCCGGATCGTACCCCAGGATGGAGAAGGTCGCGACCGGCGGCCAGGGAAGTGGCGGCGTGGTTGTGAACGCCTGCCCGGTTTGCGACTGCGCGGTTTGCGACTGCCCCGTTTGCGCCTGCAACACGCTGGACGAGAATACACAGACTATACACAGCACGCAGAGCACCGCGACGCCGGTTGCGCGCATGCCGTTGAACGGACGACGAGTTGAACGCATCAGCGGACCGATTCGGAAAAGGTGTTGAGCGCGCACCGCATGACGGTCGCGCTCGCGGGACACGCCTTGGTGAATTCCACCGTCGCCGCCAGAGACGCCGGCACGGATTCGCGTTCGGTGACCACAAAGCCGAAGCGTGGAAACCACTGGACGGCGGTCGTGGTGAGCAAGTACACATCGGACACCCCCTCGCGACGGGCAAGGTCGATCGCGTCCGTCACCAAGCGCGAGCCCACGCCGAGTGTGATGAGATCGCGCGCCACCGCAACGGAGCGAAGCAACGCCGCGTCGCCGTGGATGTCCAGCGCCGTGGATCCAACAATCGAGCCGTTGAGCTCGGCCACCACCACATGCCCGGGGGACACACGCAGCAGATCGGCAAATCCATCGACGGGGAGGTTCTGCGCACGCAGGAGCGATACGATGGCGACGAGATCATCAACGACGGCGGGGCGAATCTGTAGTGACATACCAGGGCTCCGAGGTGAGGATGGGAATTCACACGGGAGTGCCCGTGCCGCCGTGCGCGCAATGCCTTCCGTAATTATGGCGAGGTGATCACTGAGATGCGAACCGCGGTGCCCCACGGGTCGCGCACCAACACGGTGTCTGCGTCGCGCAGTACCGGTACATGATGCGTTTCGCAGGACCTGACGACTGCCTCGAGATCCTCTGGCGCGTGAAGTACGAGCGTCCACTCAAGCAAGTGCGCCTCGGTTGGTGAAGGCGCGGTGGCATTCCGGGCCCACGTGTTGGTGCCAACGTGATGATGGTAGCCGCCTGCAGCAAGAAACAGCGCGCCGGGATAGTCCCACACCGTCTTGTCAAACCCCAGCGTGTCGTGATAAAAGCGGGACGCTTCATCGATGGTGCCGACATGCAGATGCACATGACCGATCACCGTTCCGGCCGGCGCGCCACTCCACGGCTCGCCGTGCGCAGCAGCCATCACGGATCGTGCGTCGAGCGGGTCGGTGCCCATCCGGAGTTGTCGGTCAAGACGCTGCCAATCGGCGCGCGGGCGATCGGCATAGATCTCCAGGCCGTGCCCATCAGGATCGGTAAGATAGAGCGCCTCGCTCACGGCGTGATCGGACATGCCCGCCCGCTCTCCACGGGAAGCGAGATGCACTAGAAATTGGCCGAGTGCCGCGCGGCTGGGCAACAGGATGGCGACGTGAAAAAGTCCGAAGCGCTTGCCCGACGCGACTGGCATCGCCCCGGGGTGCTCATGCAAGACCACGAGTGCCTGCAGCGCAGACGAAAACGCAGGTGAAGACGAACGCACCGCGCCCAACTGCACAACACTGTCATGTCGGTCAACCACCTGCAGGCCGATGACGTCGCAGTAGTACGAAACGGAGCGCGACAGGTCCGCGACCTGAAGATGCACCGGGCCGAGGCAGGCATCGGCAGGTAGCCGAAAGGCCGGTGGCTGTATCCCGAATGCGGGGACGGCGCTCACGGTACGGGCCGTGTTCCGGTATCCGGCGGCACCGTGCGTCGCGCCTTCGCCGAATCGCTCGCGGTGGAATCACCAAGAGGAGTGGCTGGCGGGCTCGCTGGAGACGCTCCAGTTGCCAGCGTGTCTCTGCGCCGCCACGAAGGGGCTGCACGCTTCACGGTCGCAGTTGGTACGGTCGTAAGCGTATCCGGCACGGTCGCGGCGCTCCGCATCTTGTCCAGGTACGGCATGACCGGCCCAAGCACGGTGCTCGCCGCCGCACCGATCGCATCGGCCACACGGCGCGCTCCACCCGTCGGCTGCTGTTTCCCATACCAATGCGCCCCGTACGTGAAGAGCGCGAGCAGCAAGATGGTGGGCATCACGCGACCGCGGCGCCGAGGCTCCATGCCGATCGACCGCGCAGCCGGCGGCTCACGGACCACGCTGGTCGGCTGCCCCGCCGTGCTCGCGCGATCCGCCGTTCGCGACGTGGTTGGCATCGCCAGGCTCGGCGTGCGGCGCGATGCGCCAATACCGCGGCCCTGCAGCGCCCTGCCATACAGCTCGGCCGTTTGTGTCGCAGACATGCCTCCGATCGCGTTGCTCAAATCGTCCGCGAAGTCGGCAATCGTGGCATAACGATCGGCAGCATCCGGGGCGAGCGCGTGGTCGAACACCGATTGCAGCGCCACCGGCCAATCGATGTCTGATCGCACCTCGGCCAGTCGACGCGGACGACTGGTGAGACGGAGAATCAGGGAGTCTTTCCCACTCGCATCAGCAAAAGCTTCCTGTCCAGTGAGCGCGATGAAGGCCACCAGCGCCAGCGCGTACTGATCCGATCGCGCATCCAACACATCGCCTGCCAACTGTTCGGGAGACATGAACTCCGGTGTGCCGACTGCGAAGCCGGTACGCGTGACGCGCGTCGTCGTCGAGTCGATCGCGCGCGCGATCCCGAAATCCACCAGCTTGACGAGATAGGTCCCGTCGGCGCGCGTCGACAACATCAGGTTGTCCGGCTTGAGATCGCGATGCAGGATATTCAAGTCGTGCGCCGCCTGCAGCGCGTCGGCTGCCTGGCCGATGATGTCGACGGCGACCTGCGGGTGCAATGCCGTTTCGCGCTCAAGCAGCGCATGCAGCGACTCGCCCTCAATGAACTCCATGGCCAGATACACGACGCCGTCCGAAGTCTCGCCAAAGTCGAAGATCGAGGCCACGTTCGGGTGTGACAGCTTGCTGGCGTTCTCCGCTTCACGCGTAAAGCGCTGCAGTGCCTCGGCGTCATCGACCAGCGCCGGTCGCATGACCTTGATGGCGCAGCGCCGCTTCATTTTCACATGTTCCGCCAGGAACACCTGGCCCATACCCCCTTCGCCGACTCGCGAAAGGATGTGGTAGCGGTCGGCGATGATGGTGCCGATCAAATTCGCGTCTGAAGACTGGGGCATGCCGGAGTGCGGGAGAGGGCAACAACAGGTCGTCACAACCCACTTCGAATGTACACGAAAACGGCGCGGGTGTGGCGGCGGGCTGCCGCGCGTCTAGTCGGCACCCATCGGCACCGTCTCAAAGCCGGCGACGGAAAAGTGGTGATCGAGCGCGAGGGCCGTGGCGACGCGACGCGTGCGCATCACCTCGAAACTGACCGCATCGCACAGCGAAAAATCCTGGTCGGGAAAGCGCGCAATCCATCGCGAGGTGGCCCGCCACAAGAAATCCGCGTCCGGGCAGACCACCTCATGCTGATGGTCGTTGAGCGCCTCAAGAAACCGTCGCGCGAAGGGCAGGCTCACCCGACGCGACAGGAGGACATGCATTTCTCCGACGACCAGCGACGTAGTCACGAGCGGCGCGCCGCGCTCCAAGGCCTCGCGATACGCGGCGCGGCATTGTGCATGTCCATACTCCTTCGCCGACAATGCCGAGAACCACGCGGAGGTGTCGAGAAAGAGCGCGCCCTTCACGGTGCGTGCCTCATGGTGATCGCGTCACGAGGCGTGCGTCAGGGCTTCGGCCGTCGCCGAGTCGTCGCGGGCGACGGGACGACGTACGCGTACGCTTCTGCCAACACCTCGTCGTGACGCCGCGCGGCATCCGCGCTGTTCGGCGTCTCTCCAGCGCCCAGCTGTGCATCATGCAGGAGCCGCAACATCGGTGACTGCGCATCGTCACGGGTCGCGCGATACTGCCGCACGCTCCGACGGAGCAGCTCTGAGCGCGACACGCCTTCGGTGGCCGCCATCGCATCAAGCCATGAACGCTCGGTATCGTCGAGATACACCTGAATCGGCTCGCGAACAGAATTTGGCTTCTTCATAAACCAAATTTATCGTGTGGCCTTCCGAAGTCAAGCGACTAAAGAGCCGCTACTGCCGCACCAGCGCGTCCCGCCATGGCGCAAAGTCGTCGTACAAACGCCGCACGATCGTGGCATTGATGGTGATCTTCGTTGTGGCGCCATTGCGCATCGCATCATGCACGACCAGCTCGAATTTCGGCATGGAGCCGTCCTCTCGCGGTACGAAGGTGGTGGGCGCCAGCGTGGCCACGAACGCGTTCGGAACGCGCTTGCCAGCCTGCGAGTGGGCCGGCGCGTTCACCAGCGAGGGAACGCGCGACCCGGCATCGAGCGGCACGGCAACCCCGTCACGAAGCAGCTCCACATCGGCCACGTCACTGCGCTTCAGATCGTAGAGTTTCTCCGGCTCGTAGGAGGGCCACGGCGCCCGGTCCGTCGTGACCTCCATCACGTACACGGCCCGTCGGGTCGCCACCATCGTCGACCACGGGCTCCAGTACTCGATGGGATCCACGGCGGCAAACGGCTCACCGCTTGCCGAGGGATGCGCGTTCTTCCACGCGCGCGCCTGCTCATCGCGCCACACAAATATCGGCGTCGACATGATGACCACGCGAAACTCGTCATTCTTCGAGGTACGCGCCTTCGCGTCGACGCCCTTGGCCAGCATGGCGCGTGCGGCCGCTTCCGGAAAACGCGCTCGGGTGCTGTTCACGCGCGCAATGCTATCGGCGCGATCTTTGGTCTGCCGTGCGACGGCCTTGCGTGTGGAATCACGCACGCGTTTCGCGCTGTCTGCAGAGACGGACGCGCTGAGCGTTTTTTCGGCCGCCGTGGTCGCGACCGGCGTTGGACTCGCCGTGGGCGCGGGAGTACCGACCGGCGCGGGTACCGTGGCGAGCGGACGGCCCGCCGTGCCTGCGGCAGCGTCACGACTGCCCGATGAGTCGGCCATGACGGAGCGTGCGGCTGGCTGATCACTCGGCAACCCGCCTACACGGGAATCTGCGACGCTCGGGACCGCCGTGTCTTCGGGACCGCCCTCCTGACGCATGAAGAACACGGTCGCGATCACCGAGATCGTCACCACCGCACCAATCACAAACGGCCAGCGTGCGGCGGGCGCCTTTGCTGTCGGACCATGGCCTGTCGCAGCGTCTGTTGCGACGCGTGCGGTCTCTGCGTGTGCCGAAGTGGTGCCTGTCGAACCCGTCCGGCGTCCGGCGTCGGGATCGTGAGCGGGCGACGTGACCGGCACCGCGCCCGATGCACCAGCCGCGGCGGCAACGTCCTGCGTCGTGGCCGCGCGAAGCGTCGACATCGCACCGCTCGGCGTCCGCAACAGCTCCATGTCGCTGTGCGGTGTTCGCGCCGCGACGTTCGCCACACGCACGTCGAGCGCACGCCGATAGATCTCCGCGGTTTGCGTCGGCGTCATGTTGCTGATCGCGCCTGAAAGGGCGTGAGCGAAGTCTGACACGCTGGAGAAACGATCGACCGGCTCGGGTGCGAGCGCCCGATCAAAGACCTCCTGCAGCAGTGCGGGCCACGTCACATCCTGCTTCGCATCCTGCAGCGTGCGCGGTCGCGAGGTGAGCCGAGCGATCAACGATTCCTTCGTGGAGTCAGCCGGAAACGCTTGCTTCCCCGTGAGCGAGTAAAAGGCGACCAGGGCCAGCGAGTACTGATCGCTGCGCGCGTCGAGTGTGTCGCCGGCGAGTTGCTCGGGAGACATGTACTGCGGCGTCCCCACGGCGAATCCGGTGCGCGTCACGCGCTGATCGCTCCCGTCCATCGTGCGCGCGATGCCAAAATCCACCAACTTCACCATGTACGTGCCGTCTGCCCGTTTGCCCAGCATGATGTTGTCAGGCTTTACGTCGCGGTGCAGCATGTTCAAATCGTGCGCTGCCTGCAGCGCATCAGCGGCTTGGCCAAGAATGTCGGCGGCGACGTCGGGGTGCAGCGCCGAGTAGTGATCCAGCTTCGCAGCAAGCGACTCCCCGTCGACGTATTCCATGGCCAGATACACCACGCCGTCGGGCGTCTCGCCAAAATCAAAAATCGCCGCAATGTTCGGATGCGAGAGCTGACTGGCGTGCTCGGCTTCGCGCGTGAATCGCTGGAGCGCTTCCACCTCACCAACGAGAGACGGCCGCATGATCTTGATTGCGCTCTTCCGTTTCATGCGCACATGCTCGGCCAAATACACCTGTCCCATGCCGCCCTCGCCAATCCGCGAGACCACGCGATAGCGTTCGGCGATAACGGTCCCGATCAAGTCGGACGTCTGCCCACCTCGCACCAATCGGGCGCCGTCGGTTGCGCAGAACGCAACCGTGCTGTCGTACGAGGCACCGCAGCGGGGGCAGATCTTCGAATCGGTCACGAGGAGAGCCAGAGGGGGCGGGACGACGAGCAGAGCAGCGCGGCCGTAGGTAAAGTAGTCGATGGCGGTTAGCTTTCGGAATGACGCTTCCCCACACAAGCCAGCCCCGCATCGGCCAATGACCGCCGTAGGGCCGGGCTTCAGTCGGCTGGTCGGTCGCGCCCTGCTGTTGCGCTGCCCTCATTGCGGGGGCAAAGGCATTTTCTCGACGTTCTTCGCGCTGAAGGTGCACTGCCCAACCTGTGGGCTGCGATTGGAACGCGGTGAGGGCGACTACTTCGTTGGCGCCTATCTCTTCAACCTGATCGCCGTCGAACTGATTCTGTTTTTTTGCGTCTGCGGGTTTGTGTATCTCACGTGGCCCACTCCCAACTGGGATCTCATTACGTACGTGACTGCCGCCGCCATGCTTTCCGGATGCGTGCTGTGTTACCCGTTCTCGAAGACGACCTGGCTGGCGGTCGATATCGCCATTCGGCCGCTGAGTACGGAAGAGCTCAACTGGCACATTGATGACGGTGGCATGGGCGATCGCGAACTTCCGCACCTTTAGGTTTATCGGGGTGATGTCGTGGGCGCCGCTCCGATGGGTGCAGTGGTGGGCGCTGACCGTCTTCGAGGTGCGGCAGCAGTGGAGGGACCCGCTCACGTGGTTGTATGCGCTGGTATTTCTCCTGCTGGCGATTGGCTTCACCAGCGGCGGTGGTATTGAGCTGGTAGGCAATCGCGGCGGGATTCCCTCGAGCAGCGCATGGTCGCTCTGGTTGGCGTTCGGCGGACTGACCGCCTTTGGGCAGGTCATCACCACCATGGTCGCCGTCACGGCCGTGCTGCGCGATGACGCAACGAGGATGGCCGACGTGGTGGCGAGCACGGGAGTGTCGCCGCGCACTTGGCTTGCGGCGCGACTGACGGCGGGTGGCCTCGTGCTGGGTGTGGTGTACCTCGCGATCCCCATTGGTGCGGCGCTAGGGCTGGCCATCGCGGTCGCGCGCGGCGTTGAGCCCCCGATGGCCCTGTGGGCGGCGCTGCCGCGCCTGATCACCGCCTTTGGGGTTCTCACCATGCCCACGATGCTGGTGGTCGGTGCGCTGGTCGGCGTCGTGGCCGCGATCACACGTCGCACGATGGCCGCGCTCGGCGTTTCGCTCGTGTTGGTCGGTTGCTGGCAGCTGGCGCTGGTGCTGGTCGCGCAGCCCTCCACGCAGCTGGTGGGCGCGTTGCTCGACCCCTTCGGCAACGCTTCCGTGCTTGCCGCGACGCGCGAGTGGAGTGAGCACGCACGGAGTGTTCGCGAGCTGTCGATCGACGGGGTGCTCGTGATGAACCGAGTGCTCTGGGCGCTGGTCGGCGTTGGCGGGGTGGCGTTCGGGGTGTGGCGCGTGCGGTGGCGCAGCGCGGCGGCCGAACACACGCGCCGGAGCATGTCACGCGATTCTCAGGGCCTCTCGCAGGGCTTTCTGCGGGGCGATTCGCCGGGCGATTCGCCGCGAGCGGCTTCCCGTGATCCGCGACGCCATTCGCGCGGTGATTCGCACAGTTCGCTTTCCCTAGCGCTGTCCCTCGCGCGCTTCACGGCGCACTGGATCGCGCGCGACGGTGGATGGCGCGTGGTCTCCGCGCTCGCTGTTGCCAACGCGCTGCTGAACGCGGCGTTGCAGGGCGGGGTTGATGCCGTGGCATCCGATGCGCTGCCGCTCTATCTCGAACGCGTCACGCAACATGCGCGTGTGTTCTTCATTCTGCTGGCGACGGTGTACGCGGGAGAAATTCTGTGGCGCGATCGCGACGTGCGCGTGGCCGAATTGGTTGATGCACTGCCTGTGTCAACGGCCACGATCGCACTGTCGCGCCTCGCCGGCGTGCTCTGGCAGCAGATGCGGGTCGTACTCCCGATCGCGACCGGCGCGTTGGTGATCGGTGCATGGCGAGGCTTGGTGTTCGACCTTCCCGCGCTCTGGGTATGGTTAGCCTGGAGCGTTTTTCATGTGTGGGCGCCCTTTGTGCAGTGGACCGTGCTGTCGCTCGCCGTACACACGTGCATGCGCCATAAAGTTGGTGCGCACCTGCTGCTGATCACGGGCTGGGTGGTCGCGTTCACCCTCAATCAGCGCGGCGCCGCGTCGGCGTGGTGGTATCGATACGCCGAGCCCGCTCCGCTGATCGACGGT
>JANOPS010000598.1:0-3822 GCA_031421995.1 Gemmatimonadaceae bacterium
ACTCTTTCCACCGCAAGAGCGAGCCGACTGCGCGCGGCCTCAGAGCCCGTCGCGCTGGTTGAGCCCGCTGGTGTGGCGCTCAAGGCCTTGATCATCACCTCGCGCGCATGCCCGCGATGGCGCGCGCGATACACCGTCGCGCCGCTCTCCAGGACACGTTCGCTCAGCAGCGTATAGTCGTCCAGCAAATCCGTGAGCCGAAACCCTTCGAGCACTATGCGAAGCCTCCACACGTTGCGTGTTGGCACCGTCGGATCGTCAAGCCGCGAAACGCACAGGGTCGGCGCGGACCATCGCGTGACATTCCGGGAGCATATATTCGGCGCATTCAACGCATGAAGCAAGAAGCCTGCCGTTCTCGGCCCGCCTGGGTCATCTGCCGCATAGAACCGGGTGACTGAACGGCCGATTGTACCCTCACACTCTTTCTAGCCCGCCGGTTCCGATCGCCAATTCTCCATCAGACGCCATCGTGCTCTTCGCAGGCCGGGATTTCGTACGTCAGATGATAGAGATGTCCAAGGTCGGCGAATTTCACGCGGAACTGATTGCGTCGCTTCACCCTCGGTGACGTTGACGCGTTCTCCAACTTGATTCCTGGGTCGAAGTAGACCGCTCCGTTCGCAAGGCCGGCAAGCAGACGCAGATAGTCAGTGCCTTCGGCCAGCGTCACGCGTTCGCCGTAGCGATAGCGAGTCAATGGCTCCTTCTCGCATTCGGCCGGCACATACGCCGCCTTCGAGTGTTTGCGAGTCCAGTGCGCGAGTATTCTCTCGAAGCTCCATGACGCTGCGACGTGATCGGCCTTGTCGAGCAACAGCAGCGAACCCATGGCGTTGGTCAGCTTTCCTGTGCCATGATCATATCCGTCCAACTTAAGCGTCAGACCGGTGCGTTCAGCGACACGTCCGACGCGATGAATTCCGCCAACGTTGAGCCGATCGACGCGTCCCCGCTGGTCGGCGTAGCCAAAGCCGCGAACAAAAGCTTCCACTCCCTCGTCCACATACACGCCGCCGGTCGGCTCCGGCGTCAGCAACGTCAGTACACCGGAGTAGGGACGGGCGAGACTACCGACGGTGTGGGACTTCACCTCCCAACCCTCGAAGTCCGGCTCTGAACGCCCGTTCGCGCTGATACCGAGTTCGGATTCGAGAGTGACACCACCGCAGTTTGTGCCCTCGCATCGTCGCCGCGATCCGTCCGCCTGCAAGCGCCACGGGTCAATCCAACCCAATCGTGACACGTGGCACAACTGGTCGAGGAGCCGCGAGCGTGAATCCCCCTCACTCCGACTGAGCGGCACGCGCAACAACACGCCTTCCTGCTCCAGGTCTGTCATATCGGCGAATTCTCTCGCGACAGGGTGATCGCGATCCGCAGCGAAGCCGATCACCCCAGTAGATGCGGTGATCCCGAAGATCAAGATCCGCCCTTCATCCCGCGATACCATCACGCTCGACGGCGACCACTGCGCGCCGCGGAGAAATCCCGAGAAACGAACTTCCGGGTACTGCGGATACAAAATCAGTTGCGCGTTTGGGACGCCGTACACCCGGCCCTCGTCGCTCATCCAGCTGAACGTCATCCTTGCGTTGAAGATGGGTGTCCCATGGGACCCGGTGATCTTTGCCTTCGGAGGTTCGGCCGGGATGACGTTGGCTACCCCAAGATCCCCGCCGAGGTACACCTGGTTTTTGCTGTTGTCATTTGGGCTCAACCGCTTCATCAGCAGTCTTCGGACGCCGAGTTCCTGGAAGCGTTGACGGAGTTTCTCAAGGGTGAGCATGATTGCGATAAAGGAAGTCTTGACGGCGGGAGGATAACAGGACATTCTGTCCTGTATGTCTCCCTCCGAACAAAATCCGGCAACAACGGCTGTTCATCATGCCTTGCGCTACTGGACTCACGAGGAACTCGCGGCACGGGTAGATCGCGAGGCGCGAACGATTCGCAGATGGGTCGCCGGTGAAAGTACTCCCCCGGCCTACATTGCGGACGTCATCCGACGGGAACTGGATCGGGACGATCGTCCGCGCCAGCCGGACTTTACGTTCATCGACCTCTTCGCGGGAATCGGAGGAATTCGTCGTGGATTCGAAGAACTCAACGGACGGTGCGTGTTCACTTCCGAGTGGGATGCGCATGCCGTGAGGACCTACAAGGCCAACTATCCGGACGGAGACGATATCGCCGGCGACATCACCAAGGTCTCGCCGAAGGACGTGCCAGCGCATGACCTGCTGCTCGCTGGTTTTCCCTGCCAGCCGTTCAGCCTTGCGGGGGTTTCCAAGAAGAACAGCCTCGGGCGCGCGCATGGGTTTCTCGACAAGACACAGGGCACGCTGTTCTTCAACATCGTGAACATACTGCGTGAGCGTCAGCCGAGGGCTTTCTTGCTCGAGAACGTGAAGAATCTTCGCAGCCATGATCAGGGCCGCACGTTTCAGGTGATCATGGGTGCACTTCGCGAACTCGGCTATGACGTGCACACCCGCACTATTGATGCGAGCGCCTGGGTTCCGCAGCGTCGTGAGCGTGTTTTCCTCGTCGGTTTCAGGACGCCGGTCCAAATGGACTTGACCAAGCTGTCTCAGCCCGCCATTCAACCCGTTCTGGCTGACATCCTCCACTCGACAACTGAAGAACCGGAGGAACCGTACACGCTTCGACGTAACGGGCGGACCGTTGTGGGTGATCGGTACACGCTCAGCGACCATCTTTGGAAATACCTACAGGACTATGCCGCGAAGCATCGCGCTAAAGGCAACGGATTCGGTTGTTCCGTCTTCAGTGGCGGAGACGTGACGCGTACGCTATCGGCGCGATACCACAAGGACGGCAGTGAGATTCTCGTGGACCAAGGGCCAAAGAAGAACCCGCGTCGACTCACGCCGCGAGAGTGTGCGAGGCTGATGGGATTCGACACGCCGGGACAGCCACCCATGACAATCCCGGTATCAGATACCCAGGCGTACCGACAGTTTGGCAATTCTGTCGCCGTACCGGTTGTTCGCGCGGTCGCCGAAGTGCTTGTCCCACGACTCCTCCATCCGGAACGTTTTCCCGTACCTCCGGAGGTCACGCGGCAGACCGAGCTCACGTTGGGAGATGTCGCGGCCTGATGCACTGATTCCGGCGGCGCGCAGCCGCAACATGTCAGCCGTCAAGGGTACGAACACGAAGCCCGAAATGATCGTCCGCCGACAATTGCACGCTGCTGGATACCGCTTTCGACTGCATCGAAAGGACCTACCGGGGCGACCCGACATTGTGCTGCCGAAGTATCGGCTTGCAATCTTTGTGCACGGCTGCTTCTGGCACAAGCACGGCTGCCGATTCTTTCAGTGGCCCAGAACGAGAGCGGCCTTCTGGCGAGAAAAGATCCTTGCAAATGTCGCGCGTGACCGACGCAATGTGCGGGCCTTACGGATGCTTGGATGGCGGGTACTTGTGATCTGGGAGTGTCGGGTGAACACGGACTGGCTCGGTCGGTTTCATTGAGCGATTGGAGATCGAGTTCGTGAAGCTCGTGAAGCGTGCGATCGAGAAGACGCGTCAATGCGTCGAGGCCTCCCGACGGCGGATGGACCGCGTCAGATGTAGACGAGGCGGCTCGTGAACACGATGCGTTCATGTGGGCGCGCCAAGGCGAAGTGACGTCGCGACGCGCAGTGGACTCGCCGCGGCGCGTCCGGCAGCCCACAAGATGGCCACGGGACGTCTCCTTCTCATCGTCGGCTGTGGAGTGTTTCAAATGGCTTCGGGGCCGTGAAGCCGGAACTCGTGCTGAGCATGGCCGCAAAGGTTGTCGGCCTTTTG
>JANOPS010000599.1:0-2097 GCA_031421995.1 Gemmatimonadaceae bacterium
AGATCGTGCCGGTTGCGATCCACGTACCGGCCGTCAGTGTGCTCTCCGAGTAGGGACCGTGACCTCTCAGGTCCTCCGTGACGGTCAGTGTGACGATGACGGAATCACCGACGCAAGGGTCTCGCGCGGCACGAGAAAACGGCGCATACTGGTTCTACCCCCTATCGGATCCCTATGCCACTGACTCGCACACTCTCCCTCGTCGTACTCTTCGGCGCATCGACGCTCTCGGCTCAGGGTGCCACGCCGCCGTCGATCGATCAGTTCCAGTCTGTTGCTTCCGCCATCGGCGCCAATGAACCACCGGTCTGGTCGGCCGACGGCAATCGCCTGATCTACTTGGGCGGCGACGGCGTGCTGGCGTCGGTGGGAGCGAACGGTGGGTCGCCCATGCGGCACGGATCTTCGCTCGGTGGGGCCTCGCAGCTTCGGCGCTCGCCGGACGGCAAGCTGGTGACGTACGTAAAGAGTGTCGAAGGAGGCAACGATATCTTCGGCTTCGACCTCGCCGCTGGCACCGAACGACGCATCACGCGTCTCTCCGGCCATGTGCGCTCGTATGCCTTTTCGCCCACTGGCGATCGCATCACGCTCGCCAACGATCGCAGCGGGAGCGAGGACGTGTATGTGGTTGATGTCGCCACCGGCGTCGCCACACGCCTGACTTCGTCGCCGTTGTACGAGGGGTTCCCCTCGTTCTCGCCGGACGGAAGCCGGGTGATCTATACGCGCCTCGATTCGCGATGGGTTGATCACGACGTCTTTTCGGTGCCTGCCGAGGGCGGCACGTCGCGTCTCGTGCTCAGCGACAAGGACTTCTTCGACTATCGACAGGGGGCCGCGTTCGGATTTGCGCGTTTCTCGCCAGATGGGAAGACCGTGCTTTTCCGTTCCCAACGAAGCGGGTGGGCCAACTACTGGTTGGCGCCGGCGGCTGGCGGCGCACCGCGGCCACTGGCCGCTGAACGGGCCGACCAGGGTGATGCGCGCTGGTCGCCCGATGGGAGCCAGGTGCTGTTCCTTTCCATCAGCAACGGCACGCAGTCATTGAAGGTGGCGCAGGTGGGGGGAAGCGCGACGCGTACCGTGGTGGCGCCGCCCGTAGGGATGGTGTCCCGCGCCGAGTGGTCGCCAAACGGGCAGCGCATTTCGTATGCGCTCGGCACGCCAACCAAGGCGCCCGATCTCTTTGTGGTACCGGCTACGGGCGGAGCGTCACGACAGCTTACGGATTCCGACCCCGAAAACGCGCTCGCGTCGCAGCTCGTGGAGCCGGAGAAGATTTCGTGGACGAATGAAGGGCTCACCATCAACGCCTATCTGTACAAGCCCAAAACGCTGCGCGCCGGCGACAAGGCGCCGGTGATCATGTATGCGCACGGCGGTCCGACACAACAGTTCTCAGACGCGTACCAACTGCAGCCTCAATTCTTTGCCAGCCGCGGCTACGTGGTGATCGCGCCGAACGTGCGTGGCAGCTCGGGCTATGGCAAGCGGTTCGAGGACGCCAACAATCGCGACTGGGGCCACGGCGACCTCCGTGATTTGTTGGCCGGCGTGAAGTGGGCCAAACAGCAGGCCTATGTGAACCCCGAGAAGATTGGCATCACCGGCATCAGTTACGGCGGCATGCTGACGATGTACGCCACCTCATTCGCGCCAGGCGTGTTCCAGGCGGCGATCTCGGGCTCGGGCTATGGCGACGTCACCGACTTTCACACCGTGGTGCCGGTGCTGCAGCACAGCCAGTTGCTACACTATGAACTTGGACGTTGGCCCTCCACACCGGCGGTCGACTCGATCTACCGCCGCAGCTCGGCGATCTACAAAGCGAAGGACGCTACGGCGCCAACGATGGTGATTCATGGATACGGCCTTGATGTGCTGGACGCCGAGTACGCCGCCTGGAAGTACGCACGCGAACTGGCCAAGCACTCGAAAGTGGTGGAGTACCGGAAGTACCCGAACGAGACGTACTATGTGTATGGACGCGAAAACACGAAGGCGATGTTGGGTGAGATGCTCGGGTTCTTCGATCGATACTTGAAAGACGGTTCAGTGGATCGAAGCGGTCGTTAGCGAATTGAGAGCCTCAGA
>JANOPS010000600.1:0-25364 GCA_031421995.1 Gemmatimonadaceae bacterium
AACATCCTGATTGGCGGCGTGGAGGGGATGGCCGAACGTGAGTGGGAGGGTTCTCGACTGTTTATTGGAGAGGCCGTGATCGTGCTGCACTCGCTTCGCGGGCGTTGCCCGATGACGACGGTCGATCCCGACACGATCACGCGGGACCCCGAGGTCTTGCGCGACATTGGACGTCGCTTTGGCGGCAAGCTGGCGTTGAATGCGTATGTCGAGACTCCAGGCATCGTGCGGGTCGGCGATCTCGTGAGACGCGAGCCGCCCGATAGTCCTTCCATTCGAGCGTGATCGTACCCAGCCCTACGCGGAGATAGCCATACGCGGGCGGCGATGCCACATTCTTCGGAGCAGCGTGTCCCCCAACCCGAAGACTCCCATGATGCCCAACCGCGTCTCGAAAATCTCGGCGTACTCCGCCGACTGTGCAGCAGGTGTGCTGTTCGCTCTGGCAGCTGGGGCCTTTCCGAACGCCGCCGTGTCGGCCCAGCCGAGCGCGGGAGGTGCAGCGACCGCACAGGCGTCGCGCAGCGCTGGCGGGAACGGCAGTGCACGCAAGGTCCTCACCCTTGAAGATTACGGCCGCTGGAATCGCATCAGCTCGACGGCCATCTCGAATGACGGAAAATGGGCCACCTTCACCTACGCGCCGAACGATGGTGAGCCAACAGTTCATGTGAAAGCGCTGGACAGCGACAAGACGTATTCAACGTCGCTGGGCACGGCAGGAGGTGGCGCCGGACGCGCCGGCGGTGGTGGCGGACGCGGTGGCGGCGGTGGCAACGCACCACAGTTCTCGAGCGATTCGCGCTGGATCACGTATTTCGTGAATCCGCCAGATCGAGGCGCGGCGCGCGGCGGTCGCGGTGGTGGCGGCGGTACTCCGCCAGCGCCCGGTCGCGGGGCAGCGCCCGTTGCTGCCACACCGGGCTCTCTGGAGCTGCTAAATGTCGCGACGGGCGAAAAGACTTCGTTTCCGAACGCGGGCTCTTGGAAGTTCTCAGCAGGCGCGAAGTGGCTGGCCGTGCGCTTGAACAAGGCGCAGGCCGACGCCAAGCACAATGGGGCCGATCTCTTGGTGCGCGATCTCACCACTGGCGTGAATCGCCTCATCGGCGGCGTGAATCAGTTTGACTTCGACGAGACGGGAACGATGCTCGCGTACACGGTTGACGCGGCCGACCGTATGGGGAATGGGGTGTACTTGCTGAACCCTGTCACTGGGCAGACGCGACAACTGGACGCTGTGTCGGCCGACTATGATCAGCTGGTGTGGGGCAGCGGTGGCTCTGCCTTGGCCGTGCTGCGCGGCGACACGGTGAAGGACATGAAGCAGAAGCGCAACGTCTTGCTCACCTGGAGTGGATTGGGAACGTCGAATGTGAAGGACGTGCGGCTCGATCCGAGCACTGCGCAGGCGTTTCCGTCTGGTATGGTACTCAGCGAGTTCACCGCACCGCGCTTCAGCAAAGACGGGGCGCGCGTTTTTGTGGGGCTCAAGGAGCAGGAGTCCGAGCTTGCCGCCGCCGACTCCAACAAAGCCAACGTTGATGTCTGGCATTGGAAGGATGCACAGCCGCAGTCTCAACAGATCGTGCAAGTGGCGCAGCTGCGTCGTGCGACGATTCCCGCCGTGTACTTTCTTGAAACGGGCAAGTTCGTGCGTCTGGGCAACGATAGCATGCGCACCGTGACGATGGCCGCGAACTCGAACGTGGGCGTTGGACGCGATGATGCGGCGTATCGCGGTGAAGTAGCGTGGGGCGCCAGCCGCGCCGACCTGTATCGGGTGGATGCCGTGAGCGGCGTCCGCGCGCTGATCGACAAGGGGCTGTCGCGCACCTACGGCACGTCACCCGATTCGCGCTGGTTTCTGTATCTCAAGAACAAGCAGGTGCGCGCATTCAATTTGGAGACGGCAACCTCGGTCGTCCTTGATGCCGCATCGGTTCCTGGGCGGAGCTATGTGAACGAAGACGACGATCATGCCTACGAGAAGCCCATCTGGGGCGCGGGTGGATGGTCGAAGGACGGCAAGAGCGTCTTGCTCTATGACAAGTTTGATGTGTGGCAGGTTCCGCTTGATGGCACTCGCGCGACGAATCTCACGAAGGGCGTGGGGCGTGCGCAGTCGGTGCAGTTGCGCGTTGTGCGCCTTGACGCGCCCGCAGGAGGACGCGGCGGCGGTGCCGCCGGAGACGATGTTGGCATCGACCTCGGCAAGCCGATAGCCCTCTCAGCGTACGGCGATCGCAGCAAGAAGTCCGGCTACTGGACGGTGACGGCAGGGAACGCACCGACGCCAGTCGTGTGGGTAGACAAAAGCATCGGCAACCTGGTGAAGGCCGACAGTGCCGATCGCACGCTCTTCACGCAGCAGGACTTCGCCGAGTTTCCCGACTACTGGGTCTCGAATACGGCGTTCGCGAGCCCAAAGAAAGTGACCGATGCCAACCCGATCATGGCCGAGTATGCATGGGCCAGTAAGAAGGTGCTGATCGACTACACGACGTCGAAGGGCAAGAAGCTGCAAGGGACGCTGATGCTGCCGCCGGATTATGAGCCGGGCAAGAAGTATCCGATGGTGGTGGAATTCTACGAGATCATGTCCAACACGCACAATGTGTTCGCGACGCCGTCGTACAACAACAGCGTGCAGCTGGCGACGTACGCCAGCAATGGCTATCTCGTCTTTCAGCCAGACATCGTGTACGAAATCGGAAAGCCTGGTTCTTCGGCGGTGGATTGCATGACGGCGGCCGTGAAGCAGGTGATTGCCCTGGGGTACGCGGACCCCAAGCGCATTGGCTTGCACGGACACAGCTGGAGCGGCTATCAGTCGTCATACATTGTGACGCAAACCGATATGTTTGCGGCCGTGGTGACCGGCGCACCGCCAACCAACCTGGTGAGCTTCTACAACGAGCTATACAAGAGCTCCGGCACGGTGCAGCAGGGCATCACGACAGTTGGCCAGGTTCGCATGGGCGCCAATGTCACGCCCTGGAATTCTCATGATTTGTACGAGGATCAATCGCCGATCTTTCACGTGCGAAATATCAAGACGCCACTCATGATTCTGCACGGCATGGAGGATGGTGCGGTGGACTACGTGGAGGGGCTGCAGTTTTTCAACGCGGCACGACAGAACGGAAAGGAAGTGATTTTGCTGTCGTATCCGGGCGAGGCGCACAACCTCACGAATCGTGATAATCAGAAAGACTTCACGACGCGGATGAAGCAGTTCTTTGATCACTACCTGATGGACAAACCGGCGCCGACGTGGTTGACGGAAGGAGTGGGGCAGACCAAGAAGGGCGGCCCGCCGCGGTAGTGCAGCGGGCTGCCCAAGCCGACTTGGAGCCCGTTTGCTAAGCTACGAAAGGTATCGCTCAAGTTCAGTACGAAAGCGCGTAATACTTGAGCCATACTGCGCCAGCAGGCCGGCGACGAATCCATCGTCGTCGTTGGACAACGCATGCAGCAGATGGAACACGTTGATCGTTTCCGAGCGTCGCGCCGTGGCCCTCGCGATCACGGACTGGATCATGTCGTGCAGATCTGGATGTAGGGGAAGGGCGACGCGGTTTGGCAGCGCGTCGCCCACGTTCACTCGCGGCGCACTGTCCCGAAAGAAGCGCGCTTTGTTCATTTTCCGATCGCTCGTGAAGAGCGCCACCGGCGAACCGCTGGTCCTTAACAGCCCGTAGAGCAGATTCTCCGGACGCACGTCTGATCGTCCTTGTCGCTGCGCATCGTCGTCAGCCAAGTCGAGCGCGATCTTTGCGGATCGAATAAACGTAGGCGTGATGGGCTCTTGTGCTTCACGTGCCGCGATAATGGCGTCTACGTCGAGCCCGCACAGTTCAACGATTCGACGATAGCTCGGGCCGTGCGAACCGTTTTCGCACATCGTGCGCGCCGTGTCTCTTGCCGTTCCGTTGGAGTCACCGCTATGGATGTTCAGATCGGCCCCCGCACGCACCAAGCACTCCACCACCGCCGTCCATCCGTTGCCCACGGCGATGTTGACTACGGGAGTGCCCCACGCGCGGCAATTCACGTCAAAGCCGCGTGAGATCATGTACTCCATCACCGCGATTCGCGTATTGAGCAGTGCAACCCAGAACGCCTCGAGTAAAATCTCATCGTCGTCGGGATCCGGTAGTACGGGGAGTGAGAAACCGTGCATCGCATCAAGTGGTGGCCGTAGCGCGCGCGCGGCCGCCGTTGGCTTTCCATGCTTGTCGAGGTGCCGGCGTACGCCATTCACGTCGCCGAGTCCGGCGGAAATCCAGAGGGCGTCGCGCGGATTTACGTAGGTGGCCAGGAGGTCGGCGCATCCGGCGTACCGCCATCGCAGAAGCATGAACTCCAGCAGAGGAATACCGCTGGGCGCGATCCAATTGGGATCGGCACCGCGGTCGATCAAGGCTTTCACGTCAGCCGGCGTTCGCGGGCCCTTCCAGCTCCACAACCTGTTCAGTGAACTATTCAAATCCTGTCCCTGTGTACCCAACCACTGCACGATCGGGCGCATCGCGTCACGCCCGAGTCGTTGTTCTTCGGTATACATCGCGTGAATTAACGTTCGACCAATCGCGAAATCGTGTGCCGAGGGCGTGAGAAACCGCGGATGCGACTCGATAACCCGCTGCAGCTCACCTAGATCCGCTGCACTGATTGCTTCGTACGCGCGCCGCCACGGATCCAACCCAAACTCCCGCTCGTTCGCGCGCTCGCGCGCTTCGGCCATCGCGCGTTCGCGTAACACCTCCCAACTTGGGCAGCTGTTGCTGCGGGCAATCGCCAAACGGGCATCCTCTTCCGTAACGCGGTGGTCAAACACCTCCTGCACGCGCATGCCGTAGAACCGCGGCACGTATGCAGCGAACAGCCGTCCAGCGTGCAGGCCGCGTTGTGAATGCTGGACTATCAACGAGCGCGCCGAGGCTTCGTAATAATCCAGCGAGTGTAGCGATGGGTAGCTATCGCTCTGGCGCTGTACATCCGCGTAGTACTGCACGAGCCTCGGCCAGCTCGCAAAACCGTACTCGCGAGCAATCACCAGTTGTGCGATGGCGAGCGTGGCGCGTGACGGCGCGGTGGCATCGAATGCGGGATGCTGCGCCCGGGCGCGTACGATGCCGTCTAAGTCGCCGCTCTTCAGGCGGCGCAGTAGACGTTTCGCTTCTTTGCGGTCAAACGCGAGGCTGGGCCTCGCCGGGAGCGGGCGATCGACGGACATGACTCCTCCTTTCGTGATGGCCCGTGTCCGCGGAGTGGGCCGAAAAGAGGGTGCCTGAAATTGTGCGGGTGGCTCGACATCATCGGATGGGACCATCCCTTCCCGCGGACCGGGCGCGCTCCGACAGCGCACAGAAATACTCGCGTTGAGCCTCACTCGCGTCAAGGCGACAATGCAGCCAAGTTCCGGTAGCATTCCCCATCCCTTCACCAGGAGCCACCCATGCGTTGTTTCCAACTGCTGGTGCTCACCGCCTGTGCCCTCGCGCGCGTAACGAGCGCCCAACCCGCGCGCCCCGACACCGCCACCGACCCGTATCGCTGGCTGGAGGAGATGACAGGCGCGCGAGCGATGGCGTGGGTGAAAACGGAGAATGCCAAAACGTCGGCCGTGCTGGAGAAAGACCCGCGTTTCGCCGGCATCTACAAGTCTGCCCTCACGATGGCGCAGGCCAAGGACCGCATTCCCAATGCGTCGTTCATCGGGGGTGCGTTGTACAACTTCTGGCAGGATGCCGCGCACGTGCGCGGCATCTGGCGGAAGACGACGGTGGAGAGCTACCGCACCGCCGCACCGGTATGGACGACGGTGCTGGATCTTGACCTTTTGGCAAAAACCGAAAAGGCCAACTGGGTCTGGCACGGTGCGGACTGCATGCGACCCAGCGAAACGCGATGCTTGGTAAACCTCTCCGATGGAGGAGAAGACGCCATCACGGTACGCGAGTTCGACCTTGCGACACGCACATTCGTGAAGAACGGCTTCTCGTTGCCGAAGGGCAAGCAGAATATCGCGTGGATGAGTCCCGACACGCTGTTGGTGGCCCGCGAGTGGAACGCGGGAGAAATGACCGCCTCGGGCTATCCCTACATCGTGAAGCGATTGGCGCGCGGTGCACCGCTGTCCAGCGCCGTCGAGGTGTTTCGCGGCGAACCGAAAGATGTGTGGGTGAGCCCGCTCACCGTCGTAGACGCCAGCGGACGTCGCGCGAGTTTCATCAGCCGAGGGCTGGATTTCTTTTCGTCGGAAACCTATGCCGTCCGCGCCGCCGATGTCGCGAAGCTCAGCATGCCGGCGAAAGTCTCGGTGGTGGAGTTTGTCGATGGCCAGCTGATTGTGCGTCTTTCGGAGGCGTGGCAAACCGGCACGAGTACGATTCGGGCCGGTTCGCTCGCGTCGTTCGACGTGGCGCAGGCCATGAAGGCACCGACGGCATTGGCTCCGGTCGCGATCTTTGAACCGGGGCCGCGCGAGTCGGTTGACGGTGCATCGGCGACCCGCACACGATTGCTGGTCGGTGTGACAGAGAACGTGAAGGGTCGCGTGCTGGTCTTTTCCCGAACGCCGCAAGGGAAATGGGAACGCAAGGCGATGACGCTTCCCGACAACGTGTCGACCAACGTGGCGAGCGCGGACAGCCGCAGCGACCGCGCGTTTGTCGGGGTCACAGGCTATCTGACACCCAGCAGCGTGTGGTTGGCCGATGCGGCGACGGCGTCGACGACACAGATCAAAACACTCGCCCCACGTTTTGACGCGTCACGCAGCGTCGTCGAGCAATTTGAAGCGACCTCGAAGGACGGCACGAAGATTCCCTACTTTATCACACACCCGAAAGGGATGAAGCTCGACGGATCCAACCCCACGATCCTGACGGCCTACGGCGGGTTTGAGCTGTCACTCACGCCGTACTACGACGCGAACGCCGGCAAGTTATGGGTTGAACAGGGCGGTGTCTTCGTCGTCGCAAACATTCGCGGCGGTGGCGAGTTTGGCCCAGCATGGCACGAAGCAGGGCTCAAGACGAAACGCCAGGTGATCTATGACGACTTTGCGGCGGTCGGCGAAGATCTGATAGCGCGCAAAATCACCAGTCCTCGACGCCTCGGCATTGTAGGCGGTTCAAACGGCGGCCTGTTGATGGGGGTGGAGATGAATCAGCGCCCCGATCTGTGGAATGCGGTGCAAATCGCGGTGCCCTTGCTCGACATGCTGCGCTACGAACAGATCGCGGCGGGCGCATCGTGGGTTGGCGAATACGGCAGCGTCTCAGTCCCTGCCGAACGTGCGTTTCTGGCGAGCATCTCGCCGTTGAACAATCTCAAGGCCGACGTGAAGTATCCGATGCCGTTCATTTGGACCACGACCAAAGATGATCGCGTGGGCCCGCAGCACGCGCGCAAGTTCGCGGCGAAGATGGCGGACTTGGGGCTGCCGTATCTGTTTTACGAGGTGATCGAAGGCGGGCACGGCTCGGGAGCGAATGCGGAGCAGCAAGCGCGAACGACAGCGTTGGGGTACACATACTTTGCGCGGCAACTCATGGACGGACGCGCAACGATCGTGCCGTGACGCGGCTAGGCGGCCGCGCACGTGCATTTCGCGCGGACTGTGCGCGGCCTGTCAGTGCGGTGCTACTTCTCCGGCGCGCCGTACGCCCGAATGAAATCCACCTCCAGCGTGAACGGCCCGTCGCGGCCGTCCGCCATGTACAGCCCAACGCTCCGGATCTTCGCGAGATCAATCGGCGGCGCGTTCACGGCCTGTCCAAAAACGGTGCTGCGGAGCGCGCTGAATGGGACGCGGACCAGCGTCCACTCCGCCGAGGTCGGGAACGGGGCCCGACGCGAGACGGTCCGTCCATACGTGCGCAGGCCATCGTCGACTTCGACTTCAAACTGGCGGCCGCTGCCACGAACGCGGAGCTCGATGCCGGACTGGCCGGTGAGGTCGATGTCACGTCGAGCCCTGATCGACGTGAAACCGCCACCCTGCGTCACGAGCGTACCGGTGAATCGGAGGGTCCCCTGTTCGACCGCCACGAAACCCGCCGAGCGGCCTCCCATCACGCCATCGTTGACCACGTTCCAGTCCGACTCATCGGCCCGATCGAAGGAGAACAGTGTCAGCTGCATTGGAGCCTCGAACTGCGTGGGGGTGGGCCGTTGTGCCACGCCGAGAAGGAGCAATAGGGTGGGAAACAGCAACATTTGTCTCGCTCGCAGCAGGCGTCTCATCGACGCGCGAGGGCTCGTGGATTTTGGGTCGGTCAACAACGTTCGCGCGGCAGGCATGCGGTGTAAACTCCCACCGGGCCAAGTCGGTTCCGACCCCCCAACTTACGGGTCGCTGACGATCTCGCCGTAGTCGACCAGCAGTTCTTCACCAGCACCAATATCGCGAAGCGCCTCAAAGTACTGTCCGTCATCGATCGAGACGATGTTTGGCGTGTCGGAATGATTCAGGAAGCACACCAAGTCCATCTTGGTGAATCCGTGTTCTGGCACGAAGTAATGCACGTCGTCATACAGACAATAGTTCTCCACCAGAAACCGCGCATGCGCAGGCAATGATTCCACCTCGGCTCGTGGTACGCTGATCCACTGATCTGATGGGTGTGGGTGGCTGAACATGTCGCGGCACCCCTGTGGAATATCGACGATAGCAAAGACGCCAACCCCTTCGATGGACGAGGGGCGCAGCATGACGTAGGAGCGGTGGCGCAGGAGGTCGAGCAGTTGGTCGTGCGGCACGATACTGGGTGATGAAGGGGGTCCAGTGCCGCGCTACTTCGCCGCGCCCAGCACCGGCCAGTTCTTGTTGGCCCTCACAATATTACCTGGGATATCCTTGAACCACATCTGCTGCGTCTTCATGTCCTTGTTCAAGTACAGCTTCCCGTCTTCGATCTTCCACGCGTCAGGGTCGATGTCGAACTTTCCATTGTACGCCACACCCATGGCACAGTAGCCGCCGTACTGCGGCGCGTACTGCTCAGGCGTCTTGGCAAACAGGTCGCGATTCTGCGCGGTCGCAAAGCGAAAGGTCGCACCGTTGTATTTGGCTTCGAAGTCAGCCGCGCCTTTCGTGGGCTTCGCAGCGGTAAAGTAGGCGACGGCGTCAAACCCCCTCATGGCGACGCCCGACGCATCGACGTTCTGAATCATGGCGGGTTTGGCCATGTTGTCGTGCTTCATGCCGTCCTTCATCATCCCCGCGCCGCCCTGCGCGAACGCCGTCGAGGCGCTGAGTGCCAGTGAAAGAAAGGCGATGGGCAGCGCAAGCCGCTGAGTCGTTGCTATACGTGACATGGTTTCTCCGAGATAGGTAGATGGCGTGACACCGCACCTATCGCGACGCGCTGGGAATAGTTCCCTGAGACAGACAGCACGCTGAAGCCTCCGATGACTTTGTGCCCCGCACGTCGGCCGGAGGAGGTGATGATGAATCACGGAGGACACGGGGTGCACGGAGGCGCAGGCACGAAGTTCGGCGAATCGCCACCCGAAACGTTTGGGGGGGGCAGACAATACAAGAGATTGTGTCGCTCGCCCTCCGTGCACTCCGTGTACTCCGTGATTCAACCACCACACACCGACACAGATGAAGCACGGAGGACACGAAGAACACGGAGGCGCACTGCTCGAAGTCTATATTCACGATCCCAAAGCGAAAGAAATGCGAGCCTGCACCCGCTGTTACTTGACTGGACTCCCACACCGTTGAGTCGCCGCGGCGTAGAAGGTGTGGCCCACGGGCGAGCGAGATGAATTGACAACGTTGACAAAGTGCGGATCAGGGCCGAACTCTATCGCAGACTGGACTCCCTCCTTCCCCTCGGCGCCCTTTATGACCCTCGTGATCGATCGCCTGTCGAAGACCTACGCCAACGGCGTCAAAGCGCTCTCCGATGTCACGTTGACGATTCCGCCGGGCATGTTCGGACTACTCGGCCCCAACGGCGCCGGCAAGTCGACGCTGATGCGCACGATCGCGACGTTGCAGCCGCCGGATAGCGGCACGATTCGCTTTCGAGACCTTGATGTCCTGGCGCAGCCCGAACAGTTACGGGAAGTCCTTGGCTACCTGCCGCAGGAGTTCGGCTTGTACCCAAACATGCCGGCCGACGCCATCCTGGATCACTTCGCGACACTGAAGGGCGTGACGAACGCGGCGCAGCGCCGGGACCTCGTGTCGTCGCTCTTGCAGCAGGTCAACCTCTACGACGTACGTAAGAAGAGCGTGGGTGGATACTCAGGCGGTATGAAGCAGCGCCTTGGCATTGCGATCGCCCTCGCCGGCGCGCCCAAACTGCTCATTGTCGACGAGCCCACGGCAGGCCTCGATCCCACGGAACGCAATCGTTTTCTCAATCTGCTTGCGGATATCGGCGAAGACGTGGTGGTGATTCTCTCCACCCACATCGTGGAAGACGTGCGCGAACTCTGTTCGCAGATGGCGATCATCAACAAGGGAACAGTGGTGCTGCAGGGTGAACCGAAGCGTATTCTTGACGAAGTACGCGGGCGCATTTGGCGTCGGACCGTACCCCGCAACCAAGCCGACGACTACCGCGCCCGGTTCAACGTGATCAGCGCGCGCCTCGCGGCCGGTGCGTCGGTGTTGCACGTGTACGCGGAGCAGGATCCGGGCGACGGGTTCGAACAGGTTGAACCGGATCTTGAAGACGTGTACTTCCACCGACTGGCTGCCGCCTCGGGCGGCCGCGTGCCGGTGGAGGCCTGATGTTCGGCAGCCTGCTTCGATTCGAACTGCGCGGCCACCTGCGACGCCCCACCACGTGGCTCTATTTCACCATCCTGTTTCTGTTGGCATTTGGCATTCTGTCCTCTGACGTGATTCAAGTGGCAGGCGGCTTGGGCAAGGTCAAGAAGAACTCCCCGTTTGCCCTGGCCCGTGCGTATGTCGCACTGCTGACCATTGGACAGATCATCACCAGTGCGCTCGTCGGCACCGCCGTACTGAAAGACTTCGACCAACGCGTGCACGAGCTCCTCTTCACCACTCGGATTACGCGACTGGGCTATCTCGCCTCGAAGTTTCTGGCCGCGCTCGCAGCCATGGTGCTCGTATACTTCGCCATTCCACTGGGCGCGCTGCTGGGTTCGGTGATGCCGTGGATCGACCAGGAAACGTTGCTGCCCATCCAGCTCTGGTTTTACCTGCAGCCGATGTTCACGCTGGTGCTGCCAACGGTGCTCTTCGTCAGCGCCCTCTTCTTCGCCGTCGGCGCGGTCACACGCAATCAGTTTGCGATCTACACCACGGGCATTCTGTTGCTGGTTGGCATCTCCATCGGCGATGACCTGATCCGCACGCTGGATCGGGACCAGCTGGCCAACTTGCTGGATCCCTTCGGCTTTCGCACCGTCGATCTGATGACGCGGTACTGGACCGTGGCCGAAAAGAACACCCAAACCCTGCCCTTTGCTTCGTTCCTGCTGACCAATCGTGTGGTGTGGGCCATCGTGTCATTGGTGCTGGTCGCGGTCGCCTTTCGCTTCGTGAAGCTCGAGAAGGACTCGCCGCGTCGGCGGCGCCGCAAGACAACGGCCACGAGCAGCGAGGCACAGGCTGCAATCGCTCCACGCCACGTGCACATTACGCCACAGTTTGGTGCGACCGGCGCATGGGCCTCGTGGCGCAGCATCACCTGGTTCCATACAAAGTCCCTCTTGCGGTCCGTCCCCTTTCTTGCCATTGCGGCCATCGGCCTGATCAACGTGATCATGAGTTGCTGGTACGCCGATCAAAGCTACGACACACGGACATGGGCGCTGAGCTGGATCATGTCCGAAGCGGCCAACGGCGGTGCCGGCCTCTTCATGATTGTCCTCCTCACGTTCTATGCCGGAGAGTTAGTCTGGCGCGAACGGCAGGTGTCGCTCGATCAGGTGCTCGACGCGTCACCGGTGCAAAGCGTGTCGGTCTTTCTCGGGAAGTTCTCAGCCATGACCCTCGTGCTGGCGGCGTTCGCCGCGTGCACGGTGCTTGGCGGCGTCATCGTGCAACTCGCGAAAGGCTACCCGCTCATCGACGTTCGGGTGTACGGCATCGAAACGTTCGTGGTCAACTTCCCCTCATGGCTGTCACTCGTCGCACTCGCGTTCCTGGTGCAGACGCTCGTGCCGAAGAAGCCGATCGGCCACGTGGTGATGATCGTGTTCTACGTGGCGACGCTGGTGTACTCCAGCATCGGGATTGATCACTCGTTGCTGGAGTTTGGAGGGACGCCAGCCTATCGCTACTCCGATATGAACGGCGTCGGCCCCTATCCTCGCGCATGGCTTCCCACGCACGGCTACTGGCTGAGCATCTCTGCCTTGCTGTTGGTGGCCGCGTATCTGAGTTGGGTCCGTGGAACGGATACGTCGATCCGCTGGAAGGAAATGGCGAGACGTTTCAGCACCCGCGTACGCCTCACCGCCGCCGGCAGCGTGCTGAGCGCCGGCGCACTGGGCGGATTCGTGTTCTACAACACCAACGTGGTGAACAGCTACGAGTCGAAGAAGGCGGGTGAAAAACGCCAGGTCGCCTACGAACAGGCGTACAAGAAATTCGAAAAGACGCCGCAGCCCAAGGTTGTAGGCGTTCGGATGAGCGTGGACTTCTCACCCGCACAACTGCAGGCGAGCGCGGCTGGCACGATTACCATGGTCAACCGTCATGCCGTTGCAGTAGACACCATTTACCTGGAGGGACGAGGCGACGGCACGCTGCACGTGGCCTACGACTCCCTCACGTTTGATCGCCCGTCGCGCACCGTCATCGCCGACTCCGTCAATGGCGTATTCGTCTTTGCGCTCGGCGCGCCACTTGCTGCAGGCGACTCGCTCCGACTTCGCTATGCCGTGCACTACGCCCACCGCGGTTTCCCCAATGGCGAACCCGGCCACGAGATCTCGGCCAACGGCTCGTTCCTGAACCGCGACGCCTTTCCCACCATCGGATATGCCGGCAACGGCGAGATGGGCGATGATGAGCTCCGACGCAAGTACAAGCTGCCCGTGAAGGAACGCACGCCTCGGCTTGACGACAGCTCGCGCTACAGCGAGCAGGTGTTCTCACCAGGATCTGACTACATCACGTTCGAAGCGACCGTGAGTACGTCACCCGATCAGATTGCCATGGCTCCAGGGTACTTGAAGAAGGAGTGGACATCGAATGGCCGCCGGTACTTCACGTACGCGATGAATGCGCCCATCCCTGACTTCTACTCGTTCCTGTCGGCGCGCTATACGGTCACCACGTCATCGTGGAATGGCGTGCCTATCGAGATTCTGCATCATGGCGCGCATCGTTTCAACGTCGAGCGCATGATCGCTGCTTCGAAGGCGTCGCTGGCGTACTACACGGAGCAGTTTGGCGCGTATCAGCATCAACAGATTCGCATTCTTGAGTTTCCGCGATACGCGTCGTTCGCCCAGTCATTTCCCAACACGGTGCCCTACTCAGAGCGCATCGGGTTCATCACGAAGATTGACAGCACGTCAGAAGAAGACGTGGATTATCCGTACTTCGTGACCGCACACGAAATCGCGCACCAGTGGTTTCCCTATCAGCGCATGCCGGCCAATGTGCAGGGTGCGCAGATGCTCTCCGAATCGTTGGCCGAGTATTCTGCCCTCGCCGTGCTTGAGCAGCGCTATGGACCGGAGAAGCTGCAGAAGTTCTTGCGCTTCGAACTCGATCAGTACCTGCGAGGCCGTGGCACAGAGCGCAAGAAAGAGATGCCACTCATGCTGGTCGAGAACCAGGGGTACATCCAGTACCAAAAAGGCTCGCTGGCGTTCTTTGCGCTCCGCGACCTGATCGGGGCATCAGCGCTGCACGGCGCATTGAAGGCGTATCTCGATGAGGCGCGTCTCGGCGGCCCGCCGTACGCCACCACCCACGACCTGATGCGGAAGCTACACGCCGCCACGCCCGACTCGTTGCAGTACGCGGTGCATGATCTGTTCGAAACGATCACGTTGTGGGACTTCAAGTCGGACAGCGCGACCGCCACCGAACAGGCCGACGGCACCTGGAAGGTCCGGCTCACCGCGTCGGCACTCAAGTTGCGCGCCGATACGCTGGGAGCGGAAACGCCCATTGCGATCGGTGACTACGTTGACATTGGCGTCTTTGGCGAGAAGGCCGCTGGCGCGCGACTCGGCAAGCCGTTGTCGGTGCGCAAAGTGAAGCTCACCAAACCAACGGAAGTGTTCGAGTTCATCGTGAAGGAGAAGCCACTGCGAGCGGGCGTCGATCCGTACAACCGGCTCATCGACCGCAATCCTGGCGACAATACGAGAGACGTGTCCGGCGCGTGATGCAACGGCGTGATGCAACGGCGTGATGCAACGGCGTGATGCAACGGCGTGATGCAACGGCGTGATGCAACGGCGTGATGCAACGGCATGACGCTGGGGCGGCGCGCTAGGGCGAGACGGTGAAGCGTCGAAAGGCGGTGACGACGTCGCGTTTCGCCCAGACACCCACGCGGCCGGTGGTGGCCGCCGGCAGCTCGTGTCGCATCGACAAAACAGGAATTCCCACGATCGACCCTGATACCGCGCGATCGCGGATCGTCACGACAAGTTCTTGCCACGTCCCCAGCGGAATCTGGTGCAGGCCCTCGCCCTTCACGATGGTCTGTCGCTCGCCATTGGCGTAGCTCCAGAGGGCGAGATTGCCGTCTTTCGTGTTGTATCGCAGGAAGTAGTACGCGCCCGACGGCTGCAATCCGAACACGATCCCCGCACTCTGGTCCGTGGGTCCAGCGATCAACTTGAACTGCACACGCAACGTGCCGTTGCTGAATGTGGGAACCGTTGCGGCCACGGCCAGAGGGAATGCGGAAGCCGACGTGGCGTTGAGCATGAACGCATCCCCCGCGGGAGCGCCGAACACCGCGCGCGCGGCACGATCGGCCTCATCGCGAGACGTCTGACCGGTCCACTTCGCCCCATCGATGGTCAGCTCGTTGCTGCCATCGCTTGACGCGTTCCACAGGCCGATGACCGGCGACAGCGCGACCGCCTGAAATCGAGCAGGCGTCGCTGCAACAGCAGCGGAACAGAGAAGCAGGGCGACTCTCGTGAGTGTGCTACGATGATGCAGGCGCATGGGTCAGCGAGCTCCGTCGCGGTTGGGGGGGGCGAATCACGACGGCGAGTATGCCGCCGAGCAACGGAAGGACGACGAGGCTCCAAACGCCCAACGCGCCACGCGACACATCGGTCGGCGCCCACAGGTGTGGCGGAAGAACAGAGAGCGACACGGCGGCGACAACGGCGAGGCAGTGGCCCAATGCCACCCCCCGAAATAACTGGCGTTGCAACGGCGGCTTTCGCCACACGCGATGCCCGGCAATCAAGAGCCAGAGTGGCACGGCGAAAAGGCCGAACAGCAGGATCACAAGGTGAAGCGTGCTCATGCCTCGCGCTCCGTCTGACCGCGCCTGAGTCGCGGGACGATCCAGAGCCAGTACCCGGTGACCAGCGTAATCACGAGCGCGATCGCGGCGACATCGGACAGGAGGATGAAGTTGTCACCGAAGATTTCGCCCGAATGCAGTTTTCCCAGAAAGACATCGTCTCGTTCGCCCACATGGATGACGCGCGCACTGGCGAGGTCGACCGTCGCTTCGGTGTTCCGGCGATCCCGGAATCGGACCTTGGCGTATCCGTTGCGCGGGCGCACATCCATGCGTTCGATGTGGGCCAGGTCGACGGGATCTCCCGGCTTCCATGTTCCGCGTGCCTCCGCCGACACGCCCTCGAAGGCGGCCGCACCGATGCGCTCGAGAGAAAGCGCGGAGGCAAACGGCGCCGACGGATCATGCGCGACATCGGGCATCAAGCCGAGTGTTCGCTTGTGGTTGAGCAGCACGCCGGTAACGGCAATAACGATCAACAATACCGTTCCGATCACCCCGACCCACAGGTGGGTGTGAAACGCCCAGCGGCTTATCTGACGTGGCATTCGGAAAGTCTAGCCCCCTTGCCGCACCTCGTCCACGCGAACGGGCGCTCTCGCGACGCGTTCGGGCGATGATCCGCTGAGGTTGCGGCCCACGGCTCTGGCGAGGTCTGCTCCGCTGAAGCATCATCATGGGTGCAGGATGCGTCCTGTCCTCGCCCTGATCGACCGGTCCCCTCGCCCCCACGCCTGTGCGCCCATTGCTCTCTTTGACGTTCCCGCTGGCTGCCACACTGACTCTTGGCGTCTCGTCGCTAGCGGCAGCCCTGCAACCGCCTGCTCGAACCGTGATTCGCCGCGCCGAGATGGTGCCAGCGCTGGCGCCGATCACACTCGACTCCGCGCTCACCCGCGGCATGCGCTGGCGCAACCTCGGGCCAGACCGTGGCGGACGCTCCATTGCGTCGAGCGGCGTAAAGGGTCAGCCCAAGGTCGCCTACTTTGGCGCCACCGGAGGAGGGCTCTGGAAGACCACCGACGGCGGCGACACGTGGATGCCGGTCACCGACGGCCAGATTACGAGTGCGTCGGTTGGCGCGGTGGCGGTGAGCGAGTCGAAGCCTGATGTGGTGTTCATCGGCATGGGCGAGTCGGCGATTCGTGGCAACATCATGCCGGGAGATGGCATCTACCGCAGCCTTGACGCTGGAAAGACGTGGAAGCACGTCGGCTTCAAGAACGTCGACGCGATTTCCAAGATTCGTATTCATCCCACAAACGCCGACATCGTGTTCGCGGCCGTGTTCGGCAAGTACAGCGTGCCCAGCGCCGAACGTGGCGTGTTCAAGAGCACCGATGGCGGCACCACGTGGAAGAAGGTGCTGTTCCGCGATGACAAAACCGGTGCGATTGATATCGCGATCGATCGTGTGAATCCGAACGTGATGTACGCGGCCATGTGGGAGGCGTATCGCAAGGAATACCAGATGTCGAGCGGCGGGCCGGGCAGCGGGCTGTTCAAAAGCACCGACGGCGGCGAGACCTGGACGGAAGTCACACGCAACAAGGGCATGCCCGCCGGACTGATCGGACGCATCGGCGTGGCCGTCACCGCCGCGAACTCCAATCGTGTCTACGCACTGGTCGAGAACGAGAACGGCGGCCTGTTCAAGAGCGACGACGCCGGTGCCACGTGGGCGCTGGTGAACAGCGATCGCAATATCCGCCAGCGCGCCTTCTACTACACGCATTTGTTTGCGGACCACAAGAACGCGGACGTGGTCTACATGCAGAATACCTCGATGTTTCGCTCGGCCGACGGCGGGAAGACGATGGTGAGCGTTGGCAACGGTACCCACGGGGATCACCACGATCTCTGGATTGATCCGGAGGATCCGGCGCACCTGGTGAACGCGAATGATGGTGGCGGTGCGATCTCGTACAACACCGGCGGCGCGTGGACCGCGCAGGACTTCCCCACCGAGCAGTTTTACCACGTGATCACCACCAAGCACGTGCCGTTCCACGTGTGCGGATCGCAACAGGACAACTCGACGCTCTGCGTGCCGTCGAATTGGAATGCACCAGCCGCGGGCTTTGGTCGAGGCGGTGGTGGTGGTGGCGGCGCACCTGCCGCGGCGGGTGCCTATCGCGATCCCACTGCGGGTGGAATGGCGGTGTCGTACGTGGCGGGTGGCGGCGAACCCGGCTACATCGCGCCCGATCCACTCGATCCCGACGTGTTCTACTCGGGCACCAACAACGGCAGCTACGTCGACAAATTCAACCGGCGCACGGGTCTTTCGCGCGAGGTGAACCCGTATCCGTGGTTCTACTCCGGTGAGCCGTCGAAGGAAATCCGCGAACGGTGGCAGTGGACGTTCCCGATTCTGTTCTCGCCGCTGGACCCCAAGATGTTGTTCGTGTCGTCACAGCGGTTGTGGCGCACGCTGGATGGCGGTCGCACGTGGTTGCGCTTGAGCGGCGACCTCACGCGCCACGCGCCCGAAACGCAGGAGAAGTCCGGCGGCCCAATTACTGGCGACATGAACGGACCGGAAGTATACGGCGTCATCTTCTCAGTCGGACCGTCGAAGCGCGATGTGAACGTGATCTGGACCGGCTCTGACGACGGGCTGGTACACGTCACGCGCAATGGTGGGAAGACGTGGACCAACGTCACGCCGAAGGACATGCCCGACTTCGGGCGCGTGAGTCAGATCGACGCCTCGGCGTTCAGCGTCGGCGCTGCCTACATCTCGGTCCGTCGGCCGCTGCTGGATGACCGCGCGCCGTACATCTTCAAGACCACTGACTTCGGTGCCACCTGGACCAAGGTTGTGTCGGGGATTCGTGAAGACGCGTATGTGCACGCGGTGCGTGAAGATCCCACGCGAAAGGGACTGCTGTACGCTGCAACCCAGCACGGTGTGTACATCTCGTACGATGACGGGGCGATGTGGCAGAACCTGTCACTCAACATGCCGGATGTGCCGATCGCCGACCTCGTGGTGGAAACCAACGAACTCGTGATCGCTTCACACGGTCGCGGCTTCTGGATTCTCGATAACATCGGGCCGCTGCGTCAGGCGACGCCGACGATTCTTGCGGCGAGCGCGCATCTCTACACACCACCGGTCGCGCTACGGTCGTCGCCGGGTGCCACCCTGACATACTACTTCAAGACCGCGCCGCGTCGTGCACTCATGGAGATCCTCGACTCCACGGGCGCCGTGTTGCGCAAATTCGAAGCCGACACGCTCACGCCAGCGCAACGCGCGGCGCTTCCAGCCGGCGGCGGTGGTCGTCGTGGTGGCGGCAGCGTACCGCTGCCCATCGCTGCGGGATTCAATCGCGTCACCTGGGATCTGCGCGGTGAAGGCATTCCCAGCTTTCCCGGCATGATTTTGTGGGGTGCCGGCACGGCCGGTCCGGCGTTGCCACCGGGCAGGTATTCCGCGCGCTTGGTGGCCGACGGCGCCACGATGACCGCGCCGATCGTCGTGCAGCGCAACCCGCGCCTCCCGGAGTTCACCGACGCCGACCTGCGCGCGCAGTACGCGTTCGGCAAGAAAGTGCGCGACAAGGCGACCGAGTCGAACGAAGCGGTGATCGCGATTCGTCGCGTGAAGGCGCAGCTCGAAGACCGCGTGAAGAAGAGTGATGACGCCACACTCAAGAGCACCGGTGCGACGCTCAAGACCAACGCATCGGCGGTGGAAGAGAACGTGTACCAGGTCAAGAATCAGAGTGGACAGGATCCGCTCAACTTCCCGATCAAGGTCAACAATCGACTGGCCAACCTGCTGTCGATGGCCGAGCGCGGTGACGGACCGCCGGGCACGTACATGCCGGAGATTCTTGGCATTCTGTCGACCGAGCTGAAAGGTTATACCGATCGCTTGGCGGTGGTGTGGAAGACCGATCTCGCGGCGGTGAACAAGGAGTTGGCACGTTTGAAGCTGGCGCCGCTGGATCCGAACTGCGCGAGAGCAGAAGGCTGCACTGCGGTTCCCTGATCGCCGTGACACCGGACATCTCCCCCGTCGCCATCGTTGCGGCGACGGGGGCTCGGACGGAACGGAATCCCTCGGCCTACTCCCGACTCAGTCCCAGAGCGTGGTGACGGCGCCGTAGTCGCGCAAACGTTGATCCGCCGTGATGAGCGTCGCGCCAAGACCAAGCGCCGTCGCAACGATGATCCGATCGGCCGGATCTTTGTGGGCGAATTGCGCGAGATGCACCGCGCGAGTAGCAATACGATTATCGACTGGCATAAACGACAGAAACGGCAGCGACTCGACAAGTTCGACCCACGCATTGACTTCGAATGTCAATTCCAACCGCCCTGCAGCCACCAGCATAGCAATCTCCCAAATGCTGATGGATGACACGATGGCTTTCTCTCCAGCCGTTTCGGTGGCCTGAATGGCCCGCCGTGCCTTTGCCGCGATTCGCTTGGGCTCTGTCACCCACCAGATGAGCGCGTGCGTATCGAGCACAATCACCGGCTTGCTTCCCAGTCATCATCACCGACGGGGGCCGTTGGCGCATCATACTTCACGACCGATTCTCGCAGCACTCGCAGGGTCGCCAGTGGGTCGGCGCGGTACGGGGTGACCTGGAGCACCGGCGTACCCCGATCAGTGATCACGATGGCCTGACCGGTGCGCTCGACCTCTCGAAACAGTTCGAGCGCCCTGGACTTGAATTGAGATTTAGAGATCGATGTAGTCATATGCCTATAGTGTGATGACTATGGACATTAGCGCGGGCTGTGCGTTTCTACAAGGGCGACCGCTGGCCGAAACGGCCTCGCTATGGCCGCGGCGACGGGATGGTGAAGGCATCAGCGCCGATCCGCACTGACCGGACTTCGCCAATGGCAGCAAGCACCCGTTCCACAGTGACCTGGCGCCGCTCGCGGGCGATGCTGTGCTGCAACGCAATCTGCGACTGGATCTCGCCCTGCGGCATGCGAACCTCCCATCGGCTGATGATCCACGCCCCCACCGGAAGGAGCGTAAACGTGAGCTCGCCGCCCACGCGCGCCGCGACAAACGCGGTGGGCACATTCGTGTAGCGGTATTCCATTTTCTGCAGCTCCAGCGTTTCCCGGCTGAACCAGAAGATGCCGCCAATGTCCTTAATGCCGTCCCGATTGGCCTGTGGCTTGAACGACAGGCCAACGAGGTCGGGCCGCTCCGCCGTCGGCGCTACCACGCCAAAGCAACTCCGTTCAGCAAATCCCGGAGACAACATGATGTTGGCGTCGGGCGCATAGTACGACGCATTGTCTCGACTCTCCACGACGTAGCCAGCGGCGTCGATCGAATCGGGCGACAAACTGGTATAAGGTGGACCACTCGTCACGTCGCGTTCGCGAGGCGTGCCGTTTGAGATCACCGTGCCGTCCGTGGCAAGCACGCGATCGAACTGGCTGATCTTGCGCACCACGTCTTCACGACCAAAACGCAACTGCGACGACTCCAGCACAACGCGCGCAGCATTCCACAACAGGGCAACTTCCGATGTAGCGTCCCGCGGTGTGCCGCATGCGCCGCGCTGTTTGGCCTTGTCGCCAGAGAATCGCAACCGCGTGCTTGAAACGAGCAGGGAGAACGTTGCCGGGCGTGCTCCGGACGGTGCCATGATCGCCCGGGGCGACTGATAGCCCACGCGATCCACCACCAGTCGCGCGGAGTCTGCAGTGGGCATTGGCATCATGAACACGCCACGTCGCCCGCTCACCGCACGGGCAACAACCTTCCCCTGCGCATCGTACGCGACGACTAACGCGCCGTACATAGGACCGCCTGCCGAGTCGACCGCAATGCCGCCGAGCGAGTCAGCCGACTGTGCAGCGACCTTCGGGGCGACGCCCACGTGAAGAGTAGAAAAGCAGATAACAAAAGCCAGGGGAAACACGCGCACATTCATCGGGGCACTCGCTGAGAGATGTTACGCGACGAGCAAACGCTCGCCGCAATTCGTGCAAAACTGCGAACCTGCCACCTCAACCGGCGCGCCGCATTCTCCGCAGCTCCCGGCGAGGTACCGACCGCAGTCCGAGCAATACTCGGCATCCGGCTCTATTCGTGGACCGCACTCCTCGCAGATCCGCTGCGCATCGCGCGCGCGCTGAATCGCTGCTTCGACGGGATCAAGGTCTGTGCCTTCCACGAGTGCTGATCGAGCCGCTCCTTCCGTGATCGGCACCGCAGGAGACCGTGCGTCCGCAGCTGAATGCTCGGCGCTACGTGTCGCCGCGGCCGCGCGCATTTCGTCAAGCGCCAGTTGCGTATATCGCGCTTTCAAGTCGGCATAGTCGCTGTCCGATAACTTGCCCGTCTCGCGGTCGAATTCGATCTCACGCAGGGCTACCACCGCGCTATCGGCCGGAATCTCCGCGTGATCCGGCGCCGTGTTGGCGTCACGGCGCCGCGCGCCGGGTGCGCTCGCGCCGTCATCCCGCCCACCACCGCCAAGCAGCGGCATCAGTACCACCGACAATGCGGCAAGCGCCAACGCCGTGCCGACGGCGAGCGGGATCGCGCCATCGGGAAGTGCCGCGAGCGCGATCACCGGCTGTCGTCCCGGATCGCGGCTGCAAGCTGCGCCAACTCATCTGCGGTTGCGGCCATCGCCGGCGTCTGTTCGGCCGCACGCGCCGCGGCCGCCGCATTCGCCATCTCCGCGGCCGCCGCATTGCGACGCCAGCCGCGAAGCATTGCAGCAATGGCCACCGCCCCAATACCCACCGCAGCGAACGGCGCAAACCACGCCACCAGACTGAAGCCTTCTTTCCGCGGCGCCATGAGGATGAAGTCGCCGTACGTTTGCCCAAGCGCCGTCATGATTTCGTCACCGCTGTACCCGCCATCTACCAACGCCTGCAGGTCGCGATGCACGGCTGGCGATATCCCGCAGGAGAAGTCGGTGGTGCGACACGTGAACACATCCAACGTGCACGGACACGGGCATGCAAGAGTGCGTTCGAACGCGTTGAGCTGCTCCTCATTCATCGAGCGCGCGGCATTCGGTTTGGGCTCTCGCCGCACCGGCTTGTACGCGTCCGCCGTCATCTCGACGTTGCTCGCCGCCGACTGGGCTCCCGCGGACTGCACCTGCGAGCCAGCGACCTGCGCAGCAACGAGTCGCGCGAACACGGTAGTGGCGCCGAGCGCAGCGGTCAGCACGCCTGCGCCCGATCGCTGCAGGAATGCCCGTCGAGTAGCACGTCGAGTAGCACGTCGAGCAGCACGTCGTCCGGCGACGTCACCTTCACCTTCGCCTTCGCGAGCAGCAACGTCGCGCGCGCTCATACGCCCGCCAGCACGAGTTCGCGTGCCGCCGGCAGCTGCGTCACGTAACCACTCTCGCGTTCGGCGCGCTGCGCTTGCGGCCACATGACCACGATGCCTCCAAAGGCCATCATGATTCCACCAAACCACACCCACCACACAAGCGGGTTGAAGTTGATGTGCACCGAGGCCGTGTCCTTGTCGAGTGCGCCGGCAAACACGAGATACACATCCTGCTTCAGCGACTCAAGAATGCCCACTTCGGTGGAAGGCTCGAAGGTGGGTTCGCCGCGGCTATCCACATGTTGTCGCTTCTGACTCGAAAGCAGGCCCATCGACGTGCCGTCGCGAGTGACCGAGAACGTCACCGCCACGACTTCGCGATTCAATTCCTGGAACTTGGAGACACCCTGACTGGTGAAGGCCCACTCGTGGCCGTACGCGTCGGTGGCTTTGATCGTCTCACCGATCTTGACCGTCGCGGCGATGTCTTTCTTGAAGACCAGTCCGGCAAACGCACAAAAGAGCACAACCACACCGAAGTGCACGATGTAACCACCGTAGCGGCGACGGTTGCGACCAATCAGCCGGAGCGCCGCGACAAAGAACCCTTCACTGTACATGCGCCGGCGTGCACCAATGCCCTTGGCGTACTCTTGTACAATAGTGCCCATCACGAAGCCCGCGAGTGTGTACGACACCAACGCGTACCACTCACGCATGCCAAGCGCGACCAGCACCACAAGCACGGTGATGCCTGACGCCACCGGAAAGATGAACTGTCGGCGCAGGTTTTCGATGGACGCACGTCGCCACGCGATCAGCGGGCCAATGCCCGTAAGCGCGAGCAGGAGCAAGCCCAGGGGCCCGTTGACGGCGTTAAAGAACGGCGGCCCCACGTTCATCTTTTCGCCCTTCACCGCTTCCGACAGGATGGGAAAGAGCGTGCCCCACAGCGTCGCAAAACAAATGCCGACCAATACGAGATTGTTGTACAAAAACGCGGCCTCTCGACTCACCATGCTTTCCAGCTCTGCCTTGGCCTGCATGTCGTTCAGGCGCGTGCTCACGAGGAACATCGTGGCCGCGGTGGCAAGGATCAGGAATCCCAAAAACCAGTTGCCAACTGGTGACTGCGAAAACGCGTGGACGCTCTCAATGACGCCGCTGCGCGTGATGAACGTGCCGAGAATGGACAACAGGAACGTCAGGACAACCAACGTGACGTTCCATTTGCGCAACATGCCACGCTTTTCCTGGATCATGATGCTGTGCAGGAACGCCGTGCCGGTCAGCCATGGCAGGAACGAGGAGTTCTCGACGGCGTCCCACGCCCAGTAGCCCGCCCAGCCCAATTCGACATAGGCCCACCACATGCCAAGCACGATGCCGATGGTGAGAAAGAACCACGACACCAAGGCCCATCGACGCACCGCGCCAAGCCACTCGGTGTCCAACTTGCGCGAGATCAGCGCGCCAATGGCAAATGCAAATGGCACGGCGGTGGCCACGAGCCCGAGATAGAGCATGGGTGGATGAATCGCCATGCCCGGGTTCTGCAACTGCGGATTCATGCCGCGCCCCTCGGCGGGTGTCCAATCGAGACGCTCGTACGGATTCGCGCCGAAGGCCAGCGTCATCAAGAAGAAGAGGGCGATGACACCAAGTGTGCCGGTCACCCACGGCATCAGGACGCGATTGGCGCGGCGGTTGCTCGCGACCGCGATGGCCGCGTACATCGTGAGGATCAGCGTCCAGAACAGCATCGACCCAGCCTGTCCGGCCCAGAATGCCGTAAAGGTGTAGATCTTCGGCAGATTACTACTGGTGTACGACGCGACAAACTTGATGGAAAAGTCGTGCGAGAACAGGGCGGTCCAAATCCCCACTGACGCCAGCACGGTGAACCCGAAGGTCGCGTACATGGCGCGCTCGCCGCTCTTGATCAAGTCCTGTCGTCCCTGCATGCCGCCGGAGAACGACACGGTGGTTGTCCAAGCCGCCATCAAGAGGGCGACCCACAGCGACAACTCGCCAATCAGAATCATGAAGCGATCACGCGCGAGGTGCTGCGGCGCCCTTGTACCCCGGAGTCTGCTGGTACTTGTCCGGCGCATTCTCGTACCGCGACGCGCACTTGGCGAGCAGCGTCGTGGCTTGGAAGGTGCCGTTCGTATCAAGGCGACCTTCGACCACCACGTCGACGCCATCGGTGAACGTGTCAGGCGCGATACCCTTATAGGCCACGGTATAGACCTGCGCGCCGTCGGTCATCTTGAATGACAGCGAGGTGCCCGATGGATCGCGAACGATGGTGCCGATTACCACGCGCGCGCCGACTTTGACACCCGTTTTTGCGAAGCGTGGATTATTCGAGACCTTGATGGCCAGCTCGGTCGGCGTGAGATAGTACTGCGCCGTTTCGTCGATGGAACTCGCCATCAGATATCCTGCGGTGCCAAGCACCATCACGCCGCCAACCAGGAACTTCACACGCGCTTTCACGGGATGCCCTCGGAGTGATTGCTGATGCTGCTTGGATCCTGCTCGAAAGATAGCCGACCAACGATGCCCAGTAAGGGGATTCCCGGCGTCAACCTATCGCTCTTCTG
>JANOPS010000601.1:0-2489 GCA_031421995.1 Gemmatimonadaceae bacterium
ACGGCTGGGTGGATTTTTGGCGTAGTCGAAAACATACGTGAACACGTTGCGAGCATTGTACGCATTCACGATCGACAAGTAGGGTCGCCAATGAAGCCGCCCCGTGCCGTCGCGGGTGACGCTCAGGTCCAATCGTTGAAAGCGCGGAAAGCGCGCTGCGTTTCTGGCGCCGCCAATGGGTTCAAGTTGTTGATCGATGGTGCCAGACTCGAACGTATTGCCCAGCGGATCGTAACGTCGCCGCACGATCTGCCCTTCAACATCGGTGAACGGCGTCCCCGTGCCGAGCCCCAGGCGCGCACCGTAGTTCCACTTGCCGCCTGGGCGGTACGACGCGACCAGATTCAGATTGTGACGACGGTCCTGTACCGGCGAGAACCGCCCATCCGGCCCATCTCGCGTGCTGACGCCGAACGAGTAGGACAGCCAGCCGGACAGGCGTTCGCTCTCCAACTGTCGCACCAAGAGATCCATGCCGTACGAGCGTCCGGTCGTGATGATGAACTCGTCGCCTCGCACGCCTGGGTCATTCGCCAGATTGGAAGCGGGGAGCGTACTGTACTGTTTATTCCAACCTTCCACGCGAACAAACCGCGCCCGCCCAAACCAGCGTTCAGCGCCAAGACTCTGTTGCCACGCACGCGCGACAGGCGTGGTGCGGTCGCTGGTGAGCCAGAAGTCGAACACGCGCACTGGTGCTTGTTCATTGCGCAGCGCAGGCGTCCATTGCGATGTGGCTCCACCAGCGAGCGTAAATGCGAGATCTTTATTGGCAAACCATTTGATGGACAGACGAGGCGACACGCCGGTCCAGCCGGTGCCGGTCACCGTCTCGGCGCGCAACCCGCCGCGCGCGTTGATCGTGCCGGCGCGCACCGTGTGATCGATGTAGAGCGACGCCGCCGAAGGCCGCTGCCGGACTTTGAAGATCGCATCCTCTGGCAGAGCCGCCGAGTTCACGTCGTAACGCACATTGTAGCTGGACCACTCGTAGCCCAGCAGCGTTTCATGTCGTCCGCGCCATCGTGCCGCCTCGCCCCACGCACGGGATTCGCCGAGTCTGTTGCGCAGGCTCAGCGAGCCTGAGCCGAGATCGAGTGTGGTGGCGAAGCCCGTTTGCGACAGGCGCTGCATGATGCGGCTTGAATCGCTGCGCCACAGGCGACCCAGCGGCTGCGTATAGGCCACGCCGACCACGGTGTTCCCCCAATCAAAATGGAGGGCGCCACCGCCAGCTTGCGTGGTATCGCCGAAGCTGGCCAACGAGGCGGCCAACACATCTTCGCCGAAGTACCCGGTGAGGGAGAGGGTGCCACCATTCGCGAATCGGTGGCGGACATGTGTTTGCATGTCGGTAAACCAGTACGGCAATTGATTGTCGGACAGCGCCGAGACGAAACGGTCGGCGTAGGTGCGCCGAATCGCGGCGTTCCATGACGTGTTGCCGCGAATGGTGCCACCCAGCGACATACTGCTTGCGAGGAGCGACATGTTCACGGCACCATGCACGCCGGCACGGTCTTCGGCCCGCGGCACGACGCTCAACACGCTGGACAGTCGGGTGCCATAGCGGGCCGGAAACCCACCGGGAATGAGCTCGAACTCACCGACGGTTTCATCGATGAAGGTGCCGAACAGCCCTCCAAGATGAAACGGATTGTAGATGGGAAATCCGTCGAGCAGCACCAGGTTCTGGTCGCTCTCGCCACCGCGCACGTTGTAGCCGGCGGTGAAGTCATTTGTGGCCACGACGCCGGGCAGCAGTTGCACCACGCGGAGCACATCCGGCTCGCCGATCACCGGGACCCGCTTGAAGATCTCGCGAGTGACCGACACCGTTCCGGGGTTGGGGGACAGACGAAAGGCCTCGCGTTCGACGGCGTCGGCGGCGACGCGCACGGCGGCCAGCGACGACACCGACGCCGTCAGGGCAAGGTCGAACGTGGTAATTGTTCCAGAGCGGACCGTGATCGTACGCGTCTCGGTGGTGTAGCCTACGCGCTGTACCACGACCGTTCGCACGCCGCTTTCGACGCCGGCAATGACATAGCGCCCGCTGTCATCGGCGATGGTCCCGAGGCGGGTGCTTTGGATGCGCACGGTGGCCGCCACCACGGGCGCGAGGGTGGACGCGTCACGGATGCGGCCCCGCAGCTCACCAAGGCTGTCCGAGACGGTGCGCGGCGGTTGAGCAGTAACAAGCAGCGCCGCGGTCAGATATGCCAGCATCGAGAGGTATTCGAGGGATATTGAAGTGAATCAAGAGCGCACGGGGGTAACGCGTGTGGAGGGGCGCCCCCGAGCAGGCTCGGCAGTCGTACGCTGACCGGGTGGTTGCAGTTCCACGCCTAGCTCTGCCAGGGACCCACAAGCTCGAACTCGCACAGCTGTGAGGGCGCCGTTGGGTCGTCCGCGTCGACCACCAGCCATCCCTGTGCCGACGACGTTTGGGAGAGCAGCACGCCCTCCACCTTCGCGGTAAACGGACG
>JANOPS010000602.1:0-4455 GCA_031421995.1 Gemmatimonadaceae bacterium
CGCATCAAACTCGTTCATCGAGCCCACGAACCGCGCCACGAATGCCGTACTGGGGTTGCGATAGACCTCGGTTGGAGTCCCGAGTTGCTCAACCCTTCCCTGCGACATCACACAGATGCGATCGCTGATGGCGAGCGCCTCCTCTTGGTCATGCGTGACGAACAGGGTGGTGATGCCAACTTCGGTCTGGATGCGGCGGATCTCGTCGCGCAGGGTCGTTCGCACCTTTGCGTCCAGCGCGCTCAGCGGCTCGTCGAGAAGCAGGACTCGCGGCTGAACGGCCAGCGCACGGGCAAGTGCAACACGTTGCTGCTGTCCACCCGAGAGTTGGTGCGGATAGCGGTCTGCGAAGGGTAGCAACTGCACGAGTTCGAGCATTTCGGCGACGCGAAGGTGTCGCTGCGTGCCAGCGACACTGCGCGTACGCAATCCGAACTCGACATTCTTGGCGACCGTCAAGTTGGGGAACAGGCTGTAACTCTGAAACACCATTCCCATGTTGCGCTTGTGTGCGGGCGTCCGTGTGATGTCGCCGCCGGCCACCAGAACCGCACCGGAGTCCGCGAACTCGAAGCCAGCGGCAATTCGAAGTGCTGTCGTCTTGCCGCAGCCGGATGGACCCAGCAGCGTGATGAGTTCCCCGTCACGCACATCGAGATCCAGACTCTCCAACGCGACATTCGCGCCGAACGTCTTGCGGACCGAGATGAAATCGAGGGTGGTCATGATGCGGGTTCCGACGTCATCTTTGTGGCCTTCTCTAGTTGACGGGCAAAGGCATTGCGCTTGTAATCACGCTTTTTGGTGAGGACGCTCAGCACCACGAACAGACCAATCGTCAGCAGCAGCGCCAGCAGGTTGATGCCGTATCCGGCCTGTGGCTCGCGACCGACGAAGGTGGCTTGAAACCGCGGGAGCGTTTCCTTCAACAGTGTGTCGGCGATCGTGAACTCACCAATGACCACTGCACCGGTGAGAAACGCGGCCGAGAGGATCGAGGTGCGCAGGTTTGGCACGATGACGGTTCGCAGCGTGGTCAACCAGCCTGCGCCAAGGCTGCGCGACGCATCCACAAGCGTTCGCAGGTCGATAGCTCGCAGCCCAGCGTCGAGCGACCGATAGGTGAACGGCAGCGCGAGCACGACATAGAACGGGATCAGCGAAAAGTCCGAGTTCAGAAACCAGCGCGCGTGCGGCTTGATCACGAAGATGCCCGCCACGAGCGCAATCGCCGGAATCATGTACGGCAAGACGGTGAGAAACTCGATGAAGGCGCGAGCCCGCGGCAACCGCATGTGTACCCAAATCGCTGTCGGGAGCAGCAGACCGAGGGTCAGCACGACTGTTCCGACTGCCAGTTGCAGACTGAGCTTCAGAGCCGGCCAGAAACTTGGGTCGGAGAATGCCTTGGTCAGACCGGACAACGACCACTTCTTGAAGAGCGTGCTGGACCCCAACAGAATCGTTGGCACATTCTGAAGTGCGAACCGTGCGAGCGTCAACAGGGGCAGCACGAAGAACAGGCCGCACACGATGACAACGGTGTTGGGAATCAGCCGCGCGAACCGAGCGCGTGGTTTGCCGACTGGGCGTGGCGACATCACAGTTGGTGCAGTCGGCGGCCCGTCGACGTCGGGCACTTCCATGCGAATGCTGTGGTCGCTCATGACCGCCACCTCTCTGCGCGTCGTCGGGCAACCCAGTAGATGGACATACAGACCACCATGATGATGATCATCCAAGCTGCGAGCGCAAAACCGACAGCGTCCTCGCCAGCGTTTATGTCGCCGCCAAGGTAAAAGGCGATTCGCAACGGCACGATGCTGGACTTCTGAGTGAGGATTCGAGCAGTCGCGTAGGCGCTGAAGGAGTTCGCAAAAAGCAGCAGAAAGCCGCCAAGCAGTGACGGCGCCAGCACCGGCAGGCCGACCCGGCGCCAATACGTCCACGTCGTGCCGCCAAGATTTGCGCACGCCTCGCGCCACGACTGCTTCAAACCATCGATCGCTGGCAGTGTGATCAGCACCATCAGTGGAATCTGGAAGTACGAGTAGACGACGATCAGGCCGGGAACCTCGCCGAGCCCGAAGTCGCCCGCATAGAGGTCCCAGCCAGCCTCCTTGAGAATCTTGGTGAGCACGCCCTGCTTACCCAGCAGCGTCAGAAACGCAAAGGCCAGCGGCAGCCCGCCCATGTTGGCGGCCACGCCGCTAAAGGCGGTCACCAGGTTGCGCAACCAGCGAGGTCGTGTCGCAGTCGCAGCGGCGTAGGCCAGCAGCGTGCCGATGAAAACGCCGACCAGCGCCGAGCCTGCGGAGAATCGAACTGAGAACCAAAACGCATCAAGGTTTTGACCAGTGAACGCGGTCCGCATCGAGCTGAACGAGAACTGGCCGTCGGTGTCCTTCAACGCGCCGGAGAACACGCTGACTGCCGGGACAACGAGAAAGAGAAACAAGAACGCGAGGAAGGGAACAAGGCCCAGCCACGCCCAGCTTCGACGGTGTGCGGAGGGGGGCGCACCGACGGTGCGCCCCCCTTCAGCGACAGTGATGTCGGTCATTCACACGCCATCAGGCGTCGGCAACCATCGGGCCCCACTGTGCAGCAAGGACGTCCTTGGCAGCAGCAATCTGGGCCGGGGTGAGGAACGAAACTTCGCCGAGCAATTCGTCGGGAGGCAGGTTCGCCTTCGACTCCTCAGTCACCAGACCAGCGGCCGTGATGGCCTCGATGCGGGCCGGCACAGCGCCACCTTCGAGGTAGCCCAGGGCACCCTCGTCAGAGAAGATGTGCTCCATCCACAGCTGCGAGCACGCCTGGTGCGGCGAGTTGGCAACAACACCCTGGCCATAGAAGCCACCGTAGATTCCGTCGCTGGGGAAGTTCACTTCGACGGAGAGACCAGCAGCCTCCAGGTCGGCCTTCAGGCCGGGAACGTTGTAGCTCCAGTCAATCGCAATGGGTGTCTCGCCCGACAGAACGGTTTCCTTGGTGACGTCGGTACCGCCCAGATTGCCCGACGCCTTGAGGTCAGCGAAGAACTGAACGCCAGGCAGAATGTCGTCGGCGCTGCCGCCATTGGCAATGCTGGCGGCCATCACTGCGGCAAAGGCCGAACCGGCTTCACGCGGGTCGCCGTTGAGAGCTACCAAACCCTTGTACTCCGGCTTGGTGAGGTCGGCGAATGTCGTTGGAGCGTTCGGGACAATCGTTGTGTTGGTGGCGATCGCCATGATGCCGTAGTAGGCCGCGGTCCAGTTGTTGTCCGCATCCTTCAGACCGTCAGGGATCTCGGAATCCGTGGTCAGCACGTACGGCGCAAAGAGGCCGGCGTCAACCATTTCCTGAGCGATGGCCGGACTGACGTCGACGTTGTCCGGCATGTCGTCTTGACCGGCGAGGGTCTGCACGGCTTCCATCTCTTCCTTCGAGGAAGCGTCAGGGCTGGCCACTGGGTATTCAACGTCGGGGTACTTCTCGCCAAAGCTGGCGAGGATGCCCTTGTAGTTGGCCCACTCGTCAGGAAGGGCGATCAGGTTGACCTTGGCGCCGTTGTCCAGGCATTCCTGGTAGAGGGCGGCCAGCGGATCGTCCCCGCCGGCAACGGTGGTGTCGGCACCTGCGGCAACGGTGGTGTCGGCGCCTGCCTCGACGGTGGTGTCGGCACCTGCGGCGACGGTGGTTTCCGCGGCGGGTGCATCTGTGGAGCTCGTGGTCTCGTCGTCACCGCAGGCCGTGAGCAACAAGGCTCCGGCCGCAGCGGCACACACGAGCCGACGGCTAGTCGTGGAACGCTTTCTCATTTGGTTCTCCCCTGGTAGGTGTAACGCGCCGACACGATAGGAGCCCCACCGTGATGCCGACGTGTCGCCGAACCGTACAGCATGTGAACAGCTGGAGCGCGCTGATCAGCAAGGTCAGAGGACGCTGGATGCCATTGTCCGACGTTGTAGGGTGCAGCCGATCGCAACGATTGATCGGGCGTTCAGGAAACTGCCGATTCGGACCAACCATCAAGGGGGAACCAATGAACTGGGATGTGTTCATCACCTGTGCCATCACCGGCGCCGGCGACACCACCGGCAAGAGCCCGCATGTGCCGGTGACGCCGCAGCAAATTGCTGATTCCGCCATCGACGCCGCCAAAGCAGGAGCGGCGGTCGTCCACATCCACGTCCGCGACCCGGAGACCGGCAAGGGCAGTCGCGACACAGCCCTGTACGCCGAAGTGGTCGAGCGCGTGCGCGACGCCGACGTCGATGTCGTCGTCAACCTCACCGCCGGCATGGGTGGCGACCTGGTCCTGGGCGGCGACGAGAACGTGCTGCCGCCAAACCCCGATGGCACCGACATGGTGGGCGCCACCGAGCGACTGGACCACGTGCGCGCCATCCTTCCCGAGATCTGCACGCTCGATTGCGGCACCATGAACTTCGCCTCCGGCGGCGATTA
>JANOPS010000603.1:0-22201 GCA_031421995.1 Gemmatimonadaceae bacterium
GCGCGGACGACTGCTGCATGCCGTCGAGGTGATCGAGCAGCAATTCAAATCTGAACCCCGCACGGTGGCGCTCGTCATGACCGATCTGGGAGGACAACTCTTCGAAAATGGCGATGTTGATGGCTCCCTTGCGTTACTGGCCAAGTCGCGCGACATCGCCCGCAAGGCCAACGAGTTCGATATCGCAGCGGCGATCTCGTGTACGCGCGCCGAGAACTTTCTGCGATCGCGGGCGATCGACTCAGCGCGAGCAGCGGTGAGGGAAGGCAAAGCCACGTTGGCACAGATCGGGCCGAAGGCGAAGGGGTATTTGTGTCTTCAGGCCGAAGGCGATCTCGCGGCAGTGGATAATGACAGCGAAAAAGCCATCCTGCTTTTGGGCTATTACGGCACGCCAGTAGACCCATATCTCGCCCATGTGTACGGACAACTCCTGCTGCGGGCCGGCCAGCCCGACTCGGCGCTGCGATGGATTGCGGTCGCCGCAGCGGGTTCCCTCGGGGAGAACCCCAAAATCACCAACGACGTGAACGCTGCGTGGGCCACTCTCGAAACCGGCCGTATCAAGGAGGCCGCCGTGCTCGCCTCGCGCGCTGGAACGCTGTATCCGTGACCTTGGCTTACCCGCGAATGGGTGCGGCTGCGCATCGCGCGTCAGACCGGCGATTCGTTGCCGTCTGCGAAGCGCTGTGGCTTGTCGCATCACCGTTTGCTGAGTCTGGATCCCGAGCCTGGATACGGAAGAACGAACACTAGCGATGGCTCAGGCCAACCTAGACGCGCGTGTCGCGAAAGAGATTGAGCCCCTGCAGTTCAGCGTACCCTACCCACGGCGTCGCCCCGCGTGCGCGTGGAATCTGGAACGCGGTGCCGACCGCGGTGTTGATCCCGAGGACCGTCGGCGAAAAGATGCCCACGCCGCCCGTCACATATGGACGAAGCGCACTGGAACCTCCCAGTGACCGAAAGCGGTACTGCGCGTTGGCCAATGCCAAGACCGAGGTGCCGTCACCGCCCACGCCGATCGCAAATTCGGGCACAAAGGCCACGCTCGGCGTCAGCGGTCCGAGGTCCATACGCAGGCTCAGCACTGCCTGCGTACCGGCGTCTCCCGCACTCAGGCCGACGAAGGGACGAAGATCACGACTGGACGCCTGTCGAAAGCGCTCACTCAGCGCGAGGCCACGATATCGGGCCACCACCAACGTGTCTGTTGTGGTGGTGTCTATCACCACCGTTCGGCGAGCGCCCTGCGGTGTTGCCAGTGAGGTCGCCACGCTCGCCTCGGCACGGACGAGACGCTGTTCAAGTTGCTCGAGCTGCTTGCGCAATGCCTCTATGCGTGTGTCCGAGCTGCGCGCATCGGCGTCACGGGCGTCGATCACCGTGTCGCGACGCACGGTGGTCGTGTCACGACGTACGAAGACGGTATCGCGGCGCACGAGGACTGTGTCACCACGCGGCACAACGCCGCCTTTCAGAAGATCCGTCGTCGCTGACGCTGGCGGGAAACCATACCGCAGAATGATCTCGCCCTGTGTTGGGACCGGGATGGTAATCCATCGAAGCGACGAATCCCTTTGCGGTACGCGACCCCTACGGACCATTCGCATCGAGTCACTCACCATCCGCACCTCGTTGTCACGACGCTCCATTCGGCGTCGGTCCGAGACACGTTCCTTCTCGAGTGCCTTCGTGCGGTCGGAGACTCCCGAAGACCCCCCGATACTGATCGTCAATCCAGCCGTCAGCATCCGATTGTGTGTCAGGTCGCCCGTGGTTGTTACCCGTTCGATCGAGTCGTTGCGGGCGATGATGTAGTCGCGAATCGCGGCGTTGAATCTGATCCGCTCGCTGAGCTGAAACGCTGCGCCCGCGCCGAGGATCAACGCGTCGCGGTTCTTGTCACCGCCCGCCACGGAGTCACGATAGGAGCCCGAGTAGCTGATGCGCCCCGCGCCCGCGATGGCGTACGGATTGATGCCAGGCCCGGTGTTGAGGTTGAACTGCCCTTCGGCTCCATAGCCAACGACCGAGACGAATTGGTCACGATCCTCGTTGACACCGCGCCAATAGAAACCACGCACCCCGAACAGCGGTGAGAAGTCGATACCCGCCCGGATGCCTGCAAGGTTCTGGTCGCGCATCCCCACGCTCCCCGCATAGTGGAGCCTCCCGACGAACGGTTCGATCGGCGCGGTCGTCCCGCGCAGCCCGGCTTGATCATCGCCGTCTTGAGGTACGGACAGCGGGATGCTTACGGCACCGCCGTACACGAAATTGTTTTGACGGGCACTTCTCGCTCCAATGGCCGAGTCGCCGGAGAAGAGGCGCAGTGGGTCGAGTCGAAAACCCAGTTGTTCGGCGAACAGCTCTGCCTGCAGCTGGCCGATGCCGAAGCGAATACCACCACCCGCTGTGACCGCGAGACGGTCCTGCCGACGTCCCGAGTCGGGCTCGAACCGCATAATTCCGCCCCCGCCGCGCAGAAACGGCACCAGATTCCCGCGTCCCAAGTTGAGCTGCGTCGTGATCCCGTAGTGTTGGAGATCAAGCGACCGTCCGTTGGACTGCGGGCCAAACAACCTGGGTGCTCTGGACGCATCGATCCCGTAATTCTTGCCGGTAAAATAGAATGGCTGCAGTTCGATGAGGCTGCCGAAGCGCACGGATACGCGACCGCCATACATCCAGTCATCACTCAAGGCAAGGCGATCGTTCCATTGTATGCGCTGTGCGCTGGGAACGATGCTATAGCCTATCGATTGGGCAGCGCTACGCGAAGACGCAGTGACCAACGCCATCGACGATACCAGCAACGCCGTGCGAAGCGGAAACGCGCGCTTCACGCAGATTCTGGGGTGGTGCAATAAGGTGTTCGGATTGAGTGACATGCGCAGGAAGGTGGCTTCGCACGTCGCGCATGCCTATCCGCTTGAGGGAATGACGTATAGTGGCTCGTGTGAGCGCGCAAAAGACTGGACTTTCGGGAGATGGTTTTCACGCCTTTCTGTTGACCTGACTGCTTCTCAAGGTCAGCCAACGACCGCCAGTAGTGGCGAGCATCCTTCTACTCCTTCCGAGCGAGGGAAAAATGCACCGCGCGCGCGATGCCCCACGCTCGGCCGCGACGAGACATTTCACGATGTCCCGTGCCGTTGGCCTCGGTCGACGATTCCCACACCGGTGTATCGCATATGTCTGCCATCACAGCGCCTTCAGATATCGAATGCCGCGTACCACCTGTCCCCGCTTCAGCCATACCGCACGTCTCCGCGCATCGACAGACGGGGCGAACGTCGCGGGACAATGCCAGCACGCTGTCCCGTGTGCGGCTGCAGATGGTCGGCAGAGTTTTCGCGTTGGCGGGCTCGTTCAATATCCTGGTGGGCACTGTGCTCGTCGATCAGTGTCGCGTCTCGCGTGGACATCGTCAGCGCGTGGTTGGCATGCTGCAGATGAACTGCGAAGTGGATCGCCGGACGGCAGACGCCTTTGTCGATCGGTGGCTCCCAAAGCCCGCGTCGCCGTCATGACCTTGACTGCCATCATCCTTATTCCCGACGTAACACCCCCGGAGTCCTATGCTCGAAAATGATGTTGCCAACGCCGATGCTCGTGAAGCGGCACGTCTGGAGGCGATGAAGGCCGAGGTGGCTCTCGACCTACGAGCCGAGATCGGTGGCCGCGCCGGAGGGTCGTCTCACACCGATCGCGCGCGCGTCACGGAAGTGGCGGCCGATCTGCGACGGTCGGCCATCGACGAAACGGTCCACACCGAACGGAAGATCGGCCAGGCGAGAGCGGCCGCCCGTGGATCGCAGTTTCTGGACTACGCCTTCTTCGCGCTGTACACACTACTCGGTGTACGCCTCGTGCTCGCGCTGATCGCTGCCAACTCCGGAAATGGATTTGTGCAGTTCATCTCGACCGTGACCAATCCGTTTTACGCGCCATTTCGCGGCATCGTCTCGAGCCCCAGCACGGAGGGTGGTAACACTCTCGTGATTCCTCTCGTCATCGCGATCGTGGTCTACGCCATTCTGCACGTTGCTATCAACGGCCTGTTGCGCATGGTCGGTAGTCGCAAGACGGCAATCTAGGCTGAAAGAATCAGGTGCTGCGTTATTGCCCTGGGAGCGTGAACGTGAAGGTCGTGCCCGCACCCAACTCGCTCTCCACGTCGACTGTTCCGTCGTGCGCTTCCACAAACGACTTTACAATGGCCAACCCGAGTCCGAGTCCTCCTTCCCTCTCAGGGTCCGACTCATGCTTGTCAAACACTCGAAGGAGCAGATCGGCTGGTATTCCCGTGCCGTTGTCACGGACGAAACACGTCACCATGTTGTCGTGTGCGGTGATGCTCGCTCCAACAACCACCGCACCGTGCGGTGCGTAGGAGATCGCGTTGGAAAGCAAGTTCTGAAAAATGCGCCGGAGCACGGCCGCATCGGCGTAGACCACCAGGTCGTCGGGAATTTCATTCACCAGACGAACGCCGTCCGCGTCGGCGATGGGATTGAGATCATGAACGAGTGATTCGACCAGCGGCCAGAGATCGAATCGTCGACGCACCAATGAGATGCCGTCGTCGGTACCTACACTACTGGCCTCTGAGAGCACCTTGTTGATGAGCGCTTCCAAGTGGCGAATGTTGCGATTGAGGATGCGGAGCTTCTGTGTGCTTTCTGGCGTCTCCGACCCATTGCGCGCAAGAATGAGTTCCAAAACACTGGAGGACAGCGAAATAGCATTTAAGGGGGTGCGAAGGTCGTGCGCGACAAAGGCCAGATGTTCCTCCCGGCGGCGCTGTACGTCGAGCGCTTGTTTGGCTGCGAAGGACGCGACGGCCGAACCGATCGCTCCATCCAACACGCGGTTCAGGATGTAAAACGGTTTGCCCTGCATGCTGACGCGATGCCGTTCCGCGGCATCGTGAATGCAACCGCGCAGCAGATGGTACTCGGCGACGACTTCCTCGATGTCAAAACCGTCGTGGACCCGTTGCACCCCATGCACAGGTGAGCTGCCTGCACCCAAGACCTCCGCGAACGAGGTGTCGCGACCGGTGCGGAGCGCGCTCACCAGCTCTTCGAGCAGCTTGGGGATGTGGTCATTCAACGTCGGCACGTCAAGATGGCGCGCCGACGGAAGCTCGCGAACCTGTTCGCGCCACTGCGCAAGCAGGTCCCTCTGTTGACTTTCAATGAGCTGCGCCAGCTCATGCAGGTTGTCGATCACAGTCGCCCTCTAGTACTGTCTGCTCAAAAGCCCTCTACAGGCGCTGAACCCGCCTATGTGACGAGCCCCCCACGGATCGCAAAACTGACCCTGTAGGGGGCGTTCCGCCAGACTCATACTGAATCTTTCCGGAAAGGCGTCCAAGAATCCTAAGAAGGCGCCCCCGACGCGCCAAGACGCGCCAATGGCACTGACCTTAGCGGTGCGATTTCTTGCGAGACACGCCCATCATCCCGCGCAGCCGGTCTTCGACCAGCCCTGCCAACGGACGCCCGATAGCCGGCAACAGCAGCGGCAGGAAGCCCGCCAGGTTGAAGGATTTGCCGTTCGGTTTCCAACGATTGCCGCGGCGCGGACGCACCGACAGACTGCTCAGAACGCCCAACCCAACTCCGACGGCGGTGGCGATGGCGAGTGCCTGCAACGGCCGTTGACGCACCGGCGCGCGCCAGTCGAGTGCTTCGTGCGTCGCCTCGCGAAGCTCTTCCAGCGACGCAGCCATCTCTTCTTTCTCTTGCGCCAGCTCTGTTTCAAGTTGCCGAATAACTGTCATCTCTCATCTCTCCTTGTTGTGACTGCAGATTTATCGCGTGATTCCGATGGTGAAACCGACAAGATGGCTCCAGCGACGAGGTGAACGGCGGCCACCATCATAAAGGCCTGCCAAGCTCCCACGCGCAGTGACAGCGCACTGACTGCGGCGCCTACGACGAGCGCATAGCCAGTGCCGAGCAGCACACCGCCTAACACCCGACGCGCCGACTTGGCTGCCAGTTCATGGAGACGTTTCTGAAAATCCTGCTTGGCCTTCTCTACAACGAGGTGCACCTCGACTCGGGCCACCCGTTCTGCCTGCGATACGACGGCCGCGAGCGCATCGCGCACCGACGCACGCTCGTGTACCACGCCATTCGACTCGCCGTCAGTCAGCATGCTTTGCACCTACCGACGTGCGCGCGTGAACATGGTTCCCGCGAGGAATCCAGCCGAAAGCGCGAACATCATGGTGACACCAGGCCGGCGCTTGACGAAGTCGATGGTGTCATCCACCAGGGCACGCCCGTCGACCTCTTGCATCTTTGCCTGCACACGGTCGGCTGTTCGTGACAAGGCCGCTGACGCGCGTTCGCTGGCGTCCACAACCACGTCTTCCGCGCGCGCCAGAATAGCTGATGGGTTTTGCATTGTTCCTCTGATCAAGGTGATAGGGAGATCCTTCCGATACAACGGTAGGCACCACGCCACGAAACACCCATTCATCGAACGATGGATTCTGTGCTCACTCGGACGGGGGATACGCTCGCACGACCCATCCGTTGCGAGACCACTTTCCCGTCACTCGATGGGCGGAGAAGGCACTCGGCTCTACTACCCTGGGGCTATCGACGTGAACGCCTCGCTGAGTTCCATTTAACGCTTCCGAACGAGATCCACCTTGAACATGGCCCTTGAAGACTCGCGAGATGTTTGGCTTTGACTCCGCCGGGGTGCTGGTTGCACTCGTGTCCATGGGCGCGCTCGCCATCTTCGTTCGGCGTCATCTGCGCTCACGTTCCGTATCACTCACGCGGATTGCCGCGCAGCGCGCCCTCCTCGATAACGCCCTCCGCAGTATTGACGATGCCGTTTTTATCACTGACAGCACGGGGCGTATCAGCGGGCTGAACCCAGCCGCGGAACGCATGACCGGCTGGAGCGAGGCAGCGGCGAGTGGAGTGGAGCTCAATCGCGTCCTGATCACCAGACGAGCCGACAGCAACGAGCCGGAGGTCCTGGAGTCGCCGAAGCCTCCACGTCTGCTTGCGGTCGCGTCGCGTGAGGGCGTCGAGCGCATGCTTGAGATCACGGATCGCGAGGGGGCAGAAGCGGACGTCGCTCGACTGGACAGCCTACTACACGCAATCAATGAAGCGACGCCTGACCACGTCTTCACGAAGGATCGTGAGGGACGACTGACGTATGCCAACGAAGCGACTTGCAGAGGGCTCGGGCGCCCGCTCTCCGAGCTGTTGGGGAAGACGGACGAGGAATTCCAGCCGAACGCAGAGCTGGCGCGCGAAATCATGGCTACCGATCAGCGCATTATGCGAACAGGCGTGGCCGAGATGATCGATGAACTGGTGGATTTGTCTGAGGGCGCGCGGTGGTTCCACTCAGCGAAAAGCCCCCAACGCAATTCCGCGGGCGCCATTGTTGGCTTGACAGGCGTATCCCGCGACATCACTGCACGCAAGGCGGCCGAAGCAGCCTTGGTAGAGAGCGAAGCACGGTTTCGGACGATGGCTGACAACGCACCAGTGATGATCTGGGTAACGAACGCGGTTGGCGAATGTACCTATACGAATGCCCAATGGGCGGCGTTCATTGGAGGCACGCTCGGCACTGACGTCCCTCTCGCCACTACGGTCCATCCGGAGGATGTCGAGCGATTTCGTGGCCTGATCGAACAGTTACCGAGACAGTGTGCTGCGCGCTCCCAAGAGTTTCGGGTGCGTCGATCTGACGGCCGCTTTCGGTGGATGCTGTGTACCGCCACGCCACGGTACGACGACCTCGGTGCGTATGTCGGTGCGATCGGGTCGATGTTGGATGTCGAAGACCGTAGAGTGCTCGAGGACGATTTGCGGGGATTGGCGGCTGATCTGTCGGAAGCCGACCATCGCAAGGACGAATTCCTCGCGACCCTTGCGCATGAACTGCGCAATCCGCTCGCCCCAATTCGCAACGGACTCGAGATCCTTCGCCTAAGCCTTCCGCCGAACGACACGACCGAACGTACACGCGGCATGATGGAGCGACAACTCACGCAGATCGTCCGCCTCGTCGACGACCTCCTTGATGTCAGCAGAATCAGCAGCGGTAAGTTGTCGCTGCAGCGCGCACGCTTTGACCTACGTGGGGCTATCACCCTGGCAGTCGAATCGACCTCGGCGGCGTTTGCTGCTCGCGCGCAACCGCTCGTCTACGCAGCTGCTGTCGAACCGATTTGGGTCGACGGCGATCGCGCGCGGCTGGCGCAGGTTGTTATTAACCTGCTGGACAACGCGAGCAAATACAGCCCTGCGCACACGATGATCTGGTTGTCAGCGGATCTCGAAGGGACGTCGGCCGTGATTCGGGTGCGCGATCGCGGACATGGCATTCCCACATCGATGCTCACCAAAATCTTCGATCTGTTCATACAGGTGGATCGCTCGTTGGAGCGCTCGCAGAGCGGTCTTGGGATTGGACTGACGCTCGTCAAACGACTGGTGGAGATGCACGGGGGTACCGTGGGCGTTGACAGTGATGGCGCAGAACAGGGGAGTACGTTCGTTGTTCGACTTCCCGTGGACGCGTCGGACCACGACGAGTTAACAGACGAGGCGCATGGTGAAGGGTCCCCCGACACGTGCCGGACCATTCTGGTCGCCGACGATAACATCGACGGCGCTGCAACACTCGCCGCCATGTTGGCCGCGCAAGGACATCGCGTTGAGATCGCACACGACGGACTGGAGGCGGTGGCGCTTGCTCAATCGCTGAAACCCACCGTGATCGTGTTAGACATCGGCATGCCGGGGCTTAACGGCTACGAGGTGTGCCAGCGACTGCGGGCGATGCCGTGGGCTGAGCACGCCACCATTGTCGCACTCAGCGGATGGGGGCAAGAGGATGACCGACGACGATCACGGGAGGCTGGTTTTGACGATCACATAGTGAAACCCGTGGACCCATCGGCACTGAGCCGATTGGTCCGGCGCGTGCGCTCAGGTCCCGAGCCTACCCCATAGCATCGGTGAGTGTCACCGACCAGCGCCACACGAACGTGTCAGCGCCGAGTGGAGCCCACCACGCGAGCGTGGCACCAGCACGCGCCGCTGCGCGCACACAGAAACGACGCCACCGCGTGGATCGCCCGATGCTGTGTTCGAACACGCTGTCTGCTGAGGCGGAAAGCTCCAGCGCGACATGTTTCGAATCGGATCGCGGAAGCAGCACGTTCAGCATAAGTGGCGCATTGTGGTTCACATCTACAAAATGCCGACATGTCCCCAGCATCAGCATGGTCATCAGCGCCAGCTGCTCGGCGGGCAGCGCGCTCGGTCTCGGCGGGCAGGTCGCGTCGACAACCACCTGCAAACGACTTCCGCGCGGAAGCAGGTTCAGCGAAACGTGATGGACGTGTCGCCACCAAAACGCCACGTCGACGAGCTGCGCGGGTGCCAGCGCGCCCCGACCCGGAAAACCGCGCAGCCAGACCAGTGGCTTGACGGCGTCGCGCAATTGCTCCGTGAGTTCCGCGACCGCCCGGACATCGTGGAGTTCCAAGGGTGTCGTGCGTGCCTCAACGCGTAGGGCCAAGGCACTGGTCACGCTCCCAAGATCGTGCAACACGGTCGCGATCACGTCACGCTGCAGCTGTGTGGCCTCTGCGGAGTCAAAAATCTGGCGACGCGGTGTTGCGGAGGTCATGGTTGACGTCCCGTGGCGCGCTCAGACGTCATCGTCAGTCAACCAGACGTCTTCGCCGCGCCCGAGGCGGACCAGTGCCTCTAAAAAGACAGATGGGGCGAGTCCTTTCAGCACAAAGCCGTCTACGGCGTGAGTCCGGGCCCATGCGACGAGTGCTGCATCCGCGCGTCCCGTAAAGAAGGCCAGTCGCGCGCTGGGACAGTGTAGCCGCAATTGCGTGATGGACTGATGCGGGTCGTTCGGCTCGGAGAGCTGCACGTCCAAGAGGATCACCGAGACGGCATGCGTTTGCAGCTGTGTAATCGCATCGTGAAGGCTGCTCGCGCGAAAAAAGCGCGCAAACTCTGGTGTGCGCGCGAGGCGATCGGCCAGTGCATCAAGAAGCTCGATGTTGTCGTCGATGCACAACACCGTGAGTGGCTCGATCGGCGTCGAGTGTGTTGGCGTCACGACGTGTCGCTCACGAGTGCCATGGGGCGCGACGAAGCGTACCTGCATGGTCGTCTCGTGCCGCGTGCTTCGCACGCTCGGCGCGCCGCGCACCACAGCGGCGCCGACCCGACGATCCTGTGGCACAGTCATCGCTCGCTCGAGCTGAGCGAACGGGGTACCAGGGGGGACCGTGAGCAGCACGTCTGCATGCGCTTCATGATCGTCGATGGAAATCTGAATGTGCCACGGTATCATGCGAGCGACGTGCCGCACGTCGAGCGCCAAGTCCACGAGCTGCTGTGTGAGGGCGATGGACGCGTCGAAACTGCGAGGGACATGCTGCTCGATACTGATCAAGGCAGTTGTCCCACTGAGCGCGGAGAGCAGTGCGGAGACCGCCTCGGCCCACGGCGTTCCTCCCGACAGCGGTGCATCGCCAAGATCGAGACGAAGCCACTCAAGCCCATCAACTAAAGCAAGCACCTCTTGCAATGCCGCGCGCATTCGCTTGGTATCGTCGGCCGCTATGGTGGCCGCGCCGCCTTGCACGTGCCACGCGTCGAGGCGTAGACCGACGGGTGTGAGAAGGTTGCGCATTTCGTGCGCAACCCATTCGGAAGCCGCGACATACCGTTCGGTCGTACTGCGCATTGTCACCGGAAGCTCAGTGGTAAGACATCTCGGTCCACGTGATCACCGCAGAGAAAGGTTGCCGATATGGTTCCGCTCGTTCAAGTTCTACGTAACGCAGCCTGGTCATCACCGAAAGCCCTCTGTTGTCCACTATGGCGTCCATGGGTGTGTGTCAGATCCTTGTGGTCGATGATAACCGCGACGCGCGAGACAGTCTGGTTCTCGTGCTTGAGTTGGTTGGTCATCGCGCAGTCGCTGTGGAATCTGGTGCGGCTGCGATCCGGGCCATGCGGGCCGCCGCCAATTCGGACACTCCCTTCAACCTTGCGATTGTCGATGTGGGCATGCCGGAGATGTCCGGCTATGAGCTCGTGCGTGCTATCCGGGAGGAAGCGGTTGGCGATTCGATATATGTGGTTGCTTTAACCGGTTGGGTGTCCCCGTCAGACCGCGCGCGCGCGCTCGCGTCCGGCTTCGACGCCCATCTTCCGAAGCCCATTGGATTGCCGGAAATTCGCGCACTGCTGCAACGGGTCGGATCCAGCGAGGACGCCACACACTGACGAGGCACACCCACCGCGCATCGTGCTAGTCGTTCCGGAGTAAACCACGTTTCATCGCTATGCTAATCGCTTGCGTTCGATCGCGCGCCTCAAGCTTTCGTAAGATCGCTTTCACGTGCGCTTTCACGGTACCCTCACTAATCATGAGGGTGGCGCCGATCTCCAGATTCGACAGGCCGCGACCGAGACACTTTAGCACCTCAAGCTGGCGACCCGTCAGCGTTTCTTGCGCCACATGTTCGGCCAATTTCGCGGCTATCTCTGGCGAGATTGACTTGCGTCCAGCGAACACTTCGAAGATGGTGTGAACGAGTCTGTTGAAATGGACATCCTTCAGCAAGTAGCTGGCCGCGCCCGCTCGTAGCCCGCGATACACCTCTTCGTCGGTATCATACGTCGTCAATATGATCACCTTCGCTGCCGGGTCGAGTTCGCGCATCCGCGTCGTCAGCTCGGCGCCATCCATTGGCACCATACGCAAATCGACCACGCTGACGTCTGGCGAGAGTTCTTGGAACAATCGCAACGCTTCGTGACCGTCTCCCGCTTGCGCGACCACACGGATCCGTTCATCGCGTTCAAGAAGGGACGCCAACCCTTCGCGCATGATGCCGTGGTCATCCACCAACAACACGCGGATCTCGCGATCCGGAACCTGCGGAGTCGCGGGCGGTGTCGGGGTAACAACCAGTCGCTGTCGCGCTGTATACACAACCACCTCCAAATGTGCGACCGCAGGATACCACTTCCTCTCTTACAACGTAAGGAGCGGTCGTCACGAGGGCCATACTACTTAAGAGGTACCTCTGACCGGGGCCATCGTGCTGACCCTCATCACGACATCTCATGATGAAGTTGACAGCGCCCTGTGAAAAGCAGTGCCGAAAGATGGTACTTTTGGGTGATGTCGCGTAGCGCACTTGAGGCATACCCTTCTTTCCGTTGCCCGCGTTTCGCACGCATCGCGCTCTCATAGCCCGCCGTTATTGTGACTTTACTCCCAGGTTCTGGCGACGGAAGCGAATGCACGCTTTTGACGTCGGTGCCATGTGTCATCTCGCCGCGAACCGCGAGCGCGACACGCGTCTCGGTCATCGAGCATTGAGTGCGACCGACGGTCGATCGGGAATCTTACCACGCCTTCGAGCCGAAACGCGGCGTGAACACGAGGCGATCGACACCGTCGTGGAGCTCAATGCCATAGCGCGCGTCCCTGGCCGCTACCAATACCTCTTGGAACGGTTTTACGGATTTTACCAACCAGTCGAAGGTGCTCTCTCGGCCTTCGGCGGATGGGCGAATTACGGGATTGACCTCGCTGCGCGTCAGAAATCTCACCTGCTGGAGGCGGACCTGCGAAGTCTTGGCGGTGCTGCGGCAAGTGTACTTCCCCGGTGTGACCACCTCCCGGAGCTTCGCACCTTGGCCGATGGCTTCGGGTGCCTGTACGTGATGGAAGGATCGACGCTTGGCGGGCAACTCATCGGTCGGCACACGCGAGAGCACTTGGGGATGACACCAGAATGCGGAGGTCGCTTTTTCCACGGCTATGGCGAGAGAACCGGTGAACAGTGGCAAGATTTCCGCACAGCGATCACTCGCTGCGTCGTGTCTCCGACAGATCAAGACGCCGCTGTGGTCGCCGCGAAGGAGACGTTTGTCAGGCTTCACCACTGGCTTGCGGCTCCTGTCCCCTCACCATGATAGAGAACTCCAACCGAAGTGAAATGACGTCTCCGTGGGATGCTCAGCCGTACAGTGTCAAGCGCCACGGGGTGACGATTTCGAACTGCGATGCGGAGCCTGTGCAAACTCCGGGCTGCATCCAAGCGCATGGCGCGTTGCTCGTGCTTCGCCTGTCCGACCTCACCATACTTCAGGCCAGCGAAAACACTGAACGGTTTTTGGGGCACGCACCGGTAGAGCTGATTGGCAAAAGCGTCGTCGTGGCAATCGGCATCGACGGAGCAAGGCGGCTGCGGGAGTTTCTGGAAACCGAACCCGCCGATAGCAACCCGCTGTACGTACTCACTGTTCCGTCACGAGGCGCCGATACGCCGCTGGATGTCACTGTGCACATCATCGCCGGTATTGTGGTGGTCGAGTTCGAGGCGACCGGTCGAACTGACGCCTCCGAGCCCGACTATTACGCGCTTGTCAAGAAGACCGTCACACGCCTCCAGACGGCGGATACCTTACGTGTGTTTTGTGAAATCGCGGCCGCGGAAGTTCGTGCGTTGACGGGCCTTGACCGCGTGATGATCTACAAGTTCCACGCCGATGGGCACGGCGAAGTATTTGCCGAAAGCAAAGTCGATCATCTTCTCCCGTGGCTGGGGCTCCACTATCCAGCCGGCGATATTCCCAAGCCAGCTCGCGACGTCTTCACCAAGATTTGGATTCGTCCCACGCCTGATGTGCACGGCGCTCTTGCGGAGTTGGTCCCGCTCGTCAACCCGGACACCGGCCGACCTCTCGATATGACGTACTGCGCGCTGCGTGGCGTATCGGTCATGTACACGGAGTACTTGCAGAATATGAAGGTGACGGCCGGCCTCACCATGCCTATTCGCCGAGACGGCGAGTTGTGGGGCCTCATCGCCTGCCATCACTACGCCGGACCGAAGTTCATACCGTACCAAGTGCGCGCAGCCTGTGAGTTCTTGGCGCAGGTGGTGTCGCTTCAATACAAGGCAGCGGAGGACCGAGAACACTTCCTCTATCGTCTACAGCTCGACGGCGTTCATCAGCAGCTTGTCGCCCAGGCAGCGCACGAGGGGGGGCTGGCTGTGCTCACTGACGGCACCCCATCCCTTCTCGACGGTCTTGCCGTTGGCGGGGCGGCCGTGTTCCACGCAGACCGGTGGTGGCGGGTAGGTAGCACTCCTATCGAGAGCGAGCTAAACGCCCTCGGTGAGTGGCTTTTCTCCCGGTCAGCATTTCTGTCCGCAACCCGCCCACTTTACGTTACTGAATCGCTGAGCCGCGACTATCCTGCCGGGGCGGCGTTCGCCGATGTCGCCAGCGGGGTTCTCGCGTTTCCGCTCTCTCGATCTGGACGTAACATGCTGCTCTGGGTTCGCCCGGAGACAATCCAGACGGTCTCGTGGGGCGGAAATCCAGATGAGAAGCCGACCGTGCCGGGGCCGCACGGTCTCCGGCTTACCCCGCGGCGCAGCTTCGAGCTGTTTGCCGAATCGGTACGCGAGCGATCCATGCCGTGGACGGCGGTTGAGATTGACGAGGCAACCCGCCTGCGAATGCTGATGATGGAAGTGGTGGTGAGCCGTGCCGATCGATTGGCGGACTTGAACGCTGACCTCTCCCGCTCAAATGAAGAGCTCGACGCGTTCGCCTACGTTGCGAGCCACGATTTAAAGGAACCGCTGAGGGGCATTTACAAATACGCGCATCTGTTACTCGACGACGCTACCGCAGTAGACGTGGAACACCGCCGCAAACTTGAAGGGCTGATGCGTCTCACGGTGCGAATGGACAGCCTGCTCGATTCGCTATTGCATTTCTCGCGCGTCGGGAGGGCGGCGCTTCAGTTTGAGTTGACGGACCTCAACCACGTGGTGGTCGAGGCACTGGAGATGGTCGATGCTCGGCGGGAAGAGGCGCACTGTGACATCGTGATTCCACGACAGTTTCCCCATGTGCTCTGTGATCGTGAACGCGTTCGAGAGATATTCGTCAATCTGTTGTCGAACTCACTCAAGTACAGCGACAAGCCGCGGAGTCGGATTGAGGTCGGCTTCATCGAGGCCGAAGAGGCCCGCCCCAGCACCGGAATCCCAGGCGTAGCAGAGGGTCATACTGTCTACTATGTCGCTGATAACGGCATCGGTATCCATCGGAAGCACTTCGGCGAGGTGTTCAAGATGTTCAAGCGCTTGCACGGAAGGGACGAATACGGCGGCGGGACAGGAGCAGGGCTCACGATCGTCCAAAAGCTCGTCGAGCGGCACCGGGGCCACGTGTGGGTCGACTCCACGCTTGGGATTGGCTCCACATTCTTTTTCACGCTGCCGTGCGACCACGGAGTTCGTCATGTCGCTGATCGCTAAATCCCCCATCATCGTCGTGGAGGACTCTGACGAAGACTTCGACACAGTGATCGAGGCTGTGGCACAGGCCAGCATTGAGGCTGAGGTGTGGCGGGCGACCACCGGTGAAGAATTTCTGGCGCTCCTCCGAGGGGTGGCAGCGGTGACTCCCGCGATGGTGCTTCTGGATTTGAACACGCCGGGCACCGACGGGCGAGAGGCGCTGGCAATCATGAAATCCGACCCGGCTTTGTGTGCGGTGCCCGTGGTTGTCTTTAGCACCTCGGCAAACCCACGGGATCTCGACTTCTGTTACCGCGTCGGTGCGAACGCGTACCACGTGAAGCCCATCCGTCATCCGGACCACCTTGATGCCGTGATCGATATTTTTCGCTATTGGCTCGGCCGCGTTGCGTTGCAACACAGCGGCCGGACCGTGTTGTGACGGCCGCCAGAACGTCGCCGTTGTCGGTCTCGACAACGGCAACGACCACTGTTGTTTGGCGGATCTTGATCGTCGATGACAGCCCCGACGATCGGGCAGAAGTCCGACGCCTGTTGCTAACAGGGTCTGAAAAGCGCTACGAGTTCGTGGAGGCTGAAACAGGCAGGGCCGCGATTGATGCCGTACTCGCAGCATCGCCCACCTGCATCGTGCTCGACTACCATCTTCCAGACATGAACGCGCCGGCGGTGCTCGCGGCAATTACCGGCCATGACGGCATCGCGCTCTGCCCAGTGGTGGTAACGACCGGCAGCGCGGCTACAGAGCTGGGGCGGGTCGCGCTGCGGGCAGGCGCCCAGGACTTTCTCGGCAAAGCAGCCATGATGCCAGAGAGTTTAAGCAGGGCCGTCGAGAATGCGGTCGAACGGTGGGCGATGACCCGCGAGCTGCACGAAAATGGAGTGGCCCTCCGTGAAAACGAGGCGCGGCTCCGAGGCATCTTGCGGCAATCGCCCGCGGGAATCCTTCAAACGGATGCGGTGGGGCGCATGACGCTTGTGAATGCACGCTGGTGCGAGATGCTCGGGTACCCGGAAGCGGACCTGCTCGGCGTCAACGTATTCGATATCACACATGCCTCCAGCGTGCCCGCCACCAGAGTGGCAATGAGCCGTCTGGCGGCCGGTGGTCCGGACTTTCAGCTCGAAATGACGTACCTTCGTAAGGATGGCTCGCTGCTCAACGCGCAAAGCAACGTCACCGCCGTGCGTTCTCCCGAAGGGGGTTTCCTCGGGTTGATCGCGGTGGTGTTGGATGTGACTGAGCGGCTGCGGATCGATCAGGAGTTACGCGAAAAGACGATGTTTTTGCAACGCGTCGCAGAAATCACACCCGGTGTTCTGCACGTGTTCGATCTCGCTGAAAAGCGTGCGGTCTTTGTCAATCGGTCCATGGGAACACTGCTTGGCTTTCCGCCAGACGTTGTGCAGGGCATGGGCGACGAGATCGTATCACGTTTGATGCATCCGGCTGACCTCCCGCGGTTTGAGCAGCACCTCGACGGTGTTCGTGCGCTCGCAGATGGTGAAGTCGCTCGTTTCGAACATCGGATGCGCGATCACGAGGGAGAGTGGCATTGGTTCCACAGCTGCGACGCCATCTTCGCGCGCGACGAGATGGGCCGCGCGCGGCAGCTTATCGGCGTGGCCACTGACATCACGGAGCGGAAACGGGCAGAAGAGGAGTTGCGCGACGGTGAGCTGCGCATGCGCCTTGCTACCGAGACGACGGAAGTCGGCATTTGGGAGTGGAACATTATCACGGGGAAAATTCGGTGGGATGCACAAATGTTTCGTATCTATGGCGTCGCTCCAACGGCGACTGGGTTGGTACCATACGAAACATTTGCCGGCGCGATGCTTGCCGAAGATTTGCACCGCCAAGATGCCGCGTTGCAACACACGATTCGTACCAATGGGAAGGGTAGCCGGGAGTTCCGCATCCGACGCTTGTGTGACGGCGAATGCCGAGTTGTTCGGTCGGACGAGATCGTTCGAGCGAACGCTCACGGTCAGGCGGAGTGGATATTGGGGACGAACTTGGATATTACCGAGCGGAGACGGGCTGACGAAGAGCTTCGTCGACTGGCCGCCGAACTGTCCATGGCGGACCAACACAAGGACGAGTTTCTCGCGACGCTCGCCCACGAGTTGCGCAATCCGCTGGCCCCGATCCGAAACGGCTTGCACGTGATGCGGTTGTCGGGTGCGAGTCATGGCGCGGTGGCAGAAGTCCAAACCATGATGGAGCGACAGTTGGCACACCTGGTGCGATTGGTGGATGACTTGCTGGATGTAAGTCGCATCAGAAGCGGAAAGCTGGCGCTCCAGGTTCAGCGGATCGAATTCTCGGCAGTGGTAGACAACGCGGTGGAAGCCAATCGTCCGCTCATTGCACTTGGCGGTCACGAACTGATCGTTGTCGTTCCTCCAGAACCGATATTCCTCGTGGCCGACGCCACTCGGCTGGTACAGGTATTTTCGAATATCCTCAACAACGCTGCCAAGTATTGCGAGCGTGGTGGGCGTATCTGGTTGACGGTCGAACGTCAGGGTAACGATCTCGTTACGACTATTACCGATACCGGCGTGGGCATCGCGACCGACATGCTGCCAAAGATTTTCGAGATGTTCACGCAGGTGGATCCCTCGCTCGACAAAGCGCAAGGCGGCTTGGGCATCGGGCTCAGCTTGGTACAACGCTTAGTTGAGATGCATGGCGGCAAGGTAGAGGCACGCAGTGAAGGCAACGGGAAGGGCAGTGAATTCGTGGTGCGCCTACCGATCGAGTTGCCGGTTGCGCAGGAGAAGACTCCGCCTGCCGAACACGTTCCCCCCACCCGCTCGTTCGACCACCGCCGCATCTTGGTAGCTGACGACAACGAAGACGCGGCGAGCAGCTTGGCGATGATGCTAAAACTCATGGGAAACGACGTCAGCACCGCGAACAACGGGCTGGACGCGGTGCAAATAGCGGCGGTGTTTCAGCCTGACGTGATATTGCTCGACATTGGCATGCCACGGATGAACGGCTACGAAGCGTGCAGTCGCATCCGAGCACAGACGTGGAGCGAAAACGTGGTCCTCATCGCCCTCACGGGCTGGGGACAGGACGAGGACAGAAGACGGTCTCGAGAAGCAGGATTTGACCACCACCTCGTGAAGCCCGTGGACCCGGTTGTCCTTGAGCAGTTTCTGGCGGGGGCATTACTCGCGCGCGGGTCCGCCAACTTACTGAGTATGTAAGCAAAGACCGGCTTCTTGCACGCGTCTGGGGGTACTCAAGCACCGCAGAAAAGCCGCTCCTCAGTCACGGAGCGGCTTTTCCATGTGCTCTTGGCCGGCTGCTACGCTTTCGTCGTCGTTGCTGGCGACGCAGATACGTCATCGGCTGGCTCCGCCACCATGGCATCGACATTCACCGTGAGGGCAATCTCGGTAAGCTGCTCGTCCGTCTCCCGCTCTTCCAAAAGCGATATCTGCAGCAGCTCGGACTGATCGTCATATCCCAGCAGCGTCGCATAGGTGCGGACCGTACCGTAGCCCGCTATCTCGTAGTGTTCGACGTGCTGGGCGGCAGCGATGAGCCCCGCGTCCATCACATCGGCCTCGGCGTCTTCGTCAAGCAGCTCATCCCCCTCCGCGACGAGCCCTTCCATACCCTTGCAGTGTTTGCCCTTGGGGCTCACGCCCAACTCCTCGCAGATGGTCTCGAGGCGCACGACCTGTTCTTCTGTCTGTGACATGTGATGCGAGAAGGCCGCCTTCACCTGTTCGCTCGATGCTCCCTCTATCATCTTCGGAAGTGCTCTCAAAATCTGACGTTCGGCGCTATAGAGATCGCGAAGCCCTTCAACGTATAGCGCCTTCAGTGTATCAAGTTTCATGAAATGTGCCCTCTGGCACGAGAAGATGTAATGATCGCGGCGCGCTGCGCCACCGCGGAGCAGGTATGTGGGCTCGTGCAGCCAAAGCGCATTAGCGTCGAGCCGTGAGTTCGGTGGCGATGCGGGACTGATCCTCGGCGCGCTCGCGAAAGAGCGACTGCAGGATCGGAGAAGTCGTCGCTCTCGACGCACTTATGAAGGCGTCGCGGGCGGCCAAGACTACACCAATCAGTCTATCCACGTGCGCGACGTCGCTCGTCATCATCAGTTTCCCTGCGTGGAATATGGACGCGGCATCGTGATATCACTGGTTGGCGGCAACGCATGGGGGTCGGCCTCGAGGTCGTCGGAGGTCCAGGCCGCGCGCACGCTACGGTGGATTTCGTGCAACACATCGGTGCGGGGTGCAAGCCCATCTTCAGACAGAAACGCCACGACCGCCTCGGGGATGATGTGCTGGAGCGCCATGACCATTTTGGCGTCGTCCGCGTAGTGCCGCTCCGCAAGGGACGCGACCTCGGCATCATCCAATGCCAATGCCGTGGTGCGGAGCATCATGTAGCCAACACAGCTCAAGGAGAGCACCGCATAGTCGTCGCGGAGGTTCTTCGGCAGTTCTTCTGTTCGAACAAAATCCACTGCCGCAGCGCCAATCCCCAACACCGAGGCTGCGGCCTTTTTGACGGCGCCCGTGATACCCTGTCCGCCGATTTCGCGTCGGTCCGCTAACGCTGTCAGCGCCTCGATATGCGCTTGTCGCATCTCGTACAAGCGTTCGATGTCGGGCCGGAAGGCGGACGTATCTGGAGTGCCTTTGATCTGCCCTTGTAGAGCAGACTCGAAGTGATGCTCCAATGCCAGCATATCCGTGACGTAGCTGTGAATCGCCGCTTGTGCATTTTCGTTCATGATGATGCTCTCCGAAACATGGTAGTAGATGCGCGCTTCCGTCCAGGCGTGTGTGCCATATGATGAAACTCGGCATCGCGCTCAACCACGACCATCACTCGCAAGTAGGATCTTTGCACGCCTACGGTTTGTAATGTGCGCACCAAAGATCGGCCATTTGGGGAGTGTCGCTCTAGAACAATCGGGAGGGCGCATGGCAAGTAGATCACCGGAATCAGGACGTCGGAGCGTGAGGGACCGGCTCAGCGCTGGCAAGAGTTTCCTGCAGCGCGCTCATAACCGCTTTCGGATCTACGGCACGCGCCATTGCATCCGCTTGTGGGTCGACGCGGTCTCGCACGCTTGGCATGTCGCGCCGTAGCTCTTCGAGCAACTCGATCAGCTTGGCGGCCTTTTGCTCGGCGGTGAGGCTGATCTGGAGCTCCAGGTACGAGCGGTGATCCGCATGTTGCTGCTGACGCGTCTGCGTGATCAACACCGTTGTGCCGACTACGGCGGCGTACAGTCCGATCGCGCCCTGCAGCCAGAAGAATGGTGGTGCATCCCACGCTGCATAACCGAGAACGTAGGATGCGGCGTTGCCGAGGCCCCAGCTGAGCACGACGGCGAGCAACATGTAGACCGTTCTGGGACGTCCCAAAACAGCCGTAGAGCGTTCGATCAACCGTTGGTGTTTGCCGAGGTTGCTTTCGGCCTGCGCGTGAATCGATCTCAGGGCGCCGATGTGTTCGTCAGTTGCCTCGGGGGGCGACCCAGGTGGGTTCATAGGTCCGGTCTCGTGGGTGCGAAGCGGTGCATGGTTCTTCTGCTCAAGGATCGACGAAAGGCGACATGATTCCTATCACCCGGAAGTGCGAGTTTCACCTCGTTGCATCGCTTGGCGTCATGCTTTCTCTCGCCATTGTTACTCCGTTGTTCGCCGTCATTGTGAGACTCTGCCAACCCCACATCACTTTGATGGTGGATTCATCCTTGCGAGCGATTGCACGCGCCTTTGTGGTATCAGATACTCCGTTATGCAATATGCCGAACCATTGCATGTCCGTGCGGCGCAAGAAGTGACGCGAGGGTGAAGCGCAGCGCTTCTTGCTGTGCTTCACTGACCAGCTGGGACAGTGCGAAGGAACGCAAACTGCTCGGTGCTCACCACGAAGGCGCTGCGGGCGATCTCGTACGAACAGAAGCCCATGAGGGGTGACGCTGGTCGCATAATGTTCCGCTCTTTCTCTTAACCGTTCGAGGTTTGCTTATGCACACGTTTCATCGTCGTTTGAGCGTTGCTGCGCTCATGGTCGCATCACTCGGGCTCGGCGCCTGTTCCGATGACACCGTGGCCCCGCCAGCTGCCACCACATCAACAATTTCATCCGGCAGCAATCAAACCGTGCTTGCCGGTACTGCTGCCACGGCCCCGCTCGCGATAAAGGTCGTCGATCAAAACGGTGCGGTAATGTCGGGCGTCTCGGTGACGTTTGCGGTGGCGTCCGGCGGTGGTTCGCTGAGCAGCACCAGCGCAACCACTGACGCGGGTGGCATCGCGTCGACGTTGTATACCGCAGGAGCAACGGCTGGCACTGCGTCAGTCACAGCAACCGTCACAGGTGTCGCACCGGTGACGTTCTCAATAGTCGTCAGCGCGCGCGCTGCAACAACCGCGACGCTGCAGAGCGGGAGCGGCCAGACCGCAGCGGCCGGCACTGCCGCAACGTCTCCGTTCATTGTAAAGGTGGTCGACCAAACGGGAGCGCCGCTGGCGGGAACCATGGTTTCGTTCGTGGTGACGTCGGGTGGCGGCACGCTCAGCGCCGCGAGTGCGACTACTGATGCCAGTGGACTGGCAACGGTGAATTACACGGCAGGAGCGACTGTCGGAACGTCGGTTGTCACGGCCACCGTGGCCGGCTTGGCGCCGCTCACGTTTTCGACGAGCATCGGGGCCGCGAATGTGGTGACCATCGTCAGCGGGAATTCGCAGACGGGAGCGCCGGGAGCCGCCTTCGCAGCGCCGTACACGGTTCGTGTGGCCAAT
>JANOPS010000604.1:0-2362 GCA_031421995.1 Gemmatimonadaceae bacterium
AGGCATAGTGCATGTGCCCACACACCAGCGGCGGGCATCCCACATGCCGCCACACGTCCTCGACCACATCGGCGTTGGCGTCGCGCCAGTCGATGGACACGCCAAACTGCAGCTTGTTCACGGGGTTTGCTGATGCCGTGATGACCGACTGCGGCGGGACATGCGTCACCATGAGATCAATGTTCGTCCATGCGCGCGCCCGGTCCGCTTGCTCGGTCGTGATGTTCTCGTCATGAAACCAGTCCACGCCGAGTCGTCGGAACTTGTAGTCGATACTGGCAGCGCCACCAAGGCACCCAACGCGCAGGCCGGCAAGCTCCAGCACACACCCGTCAGGTACAAAGTGCATGTTGGGTGCGACCTCAAACGGCGCGTCGGCGTTGAGCCACGGCATCGCGGGGTAGTGCTCATGATTGCCGCGAATCCAATACAGCGGTCGTCGCAACGATGCCCCTACGGCGTGCCACTGATCGCGAAGACCGGGATACCATCCCAGATCGCCCACCTGCAGGATCGGAATGCCGGCGGCGAGCTCGCGATCCAGCCGCACAATGGCGGTGGCGGAGCCGTGCACGTCGCCGAGCAGCACAAGTTGGGTGTTGGACATGTGATGTTTGTGGTACGGCTATTTTCGAAGAACCGCGCGTTCGACACTATACCACAGGCCAGCCGGGCACTCGATAGCAGCGCAGAAAACGAGAAAGGCCGTTACGGCTGCGGCGAATATCCCGCTAATCTCCGCATAGTGGGCGGCGAATATTGACAAATGCGGCGTGGAAAGGGCATATTCACCGCAAACCATACGGCGAATAATCATGACATATATCCACGAACGTCCCGAATGGCCACGCCTCGTCTGGGATAGCACCGTCTTGGAAGGCCTCCTCGCCAGCGTCCGCCATCGGCAAGGGCTCCTCCTGGGGAGAATGGGCACGCTGGGATTTGCGCTGCGCGCCGAGGCGAGCTTGGTGGTCTTGACCAGCGATGTGGTGAAGTCTTCGGCCATCGAGGGGGAAGTGCTGCCCTCCGCGGAAGTACGTTCCTCAATCGCCCGTCGGCTTGGCATGGACATCGGGGGGCTGGCCCAGCCGGGTCGCGCAGTCGAGGGGGTGGTCGAGATGATGCTCGATGCCACGCAGCGTTACGACGAACCGCTGACCAGTGAACGACTCTTTGGTTGGCACGCCGCGCTCTTCCCGACCGGCCGGAAGGGAACGCGGCGGCTCACGGTGGGTGCGTGGCGCACGAGGGCGGCCGAGGCGATGCAAGTTGTCTCGGGACCGATCGGCCGCGAGCGCGTGCACTTCGAGGCGCCGAGTGCCGATCGACTCGAACAGGAGATGTCGCAGTTCATCGATTGGTTCAACGTGCCGACCTCGCTCGATCCGGTGCTCAAAGCGGCGCTCGCGCACTTCTGGTTCGTCACCATACATCCCTTCGAAGATGGCAACGGACGTATCGCGCGAGCGATTGCTGACCTTTCACTCGCCCGCGCGGACGGCACACGAGAGCGATGCTACAGCATGTCGTCGCAGATCGAATCAGAGCGGCGAGAGTACTATCGGCAGTTAGAACGCGCGCAGCGCGGTGCCGTCGACGTGACCGATTGGTTGGTGTGGTTCCTTGGCTGCCTTGACCGGTCGGTGCGTGGGGCGGCCGATGTCCTGTCCTCCGTGCTCTTCAAGGCGGAGCTCTGGCGGCGCATCAATCGCGATCCTGTGAATGATCGGCAGCGGCTGATCATCAATAAACTGCTGGACGGCTTTCAGGGATTTCTGACGACGTCGAAGTACGCGACATTGGCGAAGTGCTCACCCGATACGGCGCTTCGCGACATCCGCGAGCTGTTGGCGTGGGGCGTGCTCGCAACAAACGCGGGCGGCGGGCGGAGTACGAGCTATCGTTTGGCAGATCCGGACGCCTCACCACGGCGTGCGTAGACAACCGCGTGCTCACCGGCACCTGCGGAAGCGCAAAAGGACGGCGAGCGTTGGTCGCGCTGAAAACGTGAGACGGCTGCGCTCAGTCATTCGACCGCCCACGTGGCTTCGGCGGTGCGGCGCCTGGCCACCCGGTCACCTTTGATGGCGCTGTGTTCGGGAGTGTCGCCTTCGCGATGACGTTGGCCAGCGTTACATGGCCGCTGAGACTGGTCAACGGGGCCCGAGCAGTGCTGCTCGACTGCTGGGCCGATGCGTCTTTCTCTGGCTGGATCCGGATCGACAAGCCGAGGGCCTGAATGGCCTTGAGGGCGAGGCCCAGTTCGGCGCTCGGCTTTCCTTTCTCGAACGCCGCCACCCAAAACCTGCTGGCACCGATGCGCTCGGCCAACTGGGTTTGCGTGAGGCCGGCGGCCTCGCGT
>JANOPS010000605.1:0-1702 GCA_031421995.1 Gemmatimonadaceae bacterium
TGACGTACTGTGGCGTGATCCACGGGATGGCCGCAAACGCGGCCGGCGTCGAGCGCGTGATGCGACGTTCGACGGCGTCGGCGCGTGCGTCTAGCAGATACAGCTCCGATGGTTCGATGTCGCTCGACGAGAGCAAGGCGATCGTGCGACCGTCCGGCGAGACAAACGGCGTGTGCGTACCAGCCCGCGTGGTGAGTTGACGCGGGGCGCCGCCCGCAGCGTTGATCCGAAAGACGTGGCGCTCAGAGGGGCGAGGAGCCGAGCTGACATAGTCGATACTGCGCGTCGCAGCGCGCGGAATGCCCGCGCCGGCAACATCGTGCGGGCCTGACGTGAGTGGCACTGCCGTCGCGTCTCCGGGCGTGATGCGATACAGGCGGTATCGATCATCCAGATCGCCGGTGAGCAGAATGCTCTTGCCGTCCGCGCTCCACGTCGATGCAATGTCGTTGTAGACGCGCGTATCGCGTGTGTCGCGCCAGACTTGGCGCGGTGTCGGTGCGTCGGGTGTCAGCACAAAGAGTCGTCGATCGATCGCATCGTCGCTCTCTCGGTCGATAAGCAGCGTCCCCGCGCTCGACCAGGCGAAACTCACGATACGTGTGCTACTGGAATCGGAGAGTGGCACCGTCCGCATGGCTCGCGTCGCCACGTCAAGGAGCCGCACCGTACGCACTTCGTTGGCTGCCCCCGGCGCCCCTCGGCGTACCGTGTTCATCAGCGACGTGTCGTTGAGATAGTAGGGCATCGCGAAGGCCTTCACACCGCGCCGATCCACATGATTCATCGCAATCGTGCGCGAGTCCGGCGACCAGGCGTACGCGGGCGATGGTCCGCTCCATGTGCCACCGCCAATTTCGACGTCGCGTCGAAAGTAGGTGCCCAGTGGGACAGTGCCTATCGGCGCGACGGCCACCGTCGTCGCTCGTGTGAGTGCGCCGCCGCGTGCCGGCAGCAACCACAGATCACCGTCGCGCAGAAAGGAGAGTCGCGTGCCATCGGGTGACATCTCGAGATCGGAAATCTCTCCCGCGCGGTCGTTCAACGATGTGGGTTCGCCACCGGCTGCTGGTACGCGCCACACCAGCCCTCGCTGCACGAACAGCAGCGCGGCGCCATCGGTCGACCAGATGACGTCGCTGACCGTCGCCGTGTTGTTTGCAGGCAGTACGCGTCTCGGGACCGTCCCGGCGCGCTCGACGAGCCACAGCGTGCGGCCCGATTGTCCGGGCTCGTTCCAGAGGAAGACGAGCGATTGCGAGGTGGGCGACCAAGTTGGCGCCGAGGGGGACGTACCGATGAGCGCCGACGCGGCGGTCGTGATGCGCTCGACGGTGAGGGGGGATCGCGCGGCCTGCGCCATGGCGTTCGACGACGCCAGCAGAGCCGTGACGACGATCGCCAGGCCCGGAGAGAGAGAACGTGTGCGTGGCATGCCGCAAAGATCGCAGTGTGACGCGCCTTTCGCAGCGCCTGCGGGTTGGGTGCTGGTGAGGTCTTGACAGCATTTCAGTTATAACTAAAATAAAGAATGCGACTTCCGGAACAAGACTTCTTGACAGCCATCGCCTCGCCCCGTCGCCGCGAGATTCTTCGCTTGGTGTGGGACGAGGAGCGTTCCGCTGGTGACATCGCGCGAGCCATGCCCGACGTCACCTTTGGTGCGGTCTCGCTTCAGCTGCGCGCGCTGCGCGATGCGGGA
>JANOPS010000606.1:0-1703 GCA_031421995.1 Gemmatimonadaceae bacterium
TGACGTACTGTGGCGTGATCCACGGGATGGCCGCAAACGCGGCCGGCGTCGAGCGCGTGATGCGACGTTCGACGGCGTCGGCGCGTGCGTCTAGCAGATACAGCTCCGATGGTTCGATGTCGCTCGACGAGAGCAAGGCGACTGTGCGACCGTCCGGCGAGACAAACGGCGTGTGCGTACCAGCCCGCGTGGTGAGTTGACGCGAGGCGCCGCCCACAGCGTTGATGCGAAAAACGTGTCGCTCAGAAGGTCGTGGCGCCGAGCTGACGTAGTCGATGCTTCGCGTCGCAGCGCGCGGGATTCCCGCGCCGGCGACATCGTGCGGGCCTGACGTCAGTGGGACTGCCGTCGTGTCTCCCAGTGTGATGCGATACAGGCGGTATCGATCATCCAGATCGCCTGTGAGCAGAATGCTCCTACCGTCCGCGCTCCACGTCGACGCAATGTCGTTGTACACGCGGGTATCGCGTGTGTCATGCCAGACGTGGCGCGGTGTTGGTGCGTCAGGTGTCAGCACAAAGAGTCGTCGATCGATCGCATCGTCACTCTCTCGGTCGATCAGCAGCGTGCCCGTGCTCGACCAGGCGAAACTCACGATACGTGTGCTACTGGAATCGGGGAGCGGCACCGTCCGCATGGCCCGCGTCGCTACGTCAAGGAGCCGCACCGTGCGCACTTCGTTGGCTGCGCCCGGCGCCCCGCGGCGTACCGTGTTCATCAGCGACGTGTCGTTGAGATAGTAGGGCATCGCGAAGGCCTTCACGCCGCGCCGATCCACATGATGCATCGCAATCGTGCGCGAGTCTGGCGACCAGGCGTACGCGGGCGATGGTCCGCTCCATGTGCCACCGCCGATTTCGACGTCGCGTCGAAAGTAGGTGCCAAGGGGGACCGTACCGATCGGCGCTACCGCCACCGTGGTCGCGCGCGAAAGAACGCCGCCGCGTGCCGGCAGCAACCACAGATCACCGTCGCGCAGGAAGGAGAGTTGCGTGCCATCGGGCGACATCTCGAGATCGGAGATCTCTCCCGCGCTGTCGTGCAACGCTGTGGGCTCGCCACCGGCTGCCGGCACGCGCCACACCAGGCCGCGCTGCACGAACAGCAGCATCGTGCCGTCTGTCGACCAGATGACATCACTGACCGCCGCGGTGTTCTGTGCTGGCAATACGCGTCGCGGGGAGGTGCCGGCGCGATCAACCAGCCACAGCGTGCGTCCCGATTGTCCGGGCTCGTTCCAGAGGAAAGCGAGCGATCGCGAGGTGGGCGACCAGGTCGGTGCCGACGGGGGCGTTCCGGTGAGCGCAGCCGCGGCGGTGGTGATGCGCTCCACGGTGAGGGGCGATCGCGCGGCCTGCGCGATGGCGTTCGACGACGCCAGGAGGGTCACGAGCGTGATCGCCGGAACCGGGGACAGGATAAGTGTGCGTGGCATGCAGCAAAGATCGCGGCGGGACGGTCCGTTCGCTGGGCGGAAGGGCCGATTCGCTCAAGACCCCTTGACGATATTTCAGTTTTAACTAAAATAACATATGCGACTTCCCGAACAGGACTTCCTGACGGCCATCGCCTCGCCCCGTCGCCGCGAGATTCTTCGCTTGGTGTGGGACGAGGAGCGTTCCGCTGGTGACATCGCGCGAGCCATGCCCGACGTCACCTTTGGTGCGGTCTCGCTTCAGCTGCGCGCGCTGCGCGATGCGGGA
>JANOPS010000607.1:0-5437 GCA_031421995.1 Gemmatimonadaceae bacterium
GCGCTCAAGCAGATCGACGTCGAACGTCGCGATACCGTGGTGACGTTCTGCCGCGGCATTTCCGATGCACTCTTGGTCGTGGTGGGATGGGTCGTTGCCGTCGCGCCGATCGGCGTGCTCGCGCTCGCCTTCGCACTCGGCGCACGACTTGGCGTGTCCAGCCTTGGGGCGCTGGCCCGTTATATCGCCACGCTCGCCGCGGTGTTGATCGTCTTCACACTCATGCTGTACCCCGTGGTTGTGCTCTTTGGGCGCATGTCGCTGCGTCGGTTCGCCGCTGCCGCCGCACCTGCCCAGGCGCTCGCCGCCGGCTCGCGATCGTCGTTAAGCGCCTTGCCCATGATGATCAGCGCCGCACGCGAGAAGCTCGGGCTCGACGCCGCCGCGAGTGGGTTCGTGTTGCCACTCGCGGTGTCGGTCTTTCGCGTGAACGTGCCGATGGCGTGGGTGGTCGGGGTGATCTTCCTTGGCAAGGTCTATGGTGTCGACATCAGCGTCGCCACACTCGGCATGGTCATTGTGACATCCACACTGCTGAGCTTCAGCGTGCCCGGGATCCCGTCGGGCAGCTTGTTTATCCTCGCACCCGTGCTGGTGGATCTTGGACTCCCCGCCGAAGCGGTGGGCATCTTGATCGCGGTCGATGTCATTCCTGACATTTTCAAGACCACCGCGAACGTCACCGCGCACCTCACGGCGGCCACGCTGGCCAGCGGTCCGAGTGCCGCGCCAAAGGACGAGACGCCGTGACCGGTCCATCCACGCCTTGCAACAGCATATCGCCGTCCCGAGGCGCGATGTACATTCGTCCACACGCTTGCCCCCCCCCTTGCTGGAGCCGCCATGGAACGCATGCCGAAAGCATCTTGCCACCGCGTTGTGCTCTCCGTCTTTTCGCTCTTGCTCGCAGGAACCTCCGCGCACGCACAAGCCCCCATGGGCGGGGGCGCATCGACCCGGCCCATCCGCCTGATTATCAGTGGTGGTCTGACCCTGCCTTCTGGCGATCTCAAGTCGTATCACGATGCCACAGGCGTGCACGCCGACGCCTCGTTGTTACTGCGCTTCGCCGGACTTCCGTTGACGCTGCGTCCGGAATTCTCGATCACCCGACTCAAGCAGAACGCGGCGAAGCTCACCTCGACGCTGCCGACGCCGGCAATTCCACAGCCGCAAACGGGCGGCACGACGCAGATGCTTGGAGCGCTCGGCAATATCGAGCTGCCGATCGCCGGCGGACTGTACGTGCTTGGCGGTGCGGGCCTCCTGCAGCTGGATTCGGACGCGCAGAGTGAAGCGAAAGTGACGTTCAACGTCGGGGCCGGTGCGCGATTTAGCCTTGGACGCATAGACGGGTTTCTTGAGGCCCGCTTTGGCACGGCGTCCTACACGGCTGGCACCTTCGGCTACTCAAAGACCTCATTCATCCCGATTACGTTCGGTCTGACCTTCTAACCGGGGGCTCGCGCTCCCGGGAATTCAGCGCTATGCTAGCCATCTCTACCTGATCGTCCCTCCCAGCCTGTGTCAGGAGTCGCCGTATGGAGTCGTCCATCGTGGAGTGGTTGAACAGCGCGGGTCGTACCGCGTTCGCTTGGTCGCTCGGGATGCTACTGGTGGTCAATGCCGCGGCAGCGCTGGTATTCTTGGTCCGCCAAGACCGCGCGCTCGTCAACCGATGGACTGGGCGCGTGCTGGCGTTCGACCTGCTCCTCCTCGGAACTGGGGTGGGAGTGCCACTCATGACCACGATGGCACGCATGACGGTGACCCTCGTCTCCTCACCGTTCGTCTCCTCGGGTGTGACAACGGCAGTCTCCGAGGCAGTGCCCGCGAACGCCTCGCAGTTCGAGCTCGGCGGAAAATAGGCGCTTGAGTCGCAGGTGCTGACTGCGAGCGCCTGGGCCCCTTTTCACACGAGCCCCGGCGATCCGACGTGTGCCGTCTGCGACGCCCCGCTGACCGTCCATCAGGCGAGAGCGGGTGTAGTCTGCAACAATAGTTCGTGTGCGTGGCGGCACCGGTCTTCGCCGGTCAGTCACCGCTGCGTCGTGTGCCAGCATCTGCTGCGGCCGGACCAGCTGGCGCGGCGTATCTGCGCAAGCACATCTTGCGAGCAGGAGTGGCTGATCGATCGCCCGCTCGCCTTTCGTCGACAACAGCAGGCGCTGTTTCTTGCCGATACCACCGCGTGGCGCGACGCGTTGGCGGCGGCAGAGGCTTTCACCGATGCGCACACTGACGCCGCGTACTATCCGGTAACGATCATTCCGCGCGATCGCGATGTACCGGCGCCAATGCTCCCCGAACGTCGCGAGGCGTTGCGCGAGCATGTCACCACGGTTGCCACACTCGCGCTCGACCACGTACGAGGCATCGTGGTCGAAGACGACGCGAAACCGGTGGTGCGTCCTCTGCTTCCCACGCCATCGCCAGACGTTGGCGCCTTCCTGATGGGTGCCTGCAGCGCATGCCGCGGTGCGTGCTGCAAGAGCGGCGCCGAACACGCGTACCTCACGAAGCACACCATGTTGCACTATCTGCACGAGCATCCGGACAGCACGCTCGAGCAGATCGTGGAGGCGTATCTCGCCGCGCTCGTTCCGGAGACGATGAGCACAGGGTGCATCTACCAGCACGCCGAGGGGTGCTCACTGCCACGCGCGATGCGTTCGGTAACCTGCAATCAGTTCTACTGCGAGCCGCTGTACGATCTGCGGCTGGCGCACCGCGAAGGCGAGCCGCTGCGCGCGTTCTTCGCGACCGACGAGTACGACGGCCGGCAGACGGGCGTCTTCGCAACAGCACAGCGCGCCATACACGTGCATCGGACGCTGGACAGCGCCGAGCGTCTGGATGCGAGCGACGCCTAATCGTAGCGCAACGCCTGCATCGGATCCACCATCGCCGCCCGACGCGCCGGAAGAAACCCCGCGGTAAGGGCCACGCCAGTGAGCAGCACAATCGAGAGCGTGACCGCCAGCGGGTCGTACGCCTCCAGCTGGTAAAGCATCGACCGCGCCAAGCGGCCAAGTCCAATGGCACTCACGGTGCCGATCACGCCGCCAATGGCGATCATCACGCCCACGTGGCGCATCACCATGCGGCGCACGGTGCCGGCGTTCGCGCCAAGCGCCATCCGCACACCGATCTCTCTTGTGCGCTGCTGCACCGAATAAGACATCACCCCGTACAACCCGACGCCCGCCAGCACCGTGGCCAGTACCGCGAAGGCGCTGGAAAGAATGGAGATCATCCGATCGAGAAAAATGTTCTCGCGGACCTGCTGCGGCAGCGTCTTGAGATCCTCGACCGGCACGTTGGGATCCACGCGTTTCATCGTGGCTCGCAACGCCCCCAGCATTTGCTCCGGCGGAAGCGACGCCTGCACGTAGAAGAAGAGGGCGCCCACGTCGCCGTTTTGTCGCCACGGTCGATAGTACACCGGCGGCACCGAGTCCTTCACCTCGCTGTACTTGACGTTTCGCACGACGCCAATGACCTGCACATTGAGCGAGTCGCCTTCGGACTCGCCAATGTATTTTCCGACAGCGTCCCGACCCCAGCCGAACTTCTTCACGAACGCTTCGTTCACAATGGCAATCCGCTGTGATCCCACGCGATCCGATGTGGTGAACTCGCGGCCCGCCACCATCGGCACGTGAAACGTGGTGAAGTAGCCCGCACCCACTTCGTTGGTGGCCGAGTTGCAGTCCACGTCGGGACCGCACGCGTACCCCTGCACCTTGAGCGAGTTATTGTTGTTGTCGCCGCTCAAGAGCGGCACCACGCCTTCTGTCACACTGGTCACCCCGGGCAGTGCGTGCAGTTCCTGTGCAACGCGATCGAACAGCTGTGCGCTCTGCACACTGTCGTACCCGGCGCGGCGCGGCACGATGCTGAACGTAGCGATGTTGTCCGTGCGCAATCCCAGATCGACGCGTGTCACGTTGATCAGGCTCTTGAGGAATAGGGCGGACATGATCAGCAGGCCCATCGACAGCGCGATCTGCGCGGTGACCAATCCCGACCGAAAGCGCGCCGCGGCGCGACCGCCGGCAATCTGGCCGGCACCAGCGCGGATGGTACTCATCACACTCGCGCGCGTGCTGTGCATGGCGGGGAACAGTCCGAAGGCAACGCCGGTGGCGAGACTCAACAACGCCGAGAAGGCGATCACCGTGCCGCTGATCGAGAACTGCATCGTGGCCGACGCCTCCGGCGGCAACATGGCGCCGATGGCCCGAAGCGTCCAGAAGGCCACCATCAGCGACAGCGCGCCGCCGACGATCGACAGCATGACGCTTTCGGTGAGCAGTTGCATCACGAGGTGACGACGCGTGGCCCCCAAGGCAAGCCGCACACCCATCTCGGTCGCCCGTCCCGCCCCGCGCGCGAGCAGCAAGTTCGCGATGTTCGCGCAGGCAATGAGCAGCACCACACCGGTGACCGAGAACAGCAGCGTGAGCGGCGTTTTCGCTTCGCGGATCACGTTGCTTTGCCCGCGCGTGCCGTCCACGAGGAGCAACCGTTTGGTTTTGAAGCTCGCCATCGTCTTGTCGCTCATACCCTGCTGCAGCGGCGCTTCGACGTTCGCCAAGAGCGGCTGGAACACCCCGTTCACGGCCGTGCGCGCAGCTTCGAGCGAGACGCCAGGCTTGAGGCGCGCGAAGAGATAGATCCAATAGTTGCGACGATCCTCAAATCGCGTGAAGCGCTGCACCTCACCGCGCATCGAAATCGGCACGTAAATCAGCGGGCGCGATCCCAGCGACGTGCCCTCAAATCCCTCGGGTGCAACGCCGACCACCGTAAACGACTTGCCGTTGATGCGAAGCGCCTGCCCGATCACACGGGGATCATTGGCGAATCGGTCTCTCCAAAAACTGTAGCTCACCACCGCGACGAAGTGCGCACCGATCACCTTGTCGTCTTCTGGGGTCAGCAATCGTCCCGCCGCTGCCTTGATGCCAAGGACCGGGAAATACGAGCCGCTCACCAATGATCCTTCGCCGGTCATGGGCTCATTGCGGACGGTCAGCGAGGTCCCGAAGATGCGATGGGCCGCGATGCCGGTGAACGACCCTTGCAGCCGTTCCAGATCACGGAACATGGCGTAGCTGAACACCTCATCACATCCGCCCGACGTGTTGCACGAATTCGAGCCCGGCATCGTACCAGGGGAGGAGAGGTTCACGAGGTCGCTGGGTGCAAGCACGGGCAGCGGTCGACGCAACAGCGTGTCGAACATCGAGAAGATCGCGGCGTTGGCGCCGATGCCGAGCGCCAGCGACAGGACGGCGATCGTGGTCACGAATGGCGTCTTGAGCAGCATTCGTGCGGCGAGCGTGATGTTTCGCATGTGGGGAGCGCGGGGGGGGGAGCCGGTGGCCTGAGACTCGGACTACACCACGAGTCGAATGGTTTGGAAGATTCG
>JANOPS010000608.1:0-7858 GCA_031421995.1 Gemmatimonadaceae bacterium
ATTTGGTATTGTCTAGCGTCATGTTGTGCCGCGGCCGGTTTCTTGATTTGGAGGTGGGCGGGCGCGCCGTACCGAAAGTTACGACCCGGGGGGGCCGCCCACCTGCTCCCCTAGACGGCCGTCGGTCACGAACTGCCGTTAGCCGACGGGCGCACAAAACCTTCAACGCACAGTTCTAACGCTGAATCCAACTACCCGCTCCACATCGTCCTCATCCCGCAAAACGCCGAGCACAAGTCCCTCGGCAAACGCGAAGGGCTCGAATCGAGGTGGCATGCGGATCGCGACCGCGCGTCTCGTAGCTGGACTCAAGCGATACCATACCGCTGTAGAGTCCCGCCGCGTGAGATAGTCCTCGATCCAAAGGTTGTCATGCTCGTCCGTGTTGAATCGGACGTACGCGGGTTGCGACTTCGGGAACGGCATCTCAGCCACCATGCGCTCCGCGATCACGCGGCTCGCCCCCCGCTCCCCGCGGAGCGCCCGTTCGCGGAACGCTGCAATGTCTGCCGGCGTGACGAGTGCGGGAGTGCGATCTAGTCGGTGACGCGAGCGCGTGGCGTACGCTGGCGAAGAGCGGACCTCAATCTCCCACGAGGTACCGTCTCCGATTGCAACCCCTGACGCGGTGGGCTGCACCGTCAGCCTGCGCCCGAATGCGAGGTCCCAGTAGGCGACGCCACCGAACTCTGGCGGCACGGTCTGCACGAACCGGTCGCTGCTCGCGAGTCGCAACTCCGTACCAGTGCGGCGTTGGCCGGTCGAGCTGAACTGTATCAGGCGCTCGCCGAAACTGCGTGCGCTCGCTGAGGGGGCTGTCGTTCTCACTTCGGAGAACCCGATCAGTACGGCGCCCGAGGCGAGCGCCACGACGCGCGTGACGGATCCGCCTCCCTCGAACGGCGCTTCGAGCGCGAAAGCCCGCACGTAAGCGCCAGCTGGAGTCAGGACGGTCGCGCGGCGCGCGATACCGTCCCAGACGAGAAGGGTGTCACCGGGAAGCGCGACGACTCCGCCGATGTCCATGTACTCGCCAGGTCCGCCTCCACCTCGCCCAACTTCTCGCACAAGGCGGCCGTTCCGGTCGAAGAATCGGATCTGACTCGTTCCGCCGTTCGCCACTACGATGCCGCCTGCGCGCAACGGCACGATAGAGACGACGCCGTCGTACTCCATCAACTCGTCACCGAACCGCACCGAGGACGTCGACGGAAGAGCACCCGCGGACGGTGGCAGCGCGTAGACGATCGCGGCGGGACTCGATTGAGCCGATAGAGATGCCGCAGCAGCATTGAGACTCAACAGAAAGACGAAGCGTGAGGCGCGCATGACGTACTCCCCTTCTCACGAATGCTGGTTCCGCTCGGCTAACGCGTAGTCGCTTGTCAACATAGCGCGCAACCTCGCGCGTTATCTTGCAACACCACCACGTTCGTCGCCCGCCGCCAACCGCGCAAGTCCCAGCCCCTCCACATCATACCCCGTCGCCGCGAGAGTCCCGACGGGCGATAGGCCGGTCAACGTATGGTGCACGGCTGAGCACGCCCGCGGACTGTCGTGACCCGCCTTCGGCGGCCGGCGCTGCGCATCGCTGACGCGCGGTGAAGGGCGCGGCATTGCACTGCATCGCTGGTTTCTGTCGCATCACGATCGTGTTGGAAGTCGAAGTGCTGCCAGACGGCACGGTACTCGTCCCAAAGGCCGCCCTGGCGGTCGACGCAGGCTTTGTGGCAAACCCCAAGCGCGCGACGACGCAGATGGAGGGCGCGCTGATCATGGCGATGAGCAACGTCCTGTACAGCGAGGTGTCGTTCGCCGAGGGCAAGATGGTGCAGTCCAACTTTCGCGACTATGGCGTGACGCGCGTGCGGGCCGCGTCGCGTGTTGTTGATGTGCACCTGATGCGATCGAGGGGTTGCCCGGCGGCATTGCTGAGCCGAGCGTACCGCGGCCGATGGCGCGATTGCGAACGCGATCTTTACAGTCACTGGTGTGCGTGAGCGCGAGCTCCACGGTTACAGCGCCACCCCCGTGACCCACGCACGTCGAATACGGGCACCGCATTGTGCGGACTCTCCGCCCGCGCCAGCACCCGCGGAAAGCCGTGCCAAGACACCGTACAGGGTCTTCTCTTTGCTGATCCACGGATAAAAACCAAACGCCCCAGCGCTGCTAAACGCGCCGTCGCCCGTGGCAGGATCGTTCTCCACCCAATGCCCGATAGAGTAGCTCCAACTGATGTCACCGCTGACCGGTGACCCCAGCGCGGTAGCGCAGGTGGCTGGGTTGGTGCAGGTCGCATTGCTGCCAAGGAGTGCGCCAATCTGCAGCTGTCTGTTCAGGATTTTGCGGAGAAACACGGCAAAGTCATTCGCCGTGCTCCGCACGCCACCGGCAAGCTGCGGCTGCGTGTATGTCAGCGAGATTTCCGGGCCCAGCACGCGTCGCACTTCGGTGGCCAGCGCCGTGTTGGCCATCGCGCCAAGGTTCATGGCCGGTGCCGCAAGGCTCGCATGCTTCTGCATATGTCCACCGTCGTACAGGAATCGGTTGACGGTGAGCAACGTCCGGTTCCCGTTGTTGCCGCGCGCGACGCACGAATCCACAGTGTCGTCGTTGTCGCAGCCGCTGAAGCTCGTGTAGCCGCTGCGGAACGTCAGAAACTGGATGTCTTCCGCCGTGAGTGTACCGCCACGGCGCTCGGCCACATACGCGCCATACAGCCATTTGGACGCCGAGGCGATTGGCATGGCGGTTTGCGCGGTCACGGTCGTGCTGCTTCCCGCCGCGTTGACGGATGCTCCACCAAGGCGTCCGGTCTGGTCGCCGATTTCCCAATAGTACGGCTGGATGGCGGTACAGGCCGCGTTGCTTTGCGCGGTGGTGGTGGCCGCAGCAAGCCGTGCGGCGTTGTCGGGCACGATGGGCTGAATGTTCGACGCCGGGTCGGTGGTGGCATCGCCACACGCGCTCAACGCCGTCATGACCGCGCAGCCGATCAGCACGCGGATGCTTCTGGCATGTGCGCTCGTGGAATGTCGCATTGTATATCTCCCTTGGCCTGTGGACCGTTCGTGCGGTCGGTTCGCTCGCCGCGTGGTGATCGCCGTACTGCACGAGGTAAGACGCATCGTCACCCCTCGTGTTAACGGCGTGGCCCAGAGTAAAACAGGACGGGGCTGTTGTGTGACGAACCGCCCGCAGGCGGAGTTATCTTCGCGGTATGCCTCGCCTTCTCTCGTCCTCCGTTCGCATCGTGCCGTCTCGCTGGCTCCGCTCCGTGGTGTGCGCGCTCGTCGCCATCTCGTGTCGCCCCGCCGAACCCACCACCCAGGTCCGGCGCCGCACCGCGGGCGATACCGTGTATGTCGAGTCTCCTGCGCAAGGCGTTGACGGTCCGATGCAGCTCCAGATCGTGCGCCGCATCAACCTCGCCGCCCTCGACATCGGACGCGTGGACGCGGCTGCCTTCGGCCCTCTTGGCACACTCTGGGTGTTTGACGGCGCGAGCGACGGCGGTGCGGCCGTTCACGTGCTCGATTCGCTCGGCGCACCACGCGCTCTCGCCGGCCGCGAAGGCGCAGGACCGGGCGAGTATCGCGCGCCCATCCGCATGTTTCGCCTCGCCGATGGATCGATGCTGATCAAGGAAATGCACACCACCCGCGCCGTGCGATTCGACGCACGCGGACAGGCGCTCTCCACGATGGAACTGCCACCCGTCGTCGCATCAGGCTGGGTCGTGACTCCAGATACCGTGGGCGGGTGGTTTATCACCGCGGTGTTCGAAGACAACACGTCGGCGCGCATTGGGCGATTTGGATGGCTGCACTTTGACGGGCGCGGTGTGGTGACCGACACCGTTCATCCACCAACCTTCCTACTCGGCGAGCCAACACCCGATGGCATCGTTCCCGGGCGCATCAAAACCGTCGGGCGCGACGGAGCCGTACTGACCACAACGCCGGGACCAAACCGCCTGTATCGCTACGCACGCGACGGACGCACGCACGTTCTCGCATGGCCGGGAACACCGCCAGGGTACCAGCCTGATGAACGGCGCGACATGCAAGTGGTGTCCGATCGCATGAATGCGCTGTTTGGCATGCCGCCCAAAGCGCTCCCCGAACACAAGGAGCCGTCTCATCGCATTCTCACGGACAGCGCCCAGTGGATCTGGGCGCAGCTTGCGGCCGAGGGCGTGCGTATTCCCGATGACGAGCTGCCGAAGGATCCCGACAACATGGGGCTCACGGTGCGTTGGCGCGATCGGGAGCGCTGGGCGGCGTTCGATCGCGACGGTGCGCTGCGGTTCGTGATCGATGCGCCACCAAACGTCGCAGTGGTGGATCGCAGCACCTACCGCATGCTTGGTATCGAGACGGATGACGAGGGCGCCCAATATCTCGTGATCTGGCGGGTCGTAGCGGGGCGGTAACCACAGCCACCGGCTACCCCGATGACCGGTGCCTTAGAGAGCCATGCGGCGGGCCCTCAATGCTTCGGGTTGATCGCGAAACCGTAACGAACCTGCTCTGCCTCTACCGATGGCCTCATGGGTTCGGGATTGTATCGTATGAAGATCTCCCCACGAAGCGCACTCCCCGTCGCCGCGCTGGGATGGCTCGTTGCCTGCGGCGACACGCCCTCCAATCCCATCACGAGCTCGACCTGCGCCGTCCCGTTGTCCCTTGGCGTGGGCGAGGTGAGGGAATTCAGCGGCGGCGCATCGCTCGGGTGCATCGTGGTTGGTTCGTCCAGCGTGGCAACGGATTACCTGTTCATTTCGGCCAACGCAACACCTGCGCAAGACGACCTGCGCGAGTATCTCGTGCGGGCAACGACAGGCCCGGAATCCGCGCGTGCGACGCAGAACACGGGACCCGAAGCGCCGTCCTCACATATCTCCACGCGCAACGCGTCGGTGATGGCCGAGGGTGCGCACCATGAGCTCGACTTCGCGAGTGACGTGGAAGGCCGGGTGCGCGGGAGCGAGAAATCGCTGCTGGGCGCACGCTCGCTTCCATTGCTTGCCGCCGAGTTGCCACAGCGTGTGCGCGCAGCGGCGAGTGGCGCTTCTCGCGCCACCATGGCCCCTGCGGTTGGCGACACGCTGCTGTATCGCGTTGGGAACGCGGCCACCACGGACCTCTGCACCAACTTTACGCCTGTTCGCGGCGTGGTGAGGGCCCTCGGACGTCGTGCCACCATCGTGCTCGACGCAACCGCTCCCGCAGGCGGGTTTACCGAGGCCGACTTTCAGGAGCTGTCGCAGGAATTCGACGCCGTAACGTTCCCGACGGTCTCGGCGTGGTTTGGCGCACCTTCCGATATCAACAACGACGGGCGGATCACGATTGTCTTCACGCCAGTGATCAATCGACTCTCGCCACCCGGGTCATTGGGCTTTGCCGGCGGCTTCTTCTTCATGGGGGACCTCCTGGCGCGTGAGGTGCCCTCGCAGAACTATCGCTGCCCGGCCAGCAACGAGCAGGAGATCCTGTACCTGCTCGTCCCCGATCCCAACGGCCAGGTGAATGGCAACCGCTTCTCGGTGGAAACGGCGCGTGAGTCGGCGCGCGGCACGATGGCGCACGAAGTGCAACACATGATCAACCAGGGACTCCGGCAGGCCGCGGGCAGTAGCGTGCGCGAAGTCGACTGGCTGAACGAAGGCTTGTCGCACTTCGCGGAAGAAGTGGTTGGACGCGCGGTGCGCGGCTATACCGATGTCCAACGCCTCACGTGGAACAATGTGCTGTTCAATCTCGACGATTTCGACTCGTTCTTCCGACAGAACTTGCTTCGATATCGTCTCTGGTTGGACCGTCCGGATCTCGCGTCGCCCGTGAGCACGCGTGCCGCGTTCGAACTCGCTCCGCGCGGCGCCGCGTGGGCGTTGGTCCGATTCGCCGCCGATCAATACGGCGGTGCCAACCAGCGCGCCTTTACGCGCGCGCTGGTGGCCGGTCCGCAGGTCGATGTCGCCAATCTCGTCGCACGCACTGGTGTGCCATTCGAGAAACTATTGCAAGGATTTCTGATGGCCAGCTACGGCGATGTCGCACCCGCGAGCGTTGGCGCCACCTTTCGGTTTGCCAGTTGGAACATGCGCGATGTGATGGAGTCGCTGAATGGCGGTGTCTATCCGCTGCGCCTCGCGTCCTTTCCGGCAGACGCCGTGACGCGGTCCTTGTCGGGCTCAGGCAACTACTTCTTCGTGTCCCGAGGCCCGCGTGCCGAGCCGGCCACCTTCCGCATGCTCGCGCCTGACGGGCAACCGATTGCCTTCGCTGGGGCTCGCGTGTACGTCGCGCGACTGCGCTGACCTCGTACCGCTATCGCTATCATATCGGTTTAGCGTATCGGTTAGCGTATCGCTTAGCGTATCGCTTAGCGGAACAAATCGAAGTCGAGCGCTCGGGTAAAGTTTCCCTCCGCATCAACGAAGTACATGATGGCGCCGAGGTAGTCGTTCCACGCGCCGAACCCAATGCCCACTAGTAGCTGTGTGGCAACTGGTCCGATAATGCCAGCCGGTTGTGAGACCACACGATCAGGCTGTCCATCGGGCGTCGAGAGCACGCCGTCGCGTACGAGATACACGAGGAACGCGCCGACATAGTCGGTGTTCGGATCGGTCGCTGACGCGCTGACGATCACACTTCGCGTTCCATCAAGCAGCGCATTGAACGAAGACACCACCGGCGCCCGCGACGCGGCGCGCGGTGGGAGCGGAATCTCGACAAACGGCGAGACATTGCCTCGCTCATCGTCCACCCACACGGCCAGGCAGCGATTGGCGAGCTGCGCGTCGGTAAGCGTCAGGTCGTACGCTCCGATGATCACCGCGGTATCGCGTCTCCCGACATTCGGTTGCGAGGAAAATCCTCCTCGCCGCTGCCCGCCCGTTGGAAGGACGCTGCGCAGATTGCAGTCGGTCACGTCCACGAACGATCGTGTGATATCTCCATCAGGGTCTGTTGCGCGAACAACGTACGCGAGCGAACCCTGAGAGTAGCTGGCCACGAGACGCGTGATTCGCGGGCGTCGCGCCGGTTCGGCGCAGACAATGCGAAAACGCACCGCGGCATTCCCGCGCGGCACAATAGACACCTTTGCGGTAGCTCCGCCGTCGCTGGTCACGACACAGTTATCGGCGATCAGCCTGAGGGTGACGTCGTAGGTTCCGCCGGGGAGATCCGCAAAGCGCACAGTGTCGTTGGACTTGACCACACTGCTCCGCGCAGCCGTCGCGGCGTTCGTGACGGACACGAGATAGTCTGGGTCTGCGGTTGCGCCATCCGTGCCCGTGATGACCGTGAGGCCCGCTTCGCAATTGATGAAGAAGCGCACGAGCGTGGTGTTGGTGTTGGGTGGCACCACCGTCGCCTGCGCGGTTCCGTTGCGCACGGCGCACGTTTCGGGCACGCCGGCAATGTCTATGCGGTACGACGCGGCCACCACGCTCAAGATGGTGGTGTCGCTCGGTGTGGCACGAAATGACGTGTCAACACCAAGTTGCCCCGAGAGCTCACGCACGCGAAAGGTGAACGGCCCACGCGTCGTGACTTCCGGTGGTGCTTCGACAAACACCACGACGGCGAGGTAGGGTGGCTGGCGCCCACCCACACCCGTCGCACTGTCCGCACAACCGAGAGGGGAGAGTGCAGCGAGCGCGACCATCAGGAGTCGCAACACGGCCCGTGGAGCTTGCATCTGTGAACGTACTCTTTGTCGGGAGGCGACGAAACCGGGGATGTGCGAGATGCACACCCCCGGAGCATTTCCGTACGCATTTGTTACACCGGTCGCCGCATGCGGTCATGCGGCGACCGGCCCATACATTACGGCGTGG
>JANOPS010000609.1:0-1932 GCA_031421995.1 Gemmatimonadaceae bacterium
GCGAATCCAACTGATGGAACGTGGAGCCTTCGTCTGCGCCACGCTCGGCGTCGCGGCGGTGGACGAATCTGGAACTCCGTCGCGCACGGGAGTCTGGCCGGTGTGGACCCCGGATACATCGATCTACATGGTGATGCGGCGACACGAGCGCTCTCCTCCATTCTTCCTGTGGTCAACCAAGCAGGCTCGTCAACCGGCGTCGTCGCGCTAGCCCTTGAGCTGGTCACGGGGCCCACGCCGTTGGCGCACTTGCTTGCCGGTGGCAAGCTTCCGGGACGCTCGATTACGATGGTGTCCAGAGGCCGAAATACCTTAGAGTGGGTCTCACCGGACTTGCGTTTGGCGCTGGAAATGTCACTGCATGAAGCCGATGAGCGTCGCGCATTGGAGGGTGAACTTTCTGTCCTCGAAGCGCGATGGCGGGAGGCCGACGAGGTCGCGGCAATTGCGGATCGCATGTTTCTCCCAGCTGATCTCGACGAGCAGTTGGATCACTTGCGAAGTGTGCGGTAAGTGATGTATTCCACTTGCCTCTTCTGCAGCAGCGCCCTCGGTCGGAACGAAGCGCTTGAGCACTTTCCGGTTGGGCGCCGCTTGGCGTTCGACGCGGAGAAGGGGCGTTTATGGGTGATCTGCCCGGAGTGCAATCGGTGGAATCTCACGCCGTTGGAATCGCGGTGGGAGGCAATTGAGGAGGCCGAGCGGGCGTATCGGGACACCAAGCTGCGCAGTGCGACGGAGCACGTCGGGCTGGCCAGACTGGGGGAGGGGACGGAGCTTGTGCGTATTGGGCGGCCGCTGTTGCCGGAGTTTGCTGCGTGGCGGTATGGAGATGTGTTCAAGAAACGACTGCGGCGCGAGCAGGTGGTCCTCGGCGCCAGCGTAGCGTTGAGCGTTGCGTACGGTGCCTACGCGTTTCTCGGCGCGAGTACCACGATCGGATATTCGGTACCGGTCATGATGTCCTTTCAAGCGGCGAATGTGCTTCAGTCGATGTCGACGGCCTATCGGAGTCTTCGCATTCGGTCGTCGATCGTAGATGATGATGGTCAGCGGTTGTTGCTCTCCAGTCGACACGCAGCGGGGAGTCGACTCCTGATGAATGAGGACGACTCTGCGTTCGGGCTCGCGCTGTTTCATCGGCGCATGGCGCCGACGGGCGCGCTCCTTCGGGCAACCGGTCGCACGTCGCGCCGGACGTGGTTCGCCGAAATCAAGACCGTGGAGGGCGACGTGGCACGGCGCGCGCTCACGGCGATGCTTCCCATCGTCAATCGGGCGGGGGCGACTAAGAAGCACGTCGCCGGCGCCGTCACCGTAGCGTCGGAGACGCGAGGCGTCATGGAGATGCTGACCCGCATTCGATATCCTCAAGGCGCGACGACGAAGGCCTCGGGCGCATCGGAGATCGGCGCACTGCCAGCCGAAATGCGGCTGGCGTTGGAGATGGTGACGCACGAAGATGACGAACGCCGTGCGCTCGATGGTGAGTTGCATGAGCTCGAAACGCGCTGGCGGGAAGCGGAGGAGATCGCGGCTATCGCGGATCGCATGTTTCTGTCTGCCGATGTACACGAACGCTTGAGTCGTTGGCGCCCACAGCGCTCATCGGAGTAGCGAGACGCTTTGCGGCGTCGCCCCCGGCGTGCGGCGTGGCGCAGCGTGATGATTGGCCCGGCGTTCACGCGGTGGTGGACCCGACGACTGGGGGTGCTATGATGCGGGGTGCGCGCGAATCGTGTGCGCGAATCGCGTTGGTACCACCCAACCGTGTTGCCGTCCGCCACACCGACCATTACCGTAATACGTATTACCGAACATACGCATTACGGAGGAGCGCCATGCCCGTGTCCACGTTGACGTCCAAGTACCAAGCCACCATCCCGCGCGCCGTGCGCGAAGCGCTCGAACTCGGCGCCGGCGATCGCATCG
>JANOPS010000610.1:0-20095 GCA_031421995.1 Gemmatimonadaceae bacterium
GCATCTTCCTCACCGTCAACGTCCTCGATTGCATCCAGTAGCCGCGCAGTGAACTCCGCTTCGAAGTGCCGCGTATCCACCATCAACGTCGGCTGCCCCTTCAGAAACTCAGCCATCAGCGGCTTGCTGTACGGTGCCGCCATCAGGTCGCCCTCGATCTCATCGATCGCGCACACTCTGACCCACTCTTCTCCCTGCGCCTCGTTCGCCGCAATCTCCGCGTAGAACGCCTCCGGGATCACACCTAGTCGAATGCACCACGACGTCTCTACCACGAACTTCTTCTTAAGCCACAGCTTCTTCTGGAAGTCCTCCAACTGCGCGAGGAAGTGAATGATCTTCCCCGCAATCCGCCGCACGACCTTGATCTTCGAGAGGTACTGCTCCACTCGCGGCGCCGTGTCGCTCTCGATATCGTCGAGGTGCATGACCTCGTTCTTGATGTAGAAGTCGAGCTCGCGGCGCAGAAAGGCGCCCAAGTCCTTGTGGATGAAGTAGTCGAAGGTGTTGCGGTCGGAGTACCCCTTGAGATGTTTGGCCAGTACGGTGCGCTTGGGGTCCTTCTCCGTAGGCGCAAGCGCACGGAGCGCCGCCACCCACTCGGCCAACTCGGCATCGGTTGTGGCCAGCACGGCCGCTTCGGCCTCGGTATTCAGCTCGGCCTGCTTCTTCGCATCGGGTTGGTACGTAAAGCGGATCACCAGCTCGCCGCTCTCCACCACCACGGGCTGCTCCGGCGCCAGCTTGAAGCGCCGCTCCTTCCCCTCGGCCACCTTCACATTGCCGTGCTGCCCCTCGGCGGCGTCCACCAGCCGGAAGTGCACGCGCAACGGGTTCGCATCGTCGCTCGGCCGCAACCGAAAGGCGTAGTCGCGCAGGTATTCGCTGGTTTTGATGTAGTACTGGTCTTTGTTGGCCCAGTGCAGCGTGACCTCTTCGCCCTCGTATGGAATGGCGTACACCCCCGGCTTGTATACGCGCTTGGCCAGGTAGTCGCCCTCGGAGTAGTAGCGCCGGAAGAACGAAAACAGATGGTCGTACACGTCGCGCTCAAGCGTCTTCACGTCCACCGCTTCGCTGGCCAGCTTTGCGCGCAGCTCCCTCACCTTGGGCGAATGGTCGGGCACCAAGCCCGCTGCCTCAACGCCAGCGATCACCTTGGCCAGCTCCTTCTCGATCTCCGCCTTGTCCGCCGACTGGTACTGCGCGAAAGCCGCGTGCACTTGCGGCAGCAGGTCCTTCTCGAGGAACTGGCTCACTTCGGCGCTTTTGGCGTGCATCACGCGGTACAGGCCGAAGTCCAAGTCGGGCTGGTTGAGCTGGAAGAGCTCCTCGAGCAGCATCTTCAGTTTGGCGTACTGCTGGGTCATCGCGGGGCCCGTCGGCGGATGATAGAACGTGTCATTGCTTCAGCTCCCACAGCGCGCGGATGGGCACCGCATAGAGATCGTCGCCGAAGCCCACGCTGGCCTCGCCGTCGTACAAAACCACACCTGTGGTAAAACGCTTGCCCACCGCATCGCGCAGTTTGCGAATGCCTCGGAAGTCTGCGAGCGTGACAGTGGCCGAGGCCTTGACCTCCACGGCCGCTAGCGCACGGCCACCTTGCTCGATCACGAGATCGACCTCCACGCCGTCTTTGTCGCGGAGATGGTGAAAGCGCACGTCGTCATCCCGCCAACTCGCTTGGCGCCTGAGTTCCTGCACCACAAACGTCTCCAGCAGCTGTCCCAAGGTAGATCGGTCCTCCACCAGTGCGGCTTCATCGATGCCAAGCAACGCGCAAGCCACACCGGTGTCGGTGATGTGCAACTTTGGGCGCTTGACCAGGCGACTCAATCGATTGCTGTGCCATGGCGGCAGCTCTTCCAAGAGGAAAATACGCTCGAGCAGCGTGACGTAGTCGCGGATGGTTGGTCTCGTCAACTGAAAAGGTGCTGCGAGGTCGCTCACGTTAATAAGGCGCGCCGTTTGTCCGGCGGCCAGCGTGAGCAGACGCGGGATTGCGTCGAGCGAGGCGATTCGCGCCAAATCGCGCACGTCCCGCTGCACCAGCGTCTCTACATAATCGCGGTACCACGTGGCCCGCCGCCGGGGCGTGGAGCGCGCCAGTGCGGCTGGGTATCCACCCGCTACAACGCGGCGGGTGAGCTCCTTGCCGAGTCGAGCGTATGAACGGGCCTTAAACCCACGACCGAATAGCGCATCGATGAAAGCGGGCTCCGTTCCCTCCAGCTCGCACTGCGCCAGCGGATGCAGCCGCAGGATCTCCATCCTTCCAGCAAGCGAGTCAGCCAGCGTGGGCAGGAGCAAAACGTTCGCAGAGCCCGTGAGCAGGAATCGTCCGGGACGCCGGTCGCGGTCGACTGCGCGCTTCAGGGCCGTGAAAAGCGCGGGGGCGCGCTGCACCTCGTCCAAGATGACCCGCTCGGGGAGGTCGCCAACGAAGCCAACCGGATCGCTGGTGGCCGCGGTGAGTGTGACCGCGTCGTCGAAGGTGAAGTACCCGTATCCGTGCTCATTCCCCACCATCTGGGCAAGCGTTGTCTTGCCGCACTGGCGCGGCCCGTGGATGAGCACCACCGGCGACTCGGCGAGCGCCTGCGCAAGCAGCGGAGAGGCGAACCGTGGATACGGAGGCGTGGTAACCATTCGGCCAAATGTAAGCGGTGGTATCGGCCAAATGCAACGTTTGTAGTTGGCTGTTTGAAATGTTACGCCACACCGGCTGCGGCGATAGCGGACTGGAAGTGATATCGCTTCCAGCTACTTCTGCGCCGCGCTCACGCCGCACCGACCAGCACCAGACCCGCCTCCTATGCCACCTCGGCCACCAGCTCGGCGTCGTCCGGCGTGGCCACGTCCCACTCGTTGGTGCACTTGAGGCACTTCCGGAACGCACCACGCGTCTTGTTGCTCTTGGACTCGGCGCCCACGTACCCGCATTCAGGACACGTTTCGAGCACGGGTTTATCCCAGACCACAAAATCGCAGTTGGGATAATTCTCGCATCCGTAGAACGCCTTGCCGCGCTTCTTGCTGCGGCGCTCCGCGATTTCGCCGCCATCCTTGGGACACTTGACGCCCGTGGGCATGGACCGCGTTCCACGGCACTTGGGGAAGGTGCTGCAGCCCAGGAAATCGCCAGACCGGCCATGGCGCACAACCATGGGCTTGCCGCACTCCTGACACATGTGATTGGTCAGTTCGGCCGGCTTCTTCTCGCCCTTGATGGGGCGCGTGTACGTGCATCCCTTCGGGTGCAGCACGCAGGCAACGAACGGACCAAAGAACCCACCCTTCGCCACCAATCGACTTTCGATGCCGCGCTCTGCCTTGCAGACAGGACAGCGCTCGGTCTCCAACGCAGACAGGTCGTAGGCTTCGCCGATCAGCGCGTCGAGATCGTCGTCGTTGAGCGTGCGTTGGAACGGCGTCCAGAAATCGTTCAGCGCTCGTACCCAACTCAGCTCACCGTCGGCGATCTTATCGAGCTCCTCTTCCATCTGCGCCGTAAACAGCACGTTGAAGATGTCGGGGAACTTCTTGATCATCACCTTCTCGACCGTCTCACCGAGTGGCGTGGGGAAGAAGCGTCGTTGCACCAACTCCACGTAGCGTCGGTCGGCCAGCACGGAAATGATGGACGCGTAGGTGGACGGGCGACCAATTCCCAGGCGCTCCAGCTCCTTGACCAGCGAGGCTTCGGAAAAGCGGGCCGGTGGCTCGGTGAAGTGCTGCGTTGGCGTGATCGCCTTCACGGGCACCTTTTCGTCGAGCTCAAGGAACGGCAGCGCCTGCTCATCTTCGAGCGCCTTGCCATCACCCTCTTCGCGCGCTTCGCGATAGAGCTTGAGGAAGCCGTCGAACTTGATGACAGAACCGGTTGCGCGAAACAGGTATTGGTGTCCCGCGGCCGGCGTGTCGAAGTCGACGGTCGTGGTGTCGAACACGGCCGGCGACATCTGCGAAGCCATGAAGCGCTTCCAGATCAGCTCGTACAACTTGAACTGATCGGCCGTCAGCTTCTTGGCCAGCTTGTCGTCGGGCTTGCGCGTGGGATCTGTTGGACGCACGCCTTCGTGCGCGTCCTGCGCGTTGGCCTTCCCGCTTGGGTACAGCTGAGCGGTGGGTGCGAGGTACGCTTCGCCATGCTCCGCACGGAGATAGTCGCGAGCCGAGGCCGCGGCAGTTTCGGAGACGCGCGAGGAGTCGGTACGCATGTAGGTAATGAGACCCACCGCGCCGTCTTCTCCCCCCACGTCAATGCCTTCGTAGAGATCCTGCGCCAAGCGCATGGTGCGTTTGGATCCGTAGCCCAACTTCTTCGCGGCCTCCTGTTGCAACGTGGAGGTCGTGAATGGCGCTGACGGGTTTTTGCGCCGTTCGCGACGTTTGACTTCGGTGACGACGAATTCCTTGCGGCCCTTGAGGTCGGTGATGACCTGTTCGGCCTCGACGCCAGTGGGCAGCTCCGGCTTTTTGCCGTCAATCTGGTGCAGCTTGGCCGTGAAGGGCTGCGCGCCCTTCTGCAGATCGGCGGCGACGGTCCAGTACTCCACCGGCTTGAACGCGCGAATCTCGCGTTCCCGCTCGACGATGATGCGGAGTGCTACCGTCTGCACACGACCCGCCGACAACCCCTTCTTGACAGTCTTCCACAGGACGGGACTTGCCTTGTATCCCACCAAGCGATCGAGTACGCGACGGGCCTGCTGGGCATCAACCTTTTTGTTGTCGATGTCCATGGGATTGGCCATGGATTCCTGCACCTTGGCCTTCGTGATCTCGTGAAACATCACACGCCGAATCGGCGCGGTGACGGCATACCGGGGCGGCTGCGTGAAATACTGCTCCACGTGCCACCCGATGGCCTCACCCTCGCGATCAGGGTCGGTCGCGATAAAGATCTCGCGGGCGCCTTTTGCGATCCGTTTAAGATCGGTGAGGATGTCTTCCTTCCCTTCTATAGTGACGTAGTCTGGCGCGAAGCCGTGCTCGATATCGATACCGAGTTTTTTCGCGGGAAGGTCGCGGACGTGACCGACCGTGGCGCGGACGGTGTAGCCGCGACCCAGGTACTTACCGATCGTTTTGGCTTTTGCCGGAGACTCCACGATGACCAATGTGGTCCCGCCCGGGGGCGCCGGTTCGTCATCCTCAGCGTCCGCCGCAGCGGCCGCCGCGCGAGATCGTGCCCGCGTGCTGGTTGCCTTTCGTGCCGCGGTCTTGGCCGCCGCCTTCTTCGTCGCCTTGGCGGGCGCCTTCGTCGCTGCCTTTGTTGGTGCTTTCGCTGGCGCCTTTGCGGCCGACTTGAGACCGGTTGTTACCGCCAACTTGGGCGCACCAAGTGCCACGCCAGTAGCGGCGACCGCCTTGGCCGCAGCTTTCGTCGCCGACTTCTTTGCCACCGTCTTCTTGGCCGCCGCCTTCTTTGCCGCCGCCTTCTTTGCCGTGGCGCTCTTTGCAGACGTGGACTTCGCGGTGCTGCTCGAAACCTTCTTGGTTGTCATCAGTTCTCAGTGTACCTGCGGGCGTTCGCTGCTCGCGGAAGCATCATCGAAACCACTTTCGTCGGCGAGGGCCCGAATCTCGGGCAGTCCGATCCGACCATCCACATGCATCAGCGCACGCTCTACCAGTTGCTCGAAATCGTGCATCCCGATGGCGCCGGAGCCACTGAGCGACACGAGATATCCCCACGCTTCGGCGGTAAACCGACCACGTTCGTGCGGACCCTGCACCCGAATCGGTGAATGCCGAGCGAGGACCGCAGCGTCCCAAACCGGCGCTACTGCAGTATCGCTAAACAGCAGCGACAAAATCTCACCGATTTGCCGCCGGTCGTACCCCTGCGACGACAGATACGCTTCGACCTCTACCACATCGGTATCGGCGGCGAAGCGCTCGCGAAGATCCTCGACCAACGGCACCCAGCGATCATCCATTTCCTAACCTAGTCTCGACGTCAAGTTCGTGGCAAGCGCCACCAGCTGATTTACAACCTGTTGCGAATCAACAACTTCCACATCTATGGTAAAATCGGCCATGTTATATAGCTCAGCTCGCTTGGTCCAGATTTCGTTCATGGTGGCCAGCGGATCGGCGGTCTTGAGGAGAGGACGGACCACTCGGGAACGCGAAACACGGCGCATCGCCGCCTTCGGGGACAGTCGGAGGTGAACGATACGTCCGCGCGGTCGAAAGAGGGACATCACCCCGGGATTGGTCACCCACCCTCCGCCCGGCGCCAGCACCATAGACGGCGCGGCGACGAGCTCACGGGTGAGCGCGATCTCGCGGAGTCGGAAAGCGGCCTCGCCCTCGGTCGCGAACAGCTTCGCGACCGACTTGCCGGTCCGGCGCTCGATCTCCACGTCAAAATCCAAGAAAGGGCGCTCCAAAATCCGCGCCGCAAGTCGCCCGACGGTCGTTTTCCCCGCCCCTGGCAGGCCTATTAGCACGAGGTGCGCGCCGCGCGACATGCCGAGGGTGCGGCGCGCGTCGGCGCGAGCGGTGCCGTCCCTGGCGGGAGGTGAGTCCGTTGGGGCGTCGGTCACGGGACCTATGCTTGAGCCCGCTGATCGAGGTGTGCGAGGTACGCGTCAAGATTGCGGCGCACTTCACCCAGCGAATCGCCGCCAAACTTTTCCAGGAGCGCGTCGGCCATCACGAATGCCGCCATCGCTTCGGCGATCACGCCCATCGCCGGCACGGCCGTGACATCACTGCGCTCGGCGACCGCTGTGGCCGCTTGCCCAGTGGCCATGTCGACCGTGGCGAGTGGACGCATGAGGGTGGAAATCGGCTTCATGGCGACCCGAATGACAAGCGGTTCTCCGGTCGTCATGCCTCCCTCTGTGCCACCGGCGCGATTGGTGGGACGACGCACGTGACCGGCGCGCGTTCGGCCCGGGGCTGCCTCGATTTCATCGTGCACATCAGCCCCTGTCCGTCGCGCGGTCTCGAAGCCCATGCCGATTTCAACGCCCTTCACCGCAGGGATAGAGAGCATGGCTTGGCCCAGTCGACCGTCAAGCCGCCGATCCCATGACACATGGGAGCCGAGGCCAACGGGCAGTCCAGTGACGACCACTTCGCAAATGCCACCAAGCGTATTGCCCTCCTTTTTTGCCGCGTCGATTTTCTCGACCATGCGCTGTTCCGCGTCGGCGTCAAGCGTGCGGAGCGGGGAGGCATCGGACGCCGCGTTGAGATCATCAGGAAGTATCGCCGGGCGCATCGCGTCGATGCCGCCGAGGTGCACCAGATGCGAACCGATGGACACCCCGACCTCCCGAAGCAGCACTCGGCAAATTGCGCCCGCGGCGACGCGTGCAGTGGTTTCGCGCGCCGAGGCGCGTTCCAGAATGTCGCGGGCGTCATACCGATCGTACTTGAGGATGCCGGTGAGATCGGCATGTCCTGGCCGAACGCGCGTCACGTGGCGCTTGCGCAGTCCGTCGCCGTCTTCGTCGCGCGGCGCGGGATCCATAATTTCTGTCCAGTTCTTCCAATCGCTGTTGCGAATCAGCATCGCGATTGGCGAGCCAAGCGACTCGCCGGCGCGGACGCCAGACAGGAACTCCATGCGATCGGTTTCAATCTGCATGCGACGGCCGCGTCCGTAGCCTTGTTGGCGACGGGCGAGGTCTGTGTCGACGTCGGCCGCCAGCAGCGGGACGCCAGCGGGTAGTCCTTCCAGTATTGACACGAGTGCGGGGCCGTGCGATTCGCCGGCGGTCGTAAAGCGTAGCATGTCTCAACGTATCGACTGGCCGCCGCAAACGCACGAACGCCGGCTTCCGGATTGGAAGACGACGTTCGTTGCCACGATGGGATTCCCCTGACGGGACGGCCTCACCGGGCCACCCTGACGCCGATGCCCTGTCGCGGATGGCCCAACGGGTGCGGGCCGCGTTGGCCCGGGCCTACTGGCAGGTTACTGGCAGGTGGTCGTGAAGTTGTCCGGGAGCGCCACCAGCGTTACGCCTCGGATGGTCGCGCCCACGAGGACGATCTGACCATCGGGACGAATCGACGCGCGAACGGGTCCGATAATGGGATCACGAATCGGTACACTCGCCACCTTTTGATAGCAGTACGTATCGAAGATATCGATCACCGGCTGGCTAGAGGCGACGAATGCCAATCGCGTATTCAACGGCGTGGAGTTGACGCCACGATTCGCCGGATGAAAATCGAGTCCGCCCCCGCTGGAACGCGACTGCAGAATACCCTGCAAGCGCAGTGTCCGATCGAAGATGTACGTGGAATCTCCTTTCACGGCGGCAAGCTCGCCGTCGAAGTTGATCCCAACGCCTTGGACCCGAGAGAACGTATTCGCAATGAAGTCCGACACGTCGAGTGGCCGTGAGATGCCGCGGTCGATGACGGGCAACGGCAGCGACTGATCCATTCCGAGCGTCGCGTCGTACATCATCGCGCGGCTCCCGAGCACTGGGCCGCCCTCGCCGGTGATGGCGCGCCGGAAGTTGCCGGAGTTGCGAACATAGGTGGTGTCGCGGAACGCCAGCTGATCCAGGCGGACCACGATCGACACGTTGAAATTGCCGTTCGGGCCCGCGATCGTCTGACGCGCCGGCAGCAAGAGCGAGTCACTGCCAAAGCCCGCCGCGGCGAAGCGTTCGATCTCGAGCGTGTCAGCACGACCCGCCGTCTGGCCGATGGCCTGCTCGAAGAAGAAGTGTGAGGACCGCTTGGTGACGTTCTCCCACCGCAGCGTGCCACGATTGCTGAAGGGCGACGACTGACCGGGCGTTGGTGTGGTCGAGTACACCACCACCACATCCTGACATGGTGAGCCCGCGACCAGACCACCTGTGCAGGTGGTGGCGACATACTGCGGCCGATCGCTGAAATCGTACACCGTGCGCTGTGTGATCGGCTGATCGGTGGTTTCCGACTTCACCGTCGTAATGCTGTAGGCGATGATGTTCGGCAGTGCGTAGCGGAACACTTCGCGACCCGTGGTACCGCTGTTCAGGTCGACGTAGCTGAGATTGGTACCACCGGAATTCGCCACGACCAGCGTATCGGCCATGACGCCATCACGGTTACGCGGCCATCCGGCGACGCCCCATGGGCGCGAGCCCACGTTGATCGACTGCCGGAAAGACGAGTCCGCGAGGTTGTAGACCTCGAGCGCGTTGCGTTCAATGTTGGTCAGGTACAACCGATCGCGACGCGGGAAGTAAATGGCGTCGGCAATCTGTCCGCCGTTCGGCAGCGGGCGGGTATAGCCAGCCACGACCGCCACGGTGTCAAGACGCACGGCACCTGAACTGTAGCGCACCACATCGCGGCGCCCGTTGGAATTGCGGGCAAAGCCTGTGACGGTGACCGTTGATGGGAACGTCGAGATGGGCAACCGCGTGGTGAAGGTCCGCAGCAACGACGAGAAGGCGCCCGTGGAGCTGACGGAGTCAGCGGCGATCAACTGTCCGGCGACGTTGCGGACTTCGTAGCCAAGCGAAGAGATCCCCACAGGATCGGTGGCCTCGACAAAGATCGTATCGCTGATCTCGAGGCGTGACGTGACGCCGACGCGGACCACAGGTACCGTCGTGGCTTGTGACGCGTTCTGCACCACGTAGGCGACCCCTGCGCCGGTCACGCGCTGGTTCAACGAGTCGACGATGAACGGCGTCACGGTGATCACCGGATTCCGAATCGAATCGGCAATCGTCGGAATCGTGAGCGTATCGAGCAGGGAGACCGAGTCGCGTAGCGGGAACGTATACGACACGGAATCGCGCGACGTAAACGCGCCGGTGATCTGATAGCCCAGCGTCCGGACCTTGTAGCGTGCGCGAGCGGACAGTGACAGCACCAACGACTTGCCTGACACCACCGGCGAACCAGCGACGGGGCTGGTAATGACGGCGGAAGGCGGCTGCAGATTGCCCACGGTCATCAAGAGGCTGGCCGTGTCCGACATGTTGGTGGCACCATCGATCGCGATGGCGCGAATGTTAACCGTCGATCCGAGCGGCGCCGTGGCCGGCACGCGCACGGTGAGCGCGAGGTTCGCCGTCTGCACCGAGCTCGTAAACGTGGTATCGTACGCGGCCGCGACGCCACCGCTGATGAACACGCGGATCGTTTTGAGTCCGACGTTGTCCGTCGCGTTCACCGACATCACCAGGGTACTATCGGATTGACTGTTGCCCTTCGCCACCGAGACGCGCGGCTTGACCGCATCACGGATGGGAGGGTCGATCAGCTCATCGCCATCGCACGCGCCGAAGGCCAGTGCGGCGCCCACGACGACGAGCACGCGACCTGACGTCGCGGTCGGCCGGAACCGCGCGAGTGCGCGGAACGGAGTGAATGGATTCATGGGTCGAATATCCTCGTCGATCAACGACCCGGAGGCGGCGTGGTGCCGTCTTCGAGAATGTGTGGAGTGACGAGAATCAGCAAGTCACGCTTGGTCTCGTTCTTTGAATTCTGCGAGAAGAGGCGACCAACGAACGGCAGATTCATGAGCACCGGGATTCCGCTGCGAAAGCGCGTGGTCTCGGTCACCGTCAGACCGCCAATCACGGCAGCCTCACCATCGGCGACCAGCACTTTGGAGTCGGCGCGTTGGCGATTGAAGATCACGCCGACGTCTGAGTTCGCGAGCTCAGCGCTCGAGTTCTCTGCCTGGATGTCGAGGAGCACCATCCGATTATTGGTGATCTGCGGCGTGACGGTCAACTTGATGCCCGCTTCCTCTTTGGACACGGCAGCGCGGGGGAAGAAGGTCTGTGCGTTGGGCTGACCCTGCGCACCACCACCACCGCCGCCACCGCCCTGGGCGCCCTGACCACCCGCGTCGATCACCCGAATCGGGATTTCCTGACCGACGAAGATCTGCGCGGTACGATTGTTCAGAATCGTCACACTCGGTTCCGACTGCACATCGGCCAGCGATGAGGTCTGCAGGGCGTTCAGAAACGCCGTGAGCTGATAGCGACCAAGCGCCGTGCTGTAGATCAGGTTGAGCGCGTTCGGCTTGATGGCGTTGTTGGCGTTGGCAATACCGGCGACGGCATTTCCGCCGAGCGCGATACGAGCGGGGCCTTGGAACGCGGATCCACCGCCAGTCGCGTCGGGCACACCGTCGCCATCGGTATCAATCGGCACGAGCGTGCTCGGATCGGTGCGCGGGACGAGCTGCTGGAAGAACTGTTTGTTGCCGGTCCCGAGGTCGTAGGCGAGGCCAATTTCCTGGATGCCGGTGCGATTGACGAAGATGATCTTGGCCTTGATCGCGACCTGCGGGGTGCGAATGTCGAGCTCCTGCAGCCGCGCAACGATCTCGGGCAGACGCGACGGCGTTTCGGTGATGATCAGCTTGTTGGTCGCACTGTCGGCAGCCACCGAGCCTCGTACGACACAGCCCTGACCGGTGATGCCGTTGCCCTGCTGTCCTGCGCCGCCCTGCTGTTGATTCATGGGCACGCCCAGATCGCGACCAGTGGCGAGCGTGGACAGACCCGTGCAGTCGCGAGCCAGCAACGCCTGTACCGTCTGTCGCAACGTGGTGGCCTTGGCGTAGTTCACGTCGACGATCTGCGTGACCATCGGCTCCAGTGCCTGATTGGACGCGAGATTTTTGTAGCTGTCGATGGTGATGATGCCGCTGGCGTCTTCCGTCGCGGCCAATCCCTGCGCTTGCAGGATGGCTTGCAGCGCCACGTCCCAAGGTTTGTCGTTGATGTCGGCGCTCACGAGCCCGGACACTTCCTTGCCGACCACGATTGTGCGGCCGGAGAAGCTGGCGAACGCGGCGATGACGTCACGAATGTCGATGCCATCGTAGCCTACCGTGATGCGAGGCTTGGCGGGCTGCTGCAGCTTGCGGGGGGCGTTGCCGGCACGCCCCACCATCGGTGCGTCAGCCGCGGCCTGGGCCTCTTTCCGCGCGGCCACGCGAGTGGCCTCGCGCGACGCCGCGTTCAGCTGCGCTATTTCTGCGCGCAGCCCGTCATTCTCAGACTTCTGTGCGCGCGACTGCTCAGCCAGCGACGGCACGGCAAGCAATGGCGTGGTGGGCTTTGCGAAGGGCGCGTCGGTCGATGGCAACGGCGTGGCCGGAACCGGCACCGCGCGCTCCGTCGCGACACGCGTTGTGGGTGTAGGCGACTCGAGACGCCCGGCGGCCGATTGCGTCGTGGTAGCCGTGAGGGCGGACTTCGTCTCCCACTGCGCAACAGCGACTGCAGGTCCATCAACTTTCACGAGGATCTGCGATCCGATGCGCGCCACGGTGTACGTGCGGGCGGCATCGAGATCAATCACGAGCCGTACCGTATCCGTCCGGAACTGCGATAGCCGCACGTTCTTGATGGGTCCGCGCGCCTGCCCGTCGTAGGCAGCGCCGCGCATGGACATGCTGGCCCCACCAAGATCAACGACAAGCCGCGAGGGCCCGTCCAGCATGAAATGCCGGACCGACACGGACGAGTCGAGCGAGATGGCGATCTCCGCCCCGCCAGTGCCGGGTCCGACACTGATGCGCGACACCCGACCCGTGGGTGCCGGCTCGTTCGCGTGCGTGTTGGCCGAAGCGGCCGAGGAAGCGGTGGTGCCGCTGGGCGCTGCGGCGCGCAGGTCGGCACTCCCAAGCGAGGCACTGCCGAACGTTGCGTGTGCAAGTGCCGCGGTGATCACCGCGACGATCGTCGATCCCATCATTGGTTCCTCACTTTCGTCGTGTCGCTGCTGCGAGAGAGCGTCTCGATACGGTTGAAGCCGAATTCTTCAACGGTGAACTGGATTTCCTTCTGTTTGATGGCGCTCACGCGCAGACGGCCGAGTTGCTGGCCGACTTTCACGCGATACTTCGTTTTGGAGAAATCATCCCGGAGAAACGCAACGGAGTTATTTCCTGCGGGGTCGAGCACGACGACGGTCAACTGCAAGTCGCTGAGGAGCGGTCGAACATCGCTCGTCGTCATGAGCGATTTGTACGGGTCTCGACGACCGCTGTTGCTGTAGTCGAAGACCTCGCGCTGAATGGTGATCTCCGTGGGGATCACGACTTTCTTCGAGGACGCGGCCGGCGCGACGGTCCCGGCAGACACGGCAGCGACGGTCTTGGCCGGCGGCGTGGGTTGCGCCTCGAGCGCACCAGCCGAGATCAGGGCGGTGGCGACAGCGACGATCGCTGTGCGTAGGGTGATGTGCCTCATGACGAGCGCTCCTTGGGGGGGGCTGGCTTCTTGAGCGGGACGGTGCGTTCGACGTACGTTTGCAGCATGATGGTCGAGGCAAGGGCATTCTTGTCGGCCGTCTTGATGGCCTTGGGTCGCCCTGGCGCGCTGGTGAGCATCGAGAAGTTCACCGGCGCCACGATGCGGTCGAGCGAACCCACGTTGGCCAGAAAATCGCCGAACTGGTGGTAGTCACCGATGATGGTGACGACGTAGCGATAGGTGTCGTACTTGTCGCCGGGGATCACGGCCTCCGGTGTGACGCCGCCGACATCGAGGCCGGCGCGCCGCGCCGCTGTACTGACTTCTTCGAGCAGTGCGGGGACCTCGTTGCTGGTGGGCACGAGACGCCGCATGACAACGAGCGTGGACCGGTTCTGCGCCGTTTGCGAGCGCAGCTCTTCGATGCTCCCGCGCGCGAACTCGCGAGCCGCCTTGCGATTGGCATCTTCAAGCTGGGTGACCCGCGCGGTGTCGGCCGCGATCGCCTCGGCCTTCGACGAGTACGGGTAGACGAAGTATGCGACGGCCAGCGCGATGGAGACGAAACCGATCGCCATCTTGATTTGGTCGCGTTTATCAGTTGGAAGCAGTGCCATGAGTTCCTCGGGTCAGCGGACCGGGACGACGAGCGGAGTAGTCCGCACGACGCCCGCGGGGGGGACTTCAAACGACGCCGAGAGTTCGAATTGCGTGACGTCTTTCCCGTCGACGATTACGATCTCCGATTTGGTGAGCGCGACCTTTTCAATGAAGGGCGAACTCTCCAGTTGGCGCATGAACATCGTCAGGGCCTGAATGTCGACCGTTTGCCCAACCAACCGAAAATTGAGATCCGGATGGATGTTGATGGAGTCGGCGACCACGGGCGCGGCCTTCTTATCCTTGTCCTTCGCGCCCCTCGCCGCGACTGCAGGCTGGGGCCTTCCGGCGAGCGTGTCGGCGCCAGGAGGGAGTGGCGGCTTGGTTGTCTGTTCGAGGATGGTCAGCCACGTGTACGCGGGCAGCGCGCGGCTCACTTCGTCGAGGATATGCGCCCAGTTGTAGCGATTCTCATCGATGGTGCGAATGATCTGCAGCTGCCGCTGCACCGAGTCGCGTTCAGCGGTGAGCTTCGCACGGGCGTCGAGCACTTTGGCGTAGCGCGTGGAATCACGAACAGCGCGCTCCAGCTTGTCGCCGAGTTCACTGGCTCGGGCGCTCTGCGATGAAAAGAGCACACCAACCGACGACATCGCGAGGATCACCGATGTCGCGGCGCCGATCAACCAGGGATCGCGGATTTTGGCGCCCAAGCCCGCGAACGCCGCACCGACGTCCATTTTGGCCACGCTGGTGCGCGCGGACTTCCTGCCGCCTGCGAGAAGATTGACTTCGATCATCATATAGGAATCCTTAGGCGGAAGCGCGGAGCGCGAGTCCAACGGGCAACATGAGCAGCGGGCCGATCTCGTCGGTCGACATGAACTCCATGGCCCCGTCGCGCACGGCGATACGAGCCAGTGGATTGGCTAACTGGACCGGCATGCGTACGCGCTCCGACAGCCACGGAAGGAGCCCCGGCACGCGCGCGCCGCCGCCGCAGGCAAACACCGCGCGAATCTGGCCGAAGCTCCGAGACGACGTGGCGAGAAAGGTTGCCGCGCGTTCCATACCGATCGCGATCTCTTCCCCGCGTTGCGACACGACCGCCTCGAGGGCGGGGGTTAGATCGTATCCGCGCAGCATGGCTTCCGCGTCATCGCTCGACACTCCGTGATCGCGCTGCAGGTCCTCGCGGAATCGGCGGGTGCCCACCGTGAGGTCGCGCGTCAGAATCGGCACCCCCTCATCAAGAATGTTGAGGTTGGTGGCTTCGTTGCCGATGTTGAGCAGCGCCACCGTCCCTGACATGGCGTCTGGATGATTGGCCTCGAAGGCGTTGTGCAACGCGAAGGCGTCGACGTCGATCACGGTTGGTGAGAAGCCGGCATCGGTAATCAAGTGACGCTTGGCCTCTACCAGTTCGCGCTTGGCGGCGACGAGCAGCACACTCATTTCGAGCCCATCGGCGTCGGGATCGAGGATCTGGAAATCCAACTCCACCGACTCCATATCGAACGGCACATGCTGCTCGGCCTCCCATCGCATGAGTTCACGCGCCTGCGCGTCTTTCACGCGTTCGATCGAGATCTTTTTGACGATCACATCCCGGCCTCCCACGGCCGCGACAAGCTGCTTGGTTTTGACACCCGTCGCCTCGAGCGTCTGCCGGATGGCGTCTGCCACGATCGAGTGGTCCATCACTTCACCTTCGACAATGGCCGTGTCGTTGAGCGGCGTGATGACCACTTTGATCAGCTCGGGTGTTCCGCTCGTATGGTCGATGACGACCGCCTTCACGAGCCCGGATCCGATGTCGAGACCGACTGTAATTTTCTTGCGACCGAAGAGCGCCATGGCTTCGAGGGGTTGTACTGTGGTGCTGCCGATGCTGTTCGACGCGTCGTGAGGGCGCGCCACTACCTGCACAGTGACCTGTCCAAGTCCTACGATTCACCTTTCAAACGACCCGACCCTCACTAGGTAACGACCGCCAGAGGAGGAGAGGCGGGCACGACTGCCAACTCTGTGATAGTGTCGGCCCATCGCCGAAAATCCTGAGCTCCGGAGCCGACACCCCTGTGTGTGCATTGTGACACGGGACAACGTTGGTGCGCGCCGTTACAGCGGTGTCACGGACTGTTCCACAGCGAGAATCGCGCGGGCCGCGGCACGGCGACGGCCGCCAATGCGCGTCCAACAAGACACGGCGCATAGCGCGCGTCGACGCCATCGCCCATGGTGCTTCCGCGAACCGCCGGGTCGCGTACCATCAGCGCTCCCCGTACCGTGAGCGCTCCCTGCGATGCATTTAGCGCACCGCGTATCAGGAGGAGGCCTTCGACCTCAAGTGTACCGCGCAGGGTGAGGTCCCCGTCGAAGGCCAGCAGCCCGACGTGTGTGGATGCGCCGCTCAGCGTCACGCCACCGGTATCGCGTATCACCACGGCGCGCCATTCGGGATACGGAGGGACAGCGCTTCCCGGTGTCAACGGGATTGTCGTCGCGCGTGCTTGCAGCAGCGCAAAGCCGCTGTCGAACTGTGCGCGCGCGCTGATCAGTTGTGCCGGAGAGGCCACCAGTGCCGCGCCCTGCAGGCGTGGCGCTCCCATGGTTGCAATGGATTGGGCGCTGATAGCGGCTATACTGGTGGTGTCGCGACGCGGTCCGCAGTCGTCACGTGCGGCGTCGTACCTTCCCAACACATCTCGGCCGTCGACTAGGGATGCCCCAACAGTGACCGGGCCGAGCAGCGTCGCGGCGCCAAGGAATGGCAGGGTTGGCGGGGAAAGTGATACCACGCGTACCACCACGCGCTTGGTGCGAGCCGCGTCGACATCCGCAGTTCCTGCCGCACGGTCGCGGCGCGCGACGCTGAGGATGACCGCTCGCAGGGGGCCGGTGCGCATGGTCGTTGTGCGTGTACGCCACCCGCCCGCGGCGGATGCATCGTTCACCCGTGGTGTCCCGATCGGTGTTGCGGCAGCCGAGTCTGCTCGCCAACCGGCGATCGCGCGTACGACGGCCGCATCAGCCATATACGTGCCACGCTGGGCATCCCATTGGGAGTGCGCGCCGCGCGAGGCCCGCCACGCGACCTGGTGGAGTGACGCGGCGATGCTGAACACGAGCAGCATCGCGACGAGGACCAGCGGCAGCAGCATGCCGCGTCTCGACCGACCGCGTCTGAGGCGTTGGTTCATCGCATCTCACTCCTTTGGCTCGCCGCATGTGGGATCATTGAGGCTCCCCGTTCGAACTCCGGAACGCGATCGTGATGCGCAAGGAGTCCATCGGCGCGCTTCCTGACGTGGAGCGTCCCGCACGACGTGGAGCGCGGAGCGCGACGCTCGCGGAGAGCGGTCGCCCTGTTCCGCTCACCAGTGGGGCGCCGGCAGAGTCCTGCATCGCGATCCGCAGTCCGCGGTCGCGAAAGGCCGCGAGCGGTCCAGCCACGGGCTGGATGACGTCCCATCCCGACATGGTGAGTGCGCGTCGACCGAGGAACCAGTCGCCATCGCTTGCGCGATAGAGTGAGTAGCGCGTGCGACGCGTGACGCGGACGGGTGCGCCGACGGCTGCTCGACCGGTGAGGGTGTCGCGCAGTGTCAGCCGTGTTGTTTCGCGAGTGGTGGATCGCAGGGGAGACCCGTCACAATCCGTACCGTTGGTGATCGCGCGAACGACGGCCGTCGCGGCAATATCTTCGGTGAAGGCGGTGGCGGGCGCCTGCCAGAATTGCACCCGATCGCCTGGTTGGGGAACACTGTTCCATTGTGCGTCGGCGGGATACGGTGTTGCCTGGAAGTTGACGGCAGAGGCGGACGTCTGCCCGATGGCCACGAACGTGATTGGGACGCTCGCGGCGCACACGACACCCGTCCCGATCGTCGACGCGAATTCCAGTGACGAATCCGTCCATGCGATGACGTCTTCGCTTCGCACGGTGCGCAAGTCGGCGAGCAGGATACCTGCGGAATGGCGGAGCTCGCGGGAGGCGCTGAGTGCGTTGTCGAGCGCGACGGCGTCACGTTGGACGGTGAGGAGCAGTCGAATCGCGACGAATCCCAAGAGGGCGATGAGCGGCAGCGCCACGAGAAGTTCGATGAGGCTCATGCCCCGTCGCGCCGTGGTCATGGGCAGCCCCATGCAGCGCTTGTGACGAGTTGCGCGGTGGACCCGCCGCCGAGTGGAGACGTGGTGAGTAATACGGTGGCATCGTGTTCGCGTATTGCGCCATTGGTGCGCTCTGTCCAGGCTGTGGTGAGCTGTGGCAGCGCGTTGCCGCCCGCGGTTGTCCCGAGGGCGCACGCCGAACCGGATGCGGTTGCCGCTGCCGCTTCGATGTCGCGCACGGTGAGGGCCCACGCGTGCGCCGTGAGCGTTGCGCGTTCGCGGCCTGCGGCGACCGCGCGGGCGAGCGAGACGACGACCAGCGCGGTGGCATTGAGCAGTACCATCGCGACGAGGCACTCGACCAGCATGCGCCCGGCGCGTGGACGCGTGCGTGAGCGCGTGAAGCGCCTACGAGGTGAGGCTACGCCGAGATATGGCGGGCGGGTGGATGCGATGTGAGTGAGCACATGGGCAGTGTAGTGATCGCCCGTGAAAGTGCTTCACCGTTTCATTGCGCCGCAGGCGAATTCTACGCCTCAGGGATGCGCGGCGCGCCACTCGGAGGCGACGCGACGGCGGCGATCCCGCTGGCGTGCAATGGCAGCAACAGGATGAATGCTGCTCCGCCTTCCCGCGCGCGTTGCACCCAGATCGTGCCACCGAGATTTTCGATCGTGCTGGCGACGATCGCGAGGCCGAGCCCGGTGCCCTTCCCCGGCTGCTTCGTGCTGAAGAACGGTTCGAAGATGCGCTCTTCGTCTTCCGGCGCCACACCGGTGCCCGAGTCGGCGATGACCACTTGCAAAAACCGCGACGGCGATTCTGGCCGGGCAAGCCACGCCAGCGCGCGGCGACTCGGACGATGGGTCCACCGTTCGCTCGGTGTATCGTCGCGCCGTTTCTCGGTGCCTTCGCCGAAGTCCGAGACGTCGTTGATCTTGGTGCGAATGGCGACGAGTCCTTCGTGCTCCATGGCATCGACCGCGTTGATGAGCAGGTTCACGAACACTTGTTCGAGGTCGTGCCGTTCCGCGTAGACCACACCGGTTGGCGCGTCGAGTTCTGTCGAGATCCGATAGCGTCGCGTGAGTCCCTGATCGGCAAGGAGGCGGAGCACATCACTGATGACTGTGTCGACGACGACAGGCTTGGGCGTGAGGCGCCGTGGACGTGAGTAGTCGAGGAGGCCGCGCATGATCCGATCAATACGCGTGATTTCGCGTTCGAGGGCGTCGAGGGGTTCGGTGGTACCCGGTACGTCCTGCGTGCGCATACGCAGCAGGTGCGCGTAGTTGGCGATGGCGGAAATCGGGTTGCCGATTTCGTGCGACACGCCGGCGGCGATGCGGCCCATGGTGGCGAGCTTCTCGACGCGGAGTCGCAATTGGTGCGACGCGAGCAGCTGATCGGTCATCCGATTGATGCTGGTGGCCAACTGGTCGAACTCATACGACTGCCCTGGCGGCGCTCGGCGCGTTGTTTGCCCGTCGGCGATCAATTCGGCCGCGGTCACGCTGTCGGCAAGCGGATTCTCAACCAGCTCGGCGACTTTGCGTCTGAGGATGCTGGTCCAGAGCACCGAGACAAGGAGCAGGAGGACGATGACCGCCGGCCACCGCGTGTGGTCTGGCAAGTATTCCGTCACCCACATGGTCACGATGACGCCGACGAGCGCGAGGATGCTCACGGCGACGACGGCGACCGTAAGCTGCTGATGGATGCGCGGGAGCGGTTTGGAGGGCACGGGGGAGGATGCGACATGCGGTGAGGTCGCGCAAGCCGGAACTCCTGATCAATTGCGAAATCACCTGCGGATTTGCCTTCTTGCCGTCCGCGCCGAACGCTCGAAGGGCCAGGCAACACTGCCTGGCCCTTCGATGCAGGCGCTTCACGGGGTGAAGCGCATGCTACGTCATGTTCAGCTGCAAATTGGCTCGCCTTCTGCCACGCCGGCGCCAGCCGCCGTACCGACCGCGATCGTGCAGGTCTTCGTCGACGAGGCGTGCGATGCCGTGGCCGACCAACCCGTCGCCGTGCCGGCGAACGTCAACGCCACACCCGACGAACCCGTCGGAGCGACGTAGCTGGAGTAGCTGTTGTTGTCCGAGAACGACGCTTCGGCGCCAGAGACCATGTTCTTGAGGTCAGACTTCATGGCCGTGATGTACGCC
>JANOPS010000611.1:0-7555 GCA_031421995.1 Gemmatimonadaceae bacterium
TGCTCGGCGGCCTGACGCTGGCGCGACTGGATGCGGCGCCGCTGTTCTGGCGAGAGGCGGGTTTCCTCTACATCGCGGCGCAACTCGTGTTGTCGTATCTGCGCGCGGGCGTCGCGAAAGCGCAGCACCGCGCGTGGTGGACGGGCGAGGCGCTCCGGGACTTCATGAAGTTGCCCGCCTACGGTGTCCCTGCTGGGATATGGTCAACGCCGCCGCTGCTGCGAGCGGCGAGTGTCGGGGTGATCGTGTTTGAATGCGCGTCGCCACTGGCGTTTGTCCACCCGACTCTCTGCGCGATGTTCATTGGCGCCGCGTTCGTGTTCCATGCGATGACCGCGATGCTCTTTGGCCTCAATCGGTTTTTGCTGGCGTGGACGGCTGCCTTGCCGTCGCTCTGGTATGCCGTGCAACGGGCGCAGTAGCGCAGTAGCGGTAGCGGTTGCCGTCGCGGGGTTGCACCACCGCGCGCGCCGTGCCTCTACGGCCAGGTGAAGATATCGGTGGTCGGATTGGCCAGTCTCGCACGCGCGATCGGCGCTGGTTCTCGCCAAAACGCTCGCGTTGCCGCACGAAATGAGACGCGCACGTCAACGCCTTTCGCGCGTCGATCGGCCACCAGCGGATACGCAACATCGACGCGGGCAATCGAGCGCGACGCACGAGGGACAGCCGCCAGGACCGCCACACCGACGCTCCCGCGAAAGGCACTCTCACCGTACGGCACCTTGCCCGCCCACATTTGCCCGCCGTCAGCGAAGCCGGCAAGCCCCCAGCCGAGATACCGTGAGATACCGGGCATGATGAAACGCTGCTCGCCCCGCACGATCGCACGACGTGCGCCCGTTAGTCGCGAACCCGTATACCCGCGAACGCCGGTGAGCGCATCGGCGATAGACAATTGGTATGGAATGCTATCAGTGGTGGCACCAACGTACTCTGCTGATACGATGCTCGTTTGCCGTGGTGACGGGCGCGCGTACCACGCCACGCGTCCACTCACCACACCGTCGCCCCACCCGCTGGGGTTCTGCCGCGACTCGGCCTGGACGCGAAGTCCCAGGAAGGAACGCGCATTTCCTATACCGGTGTACACGTCCGCGGTGGCGAAGCGGCGTGTGTCATCGCCACCGACACCTTTGCCGAGCGTGGTGGACCACTGCACACCACGGGCGATGTCTTGGGCAGCTTCAAGTCCGTCGAACGCCGTGACGCGCACGAACGACAAGGCGCGAATACCCAGCACGGCGCCGATGCGCGTCGAGGTCTGTGCGCTGAATCGGTTGGTGAGCGCAGCATCGCTTGTGTCCACCAGGCCGCCATCGGTGATTCGGACGACTTGTCGTCCGTTGGTCCGACGTTCAAAACTTGTCAGTGCGCCGACCAAATACGTCACTCGGCCGATTGTATTCAATCGCACCGCGAATCCCGCATCTGCGCGCTCGCGCGAGGACGCGATCGAGAACTCGTCACCAGTCATGCGGGCAAAGGAGGCGTAGCCGTCGTCCTTGACGTAGCCCAGATACCCGGCGGCATGTTGCAAATCCGTGTAGAACGGACGTCCCAATGACACGTTGGTAAAGCTGCCGAGGGGCGTTCGGGCCACATTGACCGACGCGAGATTTGGCGCACCGAACAGGTGATAGTCCGCATATCGGAAACCGAAGCCGTCGCGGAACGCCCCGCCGTCTCGCCAGCGCAGCGCTGCTGCATGCCCGGAGCCCGCGATGTTCGAGTTGCCCAGCTCAAGCTCACTGGGGCGCGATTTACGCAGAACGAGGCCGATGATGGGGCGGATATCATCCACGGTTTCAATCACGATGCGCACCCGCCCGTTGGAATCATCAAGCATGCGCACGCGAGCGTCTGCAAGATACGGCTGCAACCGCAACAGGCGCTCGGTCTCGCTCCGGCGTTGCTCCGTGCAGGGCTTGCCCACTGCGAGTTGCACAAACGGTTGGATCGCACTGGCCCGCGTGGGAGTGCCCAGAAGTAACGGCTTGAGGGCGGCGCGAGCCCATCCTGGGGCTCGTTGTTTGTCTATCACGGTGCGACTGGCCCGCTGGATGTCGATGCGTGAGATGATCAGGCCCTCGCAAGACAGCAGTCGCTCTGCCAGCTCGGGCGTGTCCTGGGCGCGCACGGCATGCGTGGCGCACAGCAGTCCTACGACCGGCAGCACGCGCGCGCGGTGGGTGAGCCTCCTCATGGCACCCTTCCTCCAGCAGGCACGTGGTCTTGGTCGGGTTCACTCCCTTCGGGAGGGGGCTCGTACGCATAGGTCAGCACCATCGCCACGATCCAGCCAATCACGGTCCAGCCGAGCAGCAGGTTGATGGCTGTGATCTTCCACCGTCGACTGCTTTTCCGGCTCCACGCGAGCATGGACGGCAATACGTAGAGCAGCGCCAAGGCGATGATCATGACGATGCCTTTGGGAACGCCGCCGCCTTGGTAGCGAAAGGCGGTATCGGCGGGAGGAACTTGGAGCGCGGCGATCATGCACAAATGTAGGCGAAAGAGACGGGCCCATGGCAGGCCCGTCTCCATCGCGACCTCCGTCCAGCGCTAAGGCACCGCGGCGCGCGCCTCGGCGACCTCGGTCGCCATGAAATAGCCCAACGGTCGACGGTCACTGCGGGTCCGGTTCGCGATGTTGCTCCGCACACTCGACAGCGGGACGGAGAAGGGCGAGCCATCGTTCGAGGCCTGATCGGACAGGGCGAAGTAGTACCGATACATGCTCTCTGAGAGGGCCATCTGGCGAACGAGCACCTGCGAGCCCGACGCCACCGGGATGCCATCGTACGGTTGGAAACGCCGGATGCGTCGCCCATCAAGGCCGTCGTCTGGCGCGATGACGCGCACGCGAAACGTCGAGTCTGGAACGACCTGTCGCACGCCGTTCACATACTGATCCCACACGTAGTAGTTTTTCTTGCCGCCTGGATCCCGGAAGTCGATCGTCGCGCGCTTGCCGAGCTTCGGACCAAACGTGCTGGTGCGATCTTGGAAGTACAAGGTGTCAATTGCCGGTACCGGTTCGAGCGCCTCAGTGGCTTCGTAGCGGTCTCCCTGCCAGTCGATCTGCAACGTGTAGCGGCGTCCGAGCACGCCGGTCATCAATGATGTGGTGTACACGCCGGGTTCGGTGAGGGACTCCATGAAGGTGACGATGGTCCCCGCATCATCACCGACGCGTACCGTCGCACCGCGCGCCGGCGGTGGGGCGTTGTTGCTGAAGTAGTTGTCGGTCGTAGTCAGGCGGAAGCGCTGCTCACCTGTCACGGCCCCGCGGACCCGTTCAATGCGTGCCTCAACGACCAGCTGTTTCGGTCCTTCCGGAAGATCCAGCGCCACCACACGTTCGCAGGCGCCAAGGCTGAGGCACATCGCGAGCAGATAGATCGGTTTCATAGTCGTGGCCTCGTTTAGAAAGTTAGACCGTAGCTGATACTTGGCACGGCACCGAAGATCGAGAGTCGCACCGCTTCCGAGACGAGGAGATTCGTTTGGGATTGGCGAAACGAGATCGACTGCGCGTTGAAGCGGTTGTACGCGTTGTAGACGCCAAGTTGCACTTCGCCACGACCCCACTTGCGTGAAAGGCTGAGGTCGAGTCGGTGGTAGACCGGCAATCGGGTCGAGTTGCGCGCTCCGAACTCGGCAACCAGAAGCCCGTCAACCACGTAGCGCGACTTCGGGTAGGTTGTTGGGAGTCCGCTGGAGAGACTGAACGTGCTCCCAAACGACCATCGTTTGCCCAGCGGGCGTATAGCGACCACTGACAGATCGTGGGTCTTGTCCGACGGCGCGGGAAAATACCGGCCGTCGTTGATCCCGGCGTCGCGTAACCCCGGCGCGAGAAACCGATTCTCGGCCCGCGCAAGCGTATAGCTGATCCAGCCCGTCGTGGTGCCCAGACGCTTTCGCAGATAGAACTCCATTCCGTACGCGCGACCGGTGCCCTGAATAATGGCCGTTTCGATTCGCGGATTGAGCAAGACATCGGCGCCATCGATGAATTCCAATGTGTTGTAGAGGTTTTTGTAGTAGCCCTCGACGGACAGTTCATAGCGACGGTTGGCGATGGTGCTGGAGTACCCCACGGCGAATTGGTCGGCGCGCTGTGGTTTGACATACGGTCCGATGGGCTCCCAGATATCGAGCGGTGTCGAGGAGTTCGTGCGCGACGCAAGATTGAGATACTGCAGGGTGCGCGCATAGCTGGCCTTGAGACTACTCGCCGCGGTCAGTCCGAATCGGGCGGACACCCGTGGCTCGAATCCTGATGCGCGCGTGACCGACTTCCCTGCCGCGAATTTTGTGCTGTCCGTTACGCGGCCCGGTTGAAACGTGCCAACGTTGGCGCTCCAGACCACGGGTTGGCCGTTGGCATAGCGATAGATGGTTGCCGCACCTACGCGATCAAAGGCTGAGTAGCGCACGCCGTACCGGATGGAGATGCGGTCGCCGAGATCCACTTCGTGCCCTATGTGCAGCGCGCTGGCAATGCCTTGGCGCTGTTGAATCCGCACCGGCGTGAACGTGGTGGTATCGGTGCTGTTCGTGCCGCGGACGTCGCCAGGCTTGAGTTCATGCTGCGTGCGTTCTGCGCCGAACTCAATGATGTTGCGATCGCCAAGATGCCATGCTTCGTCAACTTTCACATTGAGGCTGCGTATGCGCGACGTCCACGTGACGGGCTTCGCGGTGACGTCGAATCCCAGCTTATAGTCGTAGTCGCTGCCTGCCACCGTGACTTTGGAGAACAGGCGATTGGCCACAATCTGGTTCCAGCGAATCGTACCGGATTGGTTTCCCCAATTCGCCGAGGTTTGTTCGCCGAACTTGAACTCGTCGCGGCCGCCATACTGCGACAGCATCAGCACGCCGTTCTGGCCAAGCTTGATGTTCATCTTGGCATTGACGTCGTAGAAGTAGGCGACGTTATCACGAATGTCTTTGTTGGATGACGCGCGGAGGAAGAGATCCGCATACGAACGTCGCGCGGCGACGAGGAAGGATCCGTGCTTGCCGGGCAGCGGCCCTTCAAAGGCGGCGCGGCTGGCCAGCAATCCGATGTTTGCTGACCCGGCAAACTCGTTGGCATTCCCTTCGCGCTGGCGGATATCGACGACCGAGGACAGGCGCCCACCAAAACGCGCGGGGATTGCGCCTTTGTAGAGGGTGACGTCATCGATCGCATCCGAGTTGAAGACGCTCAGAAAACCCAACACGTGTGCGGGGTTATAGATCGTCGACTCATCGAGCAGAATGAGATTTTGGTCCGCGCTGCCACCGCGTACGCTGAACGCGGTGGAGAAGTCGCTGCTCCGTGAGACGCCGGGTAGCAGCGTCAGGCTGCGGATCGGATCCACCTCACCAAGCACGGACGGGGCTTTGCGAATCGTCTTGAGATCCAAACGTGCGACGCTCATTTCGGGCGCGGCGGGATCAACCTGCTGCGGCTCAAGATCTGCCTGCACCTTCAGGGCTGTGAGCTGGATCGTCGCCGGTGCCAGCGTGAGATCGAGGGTCCGTGAACCGTCGAGGGTGATGGTCGTGTCGAGCGGCACGAATCCGATCGCACGCACGAGCAAGCGATGTGCACCTTTGGACAGTTGGATGAAATAGAAGCCGTCCTCGTTGCTTTGGCCTCGCGATGGTTCCCCATCGGCGGCCACGAGGGCGTACCGCACCACTTCGCGATTGGCGGTGTTCCGGATGTACCCACTCAACCGCACACGATCGGGCACGGCGCGTGGGGTGGGAGACGATGGAGGGGTCTGCGCCGGCGCCGACGCGGGAACGGTTGTCGTGAGCGCCAGCGCGGCGCCGAGAATCCATCCAACGCGCAGCAGTGGTGATCTGGTGGATGCGGTGTTCATACGGTCTCCTGGAGGCAAGCGATCAAGCGCACGGCAGTGGTCCTGCACGTGCGTACCGCACCATACGGGATGAGATCCGGCGAAATGGGGCTGATGCTGTCAATCACCGGATCGATGGGCCGAAGCGGGTGATTCCTGGTTCAGCCCATGAAACCGTGGGTCCACACCATGGCGCCTCCCGAACCGCCGGCCTCAGGTCAGATTTCAGTCATGAAGAATGTGGCCAGCGTTGGACCTGCTCCCGTACGGCACGTGCAGGAGTCACCCGTCGTCACCTGGCGGTCGCGTGGACTGCTGCTCGCGCTCCTGAGTGCGCTGGGTGGCGTTGGACACGCGCAGCCTCCGAAGCCACCAACTCTCGCGCCGGGAGCACGCGACACGCGCCCGTCGGCCGGCCCGACGTTGTCAACACCGTCCTTGAACGGCTGGGCGTTCGACATTGAGATCGCATGGGCAGTCGCGGGTATGGATGCCGCGGCCCGGCGTGACTCTGTCATCGCAGGACGCGGATACGTTGCCGGACTTGACGCGCGCTTTGACGTCAAGCGCTCGTATGACCGTGACGTACCCGTTGGCAGTTGGGCGTTGTCGCCAGACGGTGGCCGCTCTCTGCTCATCATCAATCCGCATTCGATGCGCTTCTATAACTTGATGAATGCGAGCTCCGCCCGCGCGTTCATGGAGTCAAAGCGCATTTCGGTCCAGGTTCTCAACCTTCGCGTTCGCGGTGATACCCTTGGCACCTGCGGTACGCTTGACGGGCACGCGATGACCTGCTTCCGGTTGTTGCGCGAATATACCGTGAAGGCGAGGTACTTTCTGTTTAATCAGGTTATCGCCGTACGGGAGTCGATTGAGTTTTGGGTTACGAATGCGTTGCCCGGCATGAGTAACCCCGCAGCCATCTATCTCGCCGATTTGACCACGTTCGCCGGGGACGATCCGGCGGCGGATCTGCGGGCCCAACAAATCCGATCCCGTCTCTTTGACGGCGTTCCACTCAAGATGGTGCGCGTAGACATACAGTCCACCGAGAAGTCGATTCCACCGAACACAGCGGGAGATACGACCACGATTGTCCTCAGTGGCATCACGCGGGCATCGGTCGACCGCCGGATGTTTGATCTGCCGGCGAACGTGCGGTTCCGCCGTTGAGACCCATCGGAGCTCGCCGATTCTGGCGAGGTGCCGGGTGGTGGGCGCTCGGCTGGGCGGTTGCCTCGATCGTACTGGCGATGATGATGATGCAAATCGCCGACGCACGTGGTGTGTCATTGCCCGTGCTCGAGGCCATCGTGCCGTCGGCGGTGTATGCGGTCACGTGGGTGGTGTTGCTCCCCCTGCTGGTTGGGGTTGCGCGGCGTCTCCCGTTCGACGCGAAGGGCACCTGGTGGCGCATTCCGCTGGCGGCCATCTTCCGACCCGCGTTGGCCGTGGTCGCCACGTCGCTGCAGCTCAGTCTGTATTTCCTCCTCATGCAAGCGTTCAGTTCGCCCACGCTCGCCGCGACACCGTGGGAGGAAAACGGCGGCGTGTTTTTTCTCGGTCGTTTGTACGAGGGCATCACGCTCAGCGTGGTGGCGCTCATTGTTGACGCCCTCTGGACGCGCTCGCGCGCGGAGCACGCGCGCCAGGTCCACGAGGCCCGCATTGGCGCACAACTCACC
>JANOPS010000612.1:0-9086 GCA_031421995.1 Gemmatimonadaceae bacterium
CTGGTTCAATTCGGCCACCGCGTCCGGCCCATTTCGGCCAGGGGTTGAGGCTGGTGGTGTCGTCTCGCTGCGGGCGTGGGATCGGTGAGTGGAATTACGGGGTGGCGGTGTCGGTCGCGGGGCTCGCGCCGAGTTTACGCAAGGATCCTCCGGTTAAGGTGATGCGGTGGGCGTGGTGGACCAAACGATCCATAATCGCGTCCCCGAAGGTGGCATCGCCGACCCCTTCATGCCAGTGCTCGACGGGCACTTGGCTCGTGAGCAGCGTGGCGCGACGACCGGTGCGATCCTCGATCATCTCCAAGAGATCGCGGCGTTCGCGATCCCCGATGGGGGCGAGTCCCCAGTCGTCGAGGATCAAGAGATCCGCTTTGCCGAGTTGCGCGAGCACTTTGCCATACGTGCCGTCGCTGCGCGCGATCGCGAGTTCTGGAAGGAGACGTGGCAAGCGCAGATAGCGCACGACGTAGCCGTGGCGACACGCACTATGTCCAAGCGCACACGCTAACCACGACTTGCCGGTACCCGTTGGACCGGTAATTAAAAGGACCCCGTGTTGCTGGATCCAATCGCCCGTCGCGAGCCGCAAGAGCTGCGATTTGTCGAGCCCGCGCTTCACGCGAAAGTTCACGTCTTCGATCGACGCGCTATGACGCAGTCGCGCGAGTTGCAGGAGCCGCGTGAGCCGTCGGTTCTCGCGCGCGACATGCTCGCGCTCCAAGAGCAGCGCGAGGCGATCTTCGAAATCGAGTGAGACGACATCGGGCTGTCGCCGCTGTTCATCGAGCGCTTCCGCCATGGCCGGCAGTTTTAAACGATGGAGCAGGTCGGTGGTCTGTTGTGCGAGCATGCTATTCGACTCCAAAGAGGGGAAGTGGGGCGGACGCCGCGAAGTACGCGGCGCCGCGCACGTTGTCGTGCGTGGTCGGAAGGTTGGTGGTGGCCTCTATCGTCTCGGGCGGCGAGTGATCGAGGCCAAGCTTGAGGATTGAGTGCAGCGAGCGATACGTCATCGCGCCGGTGGTCTGCGCGCGCTGCGCCGCGGCCTCGAGGCGGGCGTCGCCGTACCGTTTCCCGAGCGACAAGAGGCCGAGGCACGCGCGATAGCCTTGCTCGGGATGCGGCTTATGTTCGAGGATGTGTGCGACCACCGCGCCCGTCGCGACGCCGATGGATTCGCCCCAGCGCACGAGGCGTGAGGGCGTCCACTCGACATGGCGCGCGTGCGACTTCGGCCGATGCGCGGGATCGGTGGAGTAGCCGCCCGGCGTCTGGCGCCGCACGTGCGCCGCCACGCGCGTGCCCTGATGCAGGATCTCGCACATCGTCGCGGTGAGGCGCACGTCGACCGTCGCGCGCACGAGCGTGTACGGCACGCTGTAACAGTGCTTCTCTACCGCGATGTGGTAATCGATGTTCACCTTCGCCGTGCGCCACTCGGCATACTCGTAGCGCGTGGCGGGGAGTGGGCGCAGGGCGGGGCGATCGGTCTCCGCAAAGCGGGAGCGGCGTGTTCCGGGGAGCTTCTGAAAGGGGCGATCGTTCAGGGCCTCCAAGCGTTCGCGGAGCGCTTCATTCAGCTCGGCCAGCGAGGTAAAGCGGTGATGGCGCAGCGGGGCGAGCAGTTCGCGCTCGACGATCTGCACCGCCGTTTCCACTTTCGCTTTGTCGCGCGGCGCGGCGACGCGCGTGGGCAACACCGCGGTGCCATAGTGCGTGGCAAACTCGGCATAGGTCGCGTTGATCTCGGGCGCGTAGTACGATGCGTACGTCACGCCCGCCTTGAGGTTGTCCGGAATCAGCAGCGCCGGGACGCCCCCGAAAAACTCCAGCATGCGGACATGCGACGCGATCCAATCGGGGAGCGATTGCGTCCACGTCGCTTCGGCAAACGTGTAGTTACTCGCGCCGAGCGCCGCGACGAAGATCTGTGCCTCGCGTACGATCCCCGTCTGCGGATCGACGATGTCGACGGTCAGCCCCGCGTAGTCGACGAAGAGGCGTTCGCCGGCGCGATACTCTTGGCGCATCACGGGATCGATCGTCGCGCGCCACTGCCGATAGTGGACAGCGAACTGGCTGTAGCTGTACCCCGTCGGTTCGCGCTGGCGATACTCCTGCCACAGCAGCCACAAGGTGACGCCTTTCCGCTGCTTCTCCTGCGCGATCACCGCCCACTCGGGGAGCGGGCGAGTGGCCGACGAGGGTGTCGTCGCGCGCGCAAAGAGGGCGTCCTCCAAGGCGCCATCGGTGAGGGTGGTCGCAAGCGGCCACGGCAGCCCGCTCGCGCGGAAGCGCGCGCAATAGTCCTGCACCGTGCTCCGCGGTACGCCGAGGCTGCGCGCGGCGCGCCGTTCACTGAGGCCCGCTTCCAGTCGGAGGCGGAGTACGTCTCGAATCATTCGCATCGGGATCCTGTCGCGGGGCACGCGGTCACTCCGGTTAAAGTCCCGGAAGGACGCACGAAACCACGCGGGGTGGGATCCCACGCCAGTCACCACAACCGACACCGCCAGCCTCTGGCCGGATTCCGCCAGAATGGGTGGCCGGAATCAACCAGAATGGGTGGCCGGATTCACCCGGAATGGGTGGCCGGATTCAACCAGAATGGGTGGCCGGTTTGCGCCGTAATACGCACACACGCGTACGACGCCGACACGACATCCCGTCGAAGTAGGCGCGGAATGGAGGGAATGCCGCGGCGCATACATGTCGCGCTCCTGCGTACAATCGCTGGTGTCTCACCGTTGTCCAATAGCGCATCGAGTACCGCGGCAACCCGGCGCGGGACATCGCCCGCCGGCGCTCGCCACTGAACAATCGACTGCGGGGCAGCGTTCCGCTCCAGGCAAGCTGTGTCGAACTGCCCAGTAGGTACAACGGGCACATCGCGCCACGCGTCGATGTGGAGGGCGTGGCCGAGACTGCTCCACAGCTCACTGAGTGCGACAAGGCGGGCAGGCGCACTAGCCGCCGTTGAAGTTGCCACGATCGCTGCCGTCGCAAGCAAACGTTCGTCTCGTACTCGCCACAGCGAATTGGAAAGGTCTCGCCAATAGGAGGTATCTGTCGAGGCGGCTTGTCTTTGCATGGCGGCGGCGATCCCCGATATCCCGGCGTCACCGCAATCCGATATCTGAACCGACAAGAGTGATGCGCGTTTTCCAGACTGCAACGCCGACATCGCCCTTTCGCACGCAATGCGTTCAGGAGCTCGCGTTAGAAAGGGCACAACCCTCTGTGCGTGTGCAGGCGGTGGCAAGATGTGCGCAGCGAGGACCAGAAGGGAGAATAGGAAGCGCATCGGTCACCCGGCGTCGTTGAGGTTGAAGTCAAGGGTACAGCTGATGGACCCCCAAACAACTGGATAGTCGGCGAGATCAAAAGCATCTTGACGCGGCCGCCAAGGGGCCTCGATCGTGACCCAATCTTTATAGCGGTTGTAGGCAGCATCTAAGAAGTCATACTTGTTCTGGCGGCGAGCGGCGAGTTCGAAGATCGTGGAGTCTGGGCGGTATTGTGCGAAGACGCTGTCTGCCACGCCCACGTGAGAGTTTCGTAGGAGCCCAACGCCTTCATACCGTCTCGCCGAATTACGAAATACGACCACATCGGCTGCTGTGCATGTTCCAGAGCCTACGCCGTTTTGATCAGCGAAGAACGCGTGCCCCGGGTAAAGGGCGGGGTGTATATAGATCCGACCGACGGGGTTCGGCAGTCGCTGGAGAAAGAAAGAGACGCCTTGGTTGGGGCCGGTAGTGATCGAGTCGACGTTGGACGGGTTGAACATGCTTGGATCTACCGCGTGGAACCCGCCCACTGTTCCACCGCCCACAAGGGGGTCCACTATCTGAGGCGGATACAGTTGAGTGGCTTCGACCACGTTTGACACAACCCACGCCGCCCACGTTCGAGGAGTCACGCTGAAAGTTGCGCTATCGGAAATCTGGAAATTGTTCGCCTCCGCCACCATCGTCACTACGGTACTCCTCGCCACGGTGCCCGCCCATTGATGTGTCCCCTGCGATCCATAGGTCGTCGAAAGTGGTTCCGAGAACGCCCATAGTGATGAGTCCCTTTCTCTCGCCGACTGCAGCGTCATCAGGAAGGGGATGCGCTGCCCTCGAAAGTCGACGGCATATGCCGAACACGATTGAGTGCTGCCGCGTGTGACAGGACGACTGCACGCCACGACGAGGCTAGGCGGTTTCGGCGTAACCTTCACGCGCTTCGACGCCTGTTCGAGTGTCTGCGAGGAGCCCGTCCCGACAAAAGCGCGAACGAACATCGTACCTGTGTGAAACACAGGGATCCTGCACTGCGACTGCGTCGCTTGACACGTTCCCGTTCTCGTATCGACGGTCGGGCCAGAGGCGCCCGCGACGGAATCGGGAACCCACGTCCACCCCTGCACCGAGATGGCGAGGCCGCCTGCGCTGGCCGCGAACGACACGGAGTCGCCTTCGGCAATCGAATCCCGGGGTCGCCGTGAGGACGAGGTTGTTTGCCCATGGTTCGATGGTGATCGTCTGACTCCCCCCAGTGACGAAGACACACGGCCCACTCATGCAATTTGTATAGCCCGGTACAGACGGCTGAAACTGGGACCAGCGTTTCACGTATCCTGCGCCGCTGACAATGCCGATTGACGAGAACGTCTGGACGCCGTCGGCAGGTGGATAGTTGTTGCTGGTCTGGCAGGCCCGCACCCATCCACCTGGATTGCCGTTGGGAAGCTTGAAGTCTGTAACGATATGCCCCCAGCACTGGCTCGACGTGAATTCGCCATCTCCGTCAAGTGAAAAGTAGTTCGCGCCGCGATAGGCGGCCCACGCGGGCATCGTGTTCATCGTGTACTTGCGTGTCAGTCTGCCGGTGACCGTTAGTTTGACTGTCGATCGAGTGGGATAACTGGTCGCCCACAGCACGCTGTCCCTGCCGGTAGCACTGTCACCACGTCCAAGGACGGCAGAAAACGCGCCAGGAATGGGACCGGGCAAGGTGACGCAGGTGGTACCACATGTTGGGCCAAAGCGAGGTGAGCCGATCGACGGCGTGGGCTGTTCGCTTGGTAGGACGGCATCCCCGCATGCAGCAAGGAGCGCCAGCACGGTGATGAGTGCGAACCGAGCGTTTCCAGCGTAGGGGCTGTTACGGCAAGGCGACCATCGTCGACCTGACGACACAAGGCCTCGGTGCTCACCAGCTAGACTTCTTCGGTCACGCGACTCGACTTGCTCAATCATGACACCCAGCGCTCCTGTGAAGTATAACGCCAGGGTTCAGTTGCAGCCGAATCAAATAAGGCGAGCGCAGCGAGAACACAATAGCTCGGCTGTCAACTGCAACCTGTTGTTCGGCGCCAGTAGGAGTACTCTTCGCCGCATTGGATCACGGCCACGAGATGCGCGTAACCGAATAAGCGGGGATCGTCACGGCGCCCTTGGCCGTGAACTGCCGCTCGCGCACAGTCGCAGTACCGGCGCTATTCCTGAGTGTTGGTGATGTTCCAGCCGCTGTCACCGCGTGAAGCAAGTGCGGCACCGGCTCGCCGTCCAGCAAAACCGTGACCCGCTGTGGTTGTGATCCCTTGTTGGTGAGTACGATCGTTGTGCCGCTACGACTGCGATAGGCTTGCGCGTGCACGGCGGGCATCTCGCCCGCTGAACGCAACGCGACGTTCCCGCCGCCTGTGGTCCGTGTGCGGTAAATCGCGGACGCCGCGTTGATTCCCTCTGCCGCGACCGCGTATGCGGCACCTTGTGCGCTGAGAAACAGTCCGTAGTCAAAGGCTTCCGCACGCGTTGCACCGGCGGAATCAACGGGCGCGATCAGGTCGAGGCGGTGATCGTCGGTGTAATCGATCCCCGCAGGTCCCATCAGCTGATGCATGCCGATGTGCCACACCTGCGATGCGGCCGAAAGGCGCAGTGCGTACTCGGCCGCCCAAATACCTCCATACAGCGTGCCGACCATCGACGCTTCGGGACGTGCCGATCCGCTCCCCGGAGCGGTCTCCGTGATGATCACTGGCATTGCCCCGAAGAGTGGTCGCACGTGTGATTGAACACGTTGAGCGGTCTCGGTGGCCAACACTTCGTTGAGACTGGCTATCAGCTCGGATGGATCGCCGCGAAGTTGGGGATAGTGGTGATACGTGAGCACGTCCCAATAGCGAGGTTTGACCGCGGCTAACGTGGAGTCCCATCGCGGGCTGTCGACGCCTACAATTCCCAGCGACAGCGACACGTGCGCCGTCGGATCGACCGCACGAATTGCGTCGGCGTATGGACGCATCTTTTCCGCATAGACGCGGGCGTCTGCAAAGAACGATGGGAAGAAGCTTGGCTCGTTGGCCAACTGCCAAACCAGCACGGGGATGCGACGGGCCTTAGCCCACGCGGCGTATTCGCCGGCAGATTGCGGTGTGTCCGTGAAGGTGTTCACGCTGACGATGAGTCCGCGGGCGCCGATAGAAGTCGCAAGCGCAGCAGCGTCCTCGATCTTCTCGCCCTCCTTAGCGTCGAGCATCGCCGCTGCGTGCTGCAGATTTGTGAAGAACGCTGTGCCCCTGAACTTCTCGACCCAACCCTGCGGGCTCTTCCCGGTTCGCCAGTCGAACGCGTTGGATCGCGCTCCTGCGGGGAATCGCAACCATCCAGACCGTAACTGAGCCGCGGCCGCGGCGAGTTGCGGACTTCGATACGAGATGCCGGTACTCATGAGCGCGACGTTATATCCCGCAAACCCTTGGCGGAGCGTCATTGGCTGCGCGGTGGAGACTGAGACCGTCACTGCGTGCTTCGCTCCGTCGCCAAGTCCAGGCGGAAGGAAATTCTCCAGAACCCAGATCTCGGAAGGCGGCGCCGTCAATTGCTCGCGTTCGAAGAATGCGATCCGATGTCCGTCCGGACTCAGGGCAAACCCGCCCGCTGTGGAGAGGCTGACCTGCAGGTTGACGCGTCGGCGCGCTGCGCCGCTTGGCTGAATCCACCAGTGCTTCGCGCCCTGGTACGGAACGCCCGGTAGTTCAAACACGGAGGCCAGCGCACCAGCGCCGCTCGGCGCCCAGTCGAGCCTTTCATATCCGGTGACTCGGCCGATGGGAGAGCTGTCCACGGGAACAATCAGTGTCTCGGCTCCGCTTTGCACGGTCACGAAGCGTCCATCGGGAGAAATGTCGAGCGCGCCAAGCATCCGCTGAGCTACCAGCGTGGTTTCGAGCCCGGTGTCGACGTTTCGCGCGATGAGGTCCTGCAAAGGCGAACCCGGTGTGGTGCGTCGATAGTAGATCGTTCGGACGTCGGGTGAGAAGGCCAGTCGGCGCACACCGCCGGCGCCTCCACGATACACCTCACGCTCGGCGCCGGTGGAGAGCTCTCGTTCGATGATGGCGATTGTGTCGCCGCGGCTGCCGACCTCGCGATCAAAATAAATGCGGCGCCCCGTCGGGGACCATCGTCGAATCGACTCCACTCCATCCAACCGAGTGGTGACACCGGTCATCGCATCGATCAGGTATACGCCTGAGCTGTCGATGAGCCCGTCGCCTTGCACCGCAATGGTACGGTCATCTGGGGACCATCGGATATCGTAGATGCCCCAGAGCGGCGGTTTGAATTCTCGCTCCGTACGCGCATCCACGGTGCGTATGGCGAGTACCAGATCCCTCCCTTCCTGATATCTGGCGGCGACGTACGCCAGTTGTTTACCGTCGTTGGACCACGTTGGAAGCGCACGCCAAAACATCGGGCGCCGGACGCGGTCGAATGTGCGCGAAATGGTATCGCCTGCAACGAAGTTGATGGAGTCGATCCGAATTGTGGGACTCTCAGGGCGCTGCGTCAGGTAGAAGTGCGCGCCGCTGGCAGAAAGTCCGAGTGTCGTCGAGGGCTGAATGTCGCGACGGACGAGCCGCGGCGCGGGATCGCCCCCTGCTCGCGTATCGATGGTCCATAGGTCTCGAGATCCTCGCCGGTCACTCACGAAGAGGACCCTCATGCCATCGGGCGCCCATGCCACGACTGCATCATTGCGAGGATCGCTTACCAACACACGTTCCTGACCGCTCATACGATCGAGCAGCATGATATCGTGCTCGCGTCCGCGTTCGGCGCGGAGATCGTAGGCGACGGCTTGACCATCGGGCGAAAGTGCCGGCGTTCCGCCCAAACGGTTCGGAGGGAGCGTCTTCAAAACGGTGATCGTGGTGTCGCGCGTCGAGAGAAGCGCGATCTGGGTCCGTCCATTCGCATTGTCGTGGATAGTTGCGGCGATCCACTCGCCGTCGGGTGTCCAGCCGAATGGAACGAGCCACGTGCCAACGCGACCTGGGAACACCTTGTGCGGTGTCGGAAATCCGCCGTCAGAGAGGCGAACAACGCGAAGTTCGGGGCGGGGGGCACCATCGACGACCGTCCACCACACGTACGCGATTCGTGTTGCATCGCCAGATATGACGCAGATACATCGTGCATCGCCCGGGGCGCCTTCGTTCTCCGCGGTGTTGGCCGAGTTGGTGAGGCGTCGATCGCGACCTGTGTTGAGATCGTGCACGAACACTTCACGGCCGCGCAGTTGACGTCCGGCCGCATCATTCGCCGAAAGGAACGGGATCAGCCGTCCATCGGCCGAGACTCGACCGAACGCGGCGTCGCCGCTCACGCGCCACACCACGCGTTCTGCCGCGGGGCGTTGGGGTGTCGTCCGTGGGTCGCTTCGCACGGGCCGCTGTTGCGCCAGCGCGACCGTCGCCATGAATGCCACGGCGACGAGCGAGGCCTTCAACGCGAGCGTCACTCGTTCACGATGCAATGGGGACCTCGAAGGGGTTCTGAGCGCCGAACGCTGGCTTCTGCAGCGGGCGATCAAACAAATGCGAGCGCAGCGAGCTACCGAATCGCCCGACTGCAGCAAGCATCGTTATGCGCGGCATCGCACGACCGTCAGCACCACGACGGGGAGTGAAGTTAGCGGCTGGCCGGCGATTCACCCTTGAGTTGTCGCTGATACTCGTCGTTGTCAAAGTGACCATCGGACTTCATGAGCAGCCCATTGGCACCGAAGGTCCACCGCTCGTAACCGGT
>JANOPS010000613.1:0-4497 GCA_031421995.1 Gemmatimonadaceae bacterium
TGAAGCATTCGTGGAACGCGCCTGGCGCGTGGTGCGAGGCACCATTGAGGCCAGCGAAGCCGCGCTCGCGCACGGCGTGGCGATGAACCTCGCCGGTGGCACGCATCACGCGTTTCCGGATCGCGGCGAGGGGTTCTGCACCTTTAATGACGTCGCCATCGCCGTGCGACGGTTGCAACACACGGGTGCCATTCGACGAGCAGCCATCGTCGATCTCGACGTGCACCAAGGCAACGGAACGCATGCCTGTTTTGCCAACGACGAATCGGTGTTCACCTTCAGCATGCACGGCGCCAAGAACTTTCCGTTCAACAAGGTGCCCGGCTCGCTCGACGTCGAGTTGGAGGATGGCACGGGCGACGACGCGTACCTTGCGCTACTCGAAGAGCACCTGCCGCCCGTTCTGCTTGCGGCGCGCCCCGATCTCGTCGTCTACCTTGCCGGTGCCGACCCGCACGAAGGGGATCGACTGGGTCGCCTCAAACTGACCTTCGACGGGCTGCGTCGGCGCGATCGGTATGTCCTGCAGACCTGTCGCGAAATCGGACTGCCCGTGTGCATCACCATTGCGGGCGGCTACGGCCACCGCGTCGAAGACACGGTGGCCGTCCACCATGCGACCGTGGAGGTCGCAGCATCATTTATGTAGGCAGCGCCTGACTATTTCCCCGACGTCTTCTCCCACAAGGTCGGATACTGCTGCTTGAGCGCGTCGATCTTTGGGAGATCATTGTACACGATGTAGGGCTGCGTCATGTGCGTGTACAGGTAATTCTGATGATAGTCTTCCGCATCGTAGAACTTGGTGAGCGACGCCACCTGTGTCACGATCGGCTTCTTGTACGTCTTTGCCGCAGCCATCGCGGCAATCACGTCCGCCGTCGTCTTCTGCTGCTCGGCGCTCGTGAAGAACACGGCCGAGCGGTACTGCGTGCCCACGTCGGGACCTTGGCGGTTCAGCTCGGTGGGGTCGTGCGCGACCGTAAAAAAGACCTTGAGCAACGTTTCGTACGATACCACCGCCGGATCAAACGTCACCTTCACGGCCTCGGCGTGTCCCGTGCGACCGCTGGTCACGGTGTTGTAGTCCGGGTTGACCACAGTGCCACCGGCGTAGCCGGAGACCACAGACTTCACGCCCTTCAGATGCTCGAACACCGCCTCAACCCCCCAAAAACAACCTCCCGCCAAGACCACGGTTTGCAGGGTGGCCTTTGCCGTCAAGGGCACCATCGGCTTGGCGGCCATCGGCTTGGCGGCCATCGGCTTGGCGGCCATCGGCTTGGCGGCCATCGGCTTGGCCATGGACTGCGCGGAGGCAACCGCGCTGGTGAAAGCGATCAGTGAAGCGGACGCCACCAGAGACCGAACGACACGTGTTCCCACAAAACCTCCGTAAGGTAAAGACACCAACGTTTCAAGATCTATCCATTTACGGCACCAGAAGTTCCGCGAATGGGTGAGATCGGGCGCCTTGCCCGGCACCAACGGGCCCACGGGGTAATCGGCACGCCCCACGTGGTTTCCGAACCCGTCCGCGACTTGCATATTCTGCCAACCCTCTCACCTGACGCTTATGCCCGCACTCATCCCACGCAACCGGAACGTCCGTCAGCTGTGCAGCGCGACGCTCCTGCTTGCCGGTACGTTGCTTGCCGACACACTCCCCGCGCAACCAGCACGGTCGCGAAGCGCCGCAGCGATGGATGGCAAGCCGCCAGCGCCCACATCGGTGCAGGCCATTTCTCTCCTCGGCGACACGCTCCGCTCGCTGCCGCTGAGTGCGACCGTGCGCGCGCGGTACGAAGCGCAGTTGGCCGACGCGCGGAGGGCCTATGAGCATACACCCACGAACGTCGATTCCATCATCTGGTATGCGCGCCGATTGGGGTACCTCGGCCAGTTGCGCGAGTCCATCGAGATCTACTCGCGCGGTATCGCCCGCTATCCCAACAATCCCTGGCTCTATCGGCATCGTGGCCATCGGTACATCTCAGTGCGCGACTTTCCCAAGGCCATCCGCGATCTGGAACGCGCGACGGTGCTGGTGAAAGGGAAGCCCGACCTCGTTGAAGAAGACGGTCAGCCCAACGCGCAGAACAAACCCATTGGCACGCTCCACTCCAACATCGGCTACCATCTGGCGCTTGCCTACTACCTCCAAGGCAATTTCCCGAAGGCGGCCGCCGCAGCACGCAAGGAGTTCGATGCGGCCACCAATGATGACCGCCGCGTGTCGATGGCGCACTGGCTGTACCTCTCGCTCCGGCACGCCGGTCGACATGACAACGCGCAACGGCTCGTTGCGCCGATGCGCAAGGATATGAACATCGTAGAGAACGAGGCCTATCATCGACTGATGATGCTGTACAAGGGCGACCTCGCCCCCGAGGCGACGCTCACCGTCGGCAGCGACGGACAGTTTTCGGTTACTGATGCGTCAGCCGCGTACGGCCTCGCCAATTGGTATCTGTTCAACGGACGCAAGAGCGATGGCGAGCAACTTTTGCAGCGCATTGTGCGTGCCGGTCAGTGGGGCGCCTTCGGCACCATTGCCGCCGAGGCGCAGTTAGCGCGGATGAAGTAGCGCGGCATTGCACCGATTACGTTCGGCATATGCCCCCCTCAGCAATCGTCAAACTCCGCAAGCTTTGCCTTGCCCTTCCCGAGGCACACGAACAGGAGGCGTGGGGCGAGCCCACCTTTCGGGTTCGCAACAAGATGTTTGCGATGTACGCCAGTACAAACACTCACCATGGCGCTGGGCGTAACGCGGTCTGGGTCAAAGCGTCTCCCGACAACCAGGCGCTGATGGTACGGGCCGCGCCAAACCGCTTCTTCGTGCCACCATATGTTGGGCCGAGTGGCTGGGTCGGCGTGTTTCTGGATGGATCGACAGACTGGGCCGAGCTGCAACAGTTACTGCACGACGGTTACCGACGGGTGGCATCCAAGAAGCTGCTGGCGCTTCTCGACGAGGGGCAAGGGCCATAAGGAAACCGCGCAATGCCTTCACCGCGCTTGTCGTCGCGTGCCAGCTCTCCGGCTGTGCCCTGTTTGTCGCGGGTGCCGTGGCCGGTGGAACCGTTGGCGCCGCGGTCGACGCCGGCGTTGCTGCGACGACCAGGCGCGGCCCGCAGTACAGAGCCGCCTGTGACTCGACCAGCGCCCTCATTGGCGCATCCGTGACGATAGCCTTCGCGGTTGCACGGGACCTCGATGCGGTTCGCTCCTCGAAGAAAGACGGCGAAAGCACGCCGGAGCCAGCGCCCAAGAGCGCGAGCGATGTTATCCACCTCTCGAGTGTCGTGTGGATGACCGGGCGAGTCACAACGGTGCGCAACGACTCCCTCGCGGTCGTGCTGACCGAAGCGTTCGGTGGTGCGGGCCGCCGGTCATTTAGCGGGAGCCATGCAGTAGTGGTCGCCCGCGACGCACGGATGTCTATTCGCTTTCGCGATGTGCCCGGTCGCTGGTCACGGGGCAGATCCATCGCGGCCGGTGCGTTGCTCGGAATAGGTGGCGTTGGCGTCTGGCTGGCGGTTGCGCTTGCTCGAATGGAGATCTAGCCGATGTTAGTTGTCGTTTCCGATTGCAGAAGACTTTTCGGTGAGTTGGTGATGAGCAGCGGCCGTATGGTTCTTCGGTGCCACCTTGCGGCAATCAGCCGCCGAACTCGCCACATCCTCCGAACGGGCCGGTGCCTGCCATGATCTCCAAAGCCTTCGCCATCCTCAACTGGTTGTTTGTCGCAGGTATCTGCCTGGTGGTGGTGGCCGAACTTCTGTCGCCAAACAAGGGCGGTGGTGACGCGGCGACTCGTGGCTTTGGACCAGCGTTCTATACACTGGCCATTATCGCCATCGTCGTGGTTGCCGGCCTCAATCTGCTGCCGTATGGCTGGACCAAATACGTCGCTTTTGGGCTGGCCTGTGGGCTTTTCGCGCTGCCGATGCTGTACTTTCAACTGTGGCCGACGTGGCAAGAGCGGAAAACACTTGCCCGGAACGAAGCGCGATATGCCGCGGAAGCGGCAGCGCCGATTTTTGAAGACGCACAGCGCGACCAGATCGCCCGAGTCATCCGCGATGGCAACGTGTCGAAGCTCAAAGCGATGCTGCAAGCACCGATCCCCCGGATCAATGAGAAAGGTGGGTTGCTCGCCTTCGCCATCAATCAGGCGGCGTATGCCAACGTGCGTGAGGAGGAGACGCTCGAGGCGGTACGCATGCTGTTCGCCGCAGGCGCGGTACTCGACAGCACGAAGACCATGGACGTCCCGCCGCACTTCGCGGCTGCAGAGGCCGGTCATGCGGCGTTGCTGCGTCTGCTCTTGGAACACGGTGCCGATGCCAACGCGATACAAATCAATTTCGGAACGCCCATCCTGTTTGCGGCGATCATGTCCAACAAGCAGCCTGAAGAATCGGTGCGGGCGTTACTCGATTCCGGTGCCAACCCGAATTCCGCCGCCGTGATCAACAAAGACGATGGACC
>JANOPS010000614.1:0-11442 GCA_031421995.1 Gemmatimonadaceae bacterium
CTTGGTGGCGCTGGGGGCGTCGACGCTGGGGGCCCAAGGCGCTGGCGGCACGATCTCGGGACAAGTCACCGATGCGGCAACCGGGCAGCCCGTGGCGCAGGTGCGTGTCCTCGTCGCCGGTACCACCAACGGGACGCTGACGGCGGACAACGGGCGATACACGCTCCGGAGTATTGCGTCGGGAACGGTGACGTTGGATGTCAACCGCATCGGCTACGATCCGAAGAAGATCACGGTCACGGTCAGCGGCACCACGCCGGCCATTGCCAACGTCGTCATTACGCAGTCCGCGTTTTCACTCGCCGCCGTGGTCACGACCGTGACCGGTCCGCAGCGGAAGGTGGAACTGGCAAACGCGACCGCTACGGTGAACGTGGCCGAGAAGATTTCCGAGCTGCCGGTGTCCAATCTGAGCCAAGTGCTCACCGGACGCGCGGCGGGCGTCAGCGTGACGTCGACCGGTGAGACCGGCGTCGGGTCTCGCATTCGTATTCGCGGACAGTCGTCGATTTCGCTGTCCAATGAGCCCGTCGTCATCATTGACGGGGTGCGCGTTTCGTCAAGCAGCGGCAGTTCGGCGATCGGCGTCGGTGGACAGTCTCCCTCGCGCCTCGACGACATCAATCCTGAAGACATCGAAAGCATCGAGGTCGTCAAGGGACCGTCGGCGGCCACCCTTTATGGAACCGAGGCTGCGGCGGGTGTGATCAACATCACGACCAAGCGCGGCAAAGCGGGTAAGACGATTTGGAGTGTGTACTCCGAGAACGGCCTCACACAGGATTCGAAGGCGGGCAACTATCCGCTTCTGTACTACTCGTGGGGGCGAAACGTCAGCAACAACGCGACGGTGCGCTGCGAATTGACCGCGATCGCGGCGAGAACGTGCGTGCAGGACAGCTTGACCAGCGGCAACATTCTCAACGACCCCACCCAAACACCGATTGGGACCGGGTCGCGTCAGCAGTATGGCTTGCAGGCTTCTGGTGGCTCCGACAAGCTACAGTTTTTCGTCGCGGGCGAGGCGGAACGCGAAAACGGCGTGTACGAGATGCCGGCCATCGAACAGGCTCGGCTCCTAAAAGAGCGCGGCGTCAGTTCTCTTCCGGAGGATCAGATCCGTCCGCAGGGGCTGGACCGGAATAACATGCGTGTGAATCTGACCGCGCAACTTGCACCGAAGGCCACGCTACAGATTTCGAGCGGGTTCGTGAACAGTCGGTCCGTCCGTGCGCAAAACAACGACAATTCGTTGGGGCTGATGGTGGGTGCGATGGGCGGCCAGTGGCTGCCGGCCCGCGTTGACTCGCGTGGCGTCCCTCTCCCCGGCATCTTTTCGTCTCCCATTGGCGATATCTTCTCCCGGACCACGACGCAGTCGCTGAATCGGTTCACCAACTCTGCCACTGCACGCTGGGAGGCCGCCGAGTGGCTCTCGACGCGTGCGACCGCTGGGTATGACTACTCCGTGCGCGACGACATCGGCATCAATCTGTTTGATCAGGGTCCCTTCCAGTTCCCGCAGCGAAACGGACAGATTAACGCGTTCCGCACCACGATTGGGCAGACCACCGTGGACCTTGGCGCCACGGCGACCAAGCGCGTATTCGATTGGCTGGGAACGAAGACGTCTGTCGGTATGCAGTACATCAAGAACGATTTCCTGCAGACCAGCGGCTCGGCAGAAAACCTCCCGCCAGGTGCGACCACGCTGTCCGCCGCTGCCATCCGGAACAGTGCGCAGTCGTTCGACTACGCGCGGACCCTTGGCTACTATGTCGAAGAGGTGGTCTCCGTCCGCGAGCGGATGTTCTTCACGCTGGGTCTACGTCGTGATGCGGCCAGTGCCTTCGGTTCTGAGGCACGCGGGGTGCTGTATCCTAAGATTGGCGCGTCGTGGCTGATTTCGGACGAGGACTTCATGCCCAAGGCTGACTGGCTGAACTCGTTGCGCCTGCGTGGTACCTATGGCGCGTCGGGCCAGCTGCCTGGTGCGACGGACGCCTTGCGCTTCTTCACGCCGTTCCCGGCCACGTTGTCCGGTGGTGTCGACGGGCCGTCCGTCACGCTCTCCGCCCTGGGCAACAGCAACCTGCAGCCGGAGTTTGGTGCGGAGACGGAAACAGGCTTCGATGCCACGCTGTTCAACTCGCGCACCAATCTCGAGCTCACGTATTATCGCAAAGAGACGCGTGATGCGCTCGTGCGCCGCGATATCGCGCCTTCGCTGGCTGGTATCCAGTCGCGTTTCGAGAATATCGGCAACGTACGCAATTCCGGATTCGAGTTTGTGCTTAACCAGCGACTGGCCGACCACAAGCACTTTGCGGCCGACATCACGCTGAACGGCTCCACGAACAAGAACGTGCTGCTCACGCTCGGTGAGGGCGTGTCGCCGATTTTGACGGGCGCCGGTGCTCGCATCACGATGCGGCAGCAGCCGGGTTTCCCGCTGTACGGCATGTGGGGACGCACGTACACATACAACGATGCGAACGCCGATGGCATCCTGGTGCAGTCCGAGATGACGTTCACGGATAGTGCCCAGTACATCGGACCGTCGTTCCCGACGCGTGAGTTTGTCGTGGCCCCGACGGTCGAACTGCTCAACCGAAAGCTTCGGGTCAGCGCGCAGATCGATCGCAAGTCGGGGATGTACAAGTTCAACAACACGCTGCGTCACCAGTGTCAGGGCGGTGCCTCCTGCCGCGGACGCATGGATACGAAAGCTCCGCTTGACTTGCAGGCGGCGGCGCTTGCGGCAACGCCCAACGGTATCTTCACCGGCTTCTTCGAAGACGGGTCGTTCACACGGTTCCGTGAGCTCTCGATTTCGTATCAGCTGCCCTCCTCCTGGGCCCGCGCCGTACGTGCCTCGCGCTGGAACGTTGTGGCGACCGGTCGGAATCTCCTTGTGTGGTCTGGCTTCACCGGTCTGGATCCGGAAACCACGCAGAGTAACTCCGACAATCGCGGCAACGAAGAGTTCTTCTCGACGCCGCCGATGCGACTCTGGACGGCCCGCATGAACTTCACCTTCTAAGGCTCCGACACATTATGACGACTCTTTCTACCCGTCGAGGCCGCCGTCGGTTGCTCGTGCCGTCGGCGCTGGCCCTGAGCTCATTTTTGGGATGCAATCCCAGTTCGGCGCTGGACATTACAGACCCGGACGTGCTGAACGTTACCGACTACGCGAGTCCAGCCGGAGCGAATCCGTTGCGGTTTGGCGTGATCCAGGACTTCACGGTGGCGTTCTCTGCCACGCAGGACGGTGCGGTCGTACACGGCGGCAACCTGGCCGACGAGATTTACTCGACCGATACCTTCGACGATCGACTGTTTCCGAACCAGCGGGCCACGACCGAGGTGCTGGGAGCGCTCGACGGCTTCTATCGGAACCTCCATCGTGCACGCGCTGGTGCGACGAGAACGATTCCCATTCTCAGGGAGTTCGCGCCGACACCGACCGCGAACATCGGTGAGATGTACGCCATTCGAGGCTACTCGGAGCTGTTCTTCTCCGAAATGTTCTGCTCTGGCGTCCCGTTCTCCGACGAGAACACTCCGGGGGATCCATTGACCACCAACCAGATGCTTGACCGGGCGCTGGCCAGCTTCGATTCCGCACTGACACTTGCCGGGACAGACGTGAAAGTTCGTCCGCTCGCGCAGATCGGTCGCGCGCGGACGCTGCTGAATCTGAATCGTCCGGCCGATGCGGCGGCTGCAGTCGCTGGGGTTGCGACGAACTACAAGTACGAGACATTCCATTCTCAAGCCAGTGGTCGGCAAGAGAATGGTGTCTGGAATGCCATCTCCGTTTCGGCACCGCGGTATGCGATGTACATCCCGGCAGAGGCCAAGGTGCAGTTCTTGCGTACCCCGGCGGATCCACGTGTGCCTTGGGCGGCATCAACGCGCGTCGGGTTCAACAGCGCGCACACGAACCTGCCGAACCAGCTGAAGTACGGTCGTGCCGGTGCGGTTTCGTTGGCTGATGGCATCGAGGCGCGGTTGATTGAGCTGGAGGCCCGCCTTCGCGGGGCGACGCCAGCCGATCGTCAGGCGGTGTTTGATGGACTCAACGCGTTGCGTGCGAACGGTGGCATCGCGAACATTCCGCAGCTCACGACGGTGCCTGCCACGCAGGATGCGGCCGTTGATCAGTTGTTCGAGGAGCGTGCACTGTGGATGTGGCTGACCGGCCATCGCCTCGGTGATCTTCGTCGCCTCATCCGCCAGTACGGGCGCGGACCCGAAACGGTCTTCCCGACAGGAGCGCTGCGCGCGCCGCTGGCGGGAAACTATGGAACCGATGTGAACCTCATCATTCCGGCGGCCGAGCGTAACAACAGTAAGTTCGGTGGGTGCATAAACCGGGGAGCGTGATCGAGTACAGCAGCTCGGTGGGCTCCGTGCACTCCGTGATTCACGACCACCGGGACTGGTCGTGCATGGCGGAGTGACGCGAGAGTTCAAAAAAGGCGGCATGCCCACTCGGCATGCCGCCTTCTTCGTGTGTTGCTTGGGGCTATCGACCGCTAACGTTCCGGCCGATGTCGACGGCCTTGAAGCCCGACGGCCCCCACCCAATCACAAACACGCTGAAGCCCTGCTTCATGCGCATTTCAATGTCCGCTTCGCCTGCCGGATATCCGCAGGCCACCTTGAACTCCTTGCACGCCGCAAGCACCTGCTGGATTGCTGCTTCCCATGCGGCTTCATTGAACTTTCGCTGTCCGCTCGCGTCGGTGTCTGTGAACACGCCACGCAGTGTTCCTGCGCCAGGGAACAACACGCCGATCCCCTTCACCGCGGCAATCTCCCGAATCTTCGCGAGGCCGGCTTTGCTTTCCACGATGGTAAAGTTCACCAGCTCGCCCTTGGGATTGAGTGGCCACACGTCAGCTTTCTCCCTGTAGTCCTTCTCGCTCAGGCCCCACCGCTTCGCTGCCTCGCCGACTTGATCGGGGCGGGTGCCACCCTTGGACTTGAAGCGCATGGCCGCGAGTCCCAGCTTCACCTCGTCGGCGCTCTCCACGTCCACCAGAACAATGCCACTCACGCCGAGGTCGAGCTGCCGAGCAATGCGCTCCTTCGCCTTGGCGGGGTCTTCGGCAATGCCTGGCGTTTTCACAAACAGCGGGTGCGACTGCCGTTTTCCCTGCAGCATTCCGCCGTCGACCATCCCTTTGGCGAAGTCTTGAAAGCCAGCGAATCCGGCGTCAAAGTTGCCTTCCATGCTGCCGTCAAAGATGTAGTCGACCCTCGTGTTGCCGAGCGCGTCTTTCGCCAGCTGCGCTGGTGACTTGAGCGTCGAGGGGTCGGCGGCGGGCTGCCCCGGCCGAGCGCGCGAATTGGCCGGGGCATAGAGCCCGAACACCGGCTTCGACGCCGACAGCAGGTCGACCACGGGATTCATATGCTGCTGCCCGAAAGCGGCGCTTACGGGAAGTAACGAGGTGACGGCGGTAGCCGTCAGTATCCAGCGTGTGCGCACGAGGGGATCCTTGGTCGAAGGCATCGGGGAGGGAAGGCCGACAGACGGGACGTCGGCCAAGAGAGCATGCGCGCGTTTGAACCGGGAAATTCCGGGATCCAACGGGCAGGGGAAGCGGCCCGTTAGTACATCTGGAAAGTTGGCATGAAATCGGTCGAAATTCCAACGCGTATGAAGGGAACGCACCGCTGTGCCGAAGCGCTGTCGGTAAGGCGGTGGTCTTGCTGTACCACTCCGCTGCCGCCAAGTTTGTGGTTGCATCCCGCCGACGTACGCCCTGACCCCGAGGACCGGGCATGAAGTCTAAGATTGCTGTTGCTACCGGAGCCGCGGTCCTGCTACTCGGGAGCGTGGTTGTCCTTGAACAGTCCTCGTCACACGACACTGCCGGCCAGCGCACTCGGTCGCTCAGGCCCTCGCCGACCACGTTGCGGTCTGCGGTAGACTTCAGCGCTCATGCGTTGCCCGCGTACCGGGCGCCCGCGGCTTCCGAACCGTGGCTCGCCGCCGCGACGTGGCGGCCGCGTGACATTGCGCATTCCACGGCAACGGTGATTTCTGCCGACGAGCTGACCAGTGTCGTCAAGAAGACTTGCGCGGGCTGTCACAGTGAGGCGCGCAAGCAAGGCAATTTATCGCTCGCCGCGTTCGACATCGCGACCGTCGGCACCGCCTCGCCGGAAATTGCCGAAAAGATGATCGGCAAGTTGCGCACGGGCATGATGCCGCCGCCGGGCCGCGCGCGACCGGGTGGCGATACGCTGAGCGTGCTGATGACGACGCTCGAGCGCCTGATGGACGCGAAGGCGATCAAGGTTCCCAACGCCGGCTCCCGAACCTTTCAGCGCTTGAATCGCGCCGAGTATGAGCGCAGCGTCCGCGATGTACTCGCCTTGAATATCAACGCGGATTCGTGGCTCCCGCTGGATACCAAGAGCGCCAATTTCGACAATATCGCCGACGTGCAGATGCCGTCAGCGACCACGCTCGACTCCTATCTTGACGCCGCGAGCGACATCGGGCGTTTGGCCGTTGGTGATCCGAAGGCCAGCGCGTCAACATCGACGTTCAAGATTGCGCGACTTGCATCACAGGTGGATCAGGTCGATGGCGCGCCGCGAGGGACACGCGGCGGTGTGTCGGTGACGCATAACTTCCCGGCCGACGGGGAGTACGTGTTTACGGTCACGTTGCACGCGAGCCCAACCGGGCAGTTGTATGGTCAGACGGCGCCGTTCGATGAGAAGATTGAGATCTCGGTGAATGGCGAGCGCGCCGCCCTCATTGATATCGATCGCGGCATGTCGCAGTCAGACTCGTTGGGCATGGACCTTCGGACAAAGCCCGTCCAGGTGCGCGCTGGACCGCAGCGCATCACGGCGGCGTTTGTGCGCACCTTCGAGGGCCCCGTCAACGACAACCTTGCGCCGATCGGTCATAGCATCGCGGACACGCAGATCGGTTTGCAGGGTGGCATAACGATCCTGTCGCACCTTCAAGGATTCGCCGTCACCGGACCATACAATCCGACTGGCGTATCAGAGACGCCCAGCCGTCAGCGCATCTTCTCCTGCCGTCCAACGTCCAGCGCGGAAGCGCGTCCGTGCGCCGAAAAAATTGTTTCGCGTCTCGGCGCATCCGCCTACCGTCGACCGCTCACCACCGGGGACATCAAGTCGTTGATGTCATTCTACGATGATGGCGCGAAAATCGGGTTCGAAACGGGTATTCGGACCGCGGTCGAGGCGATGCTGGCCAGTCCGCATTTCATCTTCCGTGTGGAAGAAGTGCCGACGACTGCCAGGGCTGGTGAGCGCGTCGGTGTGAACGGCATCGACCTCGCGTCGCGTTTGTCCTTCTTTCTTTGGGGAGCGCCGCCGGACTCTGTGCTGCTTGCCCTCGCGCGTCGTGGTGTGCTGACCGATACCACGGTGCTTGTCGCGCAGACCAAGCGCATGCTCGCTGATCCGCGCGCCGAGGCGCTCTCAACGCGGTTCGCGGCCCAGTGGCTCCGCTTGCAGGACATCGAGAAGGTCCATCCGGACGCGCTCCAGTTTCCTGATTTCCATGAGCAGCTGGCGATCGATATGCGACGTGAGACGGAGCAGTTCTTTGGCTATCTCGTGTCAAACAATCGTCCGTTCCTCGAGCTGTTCACGGCCAACTATTCTTTTATGAATGAACGGTTGGCCAGGCACTACGGGATACCCGGCGTCACGGGATCGGCGTTTCGGAAAGTCCAGTATACGGACAGCCTACGCGCCGGCATCCTGGGGCATGCGTCGGTGCTTACTCTTACGTCGCACGCGAACCGCACCTCTCCGGTGTTGCGCGGAAAGTGGGTGATGGAAGTGCTGATGGGATCGCCGCCGCCGCCGCCGCCGCCGAACGTGCCGGACCTCGAAAAGACGGGAGAGAGCAAAGATGGTGTGATGCTCACCACGCGCGCGCGCATGGAAATGCACCGCGACAATGCCTCATGCCGTTCATGCCATCTGTTCATGGATCCCATCGGCTTGGCGCTCGATAACTTCGACGTGACGGGGCAGTGGCGCATTCGCGAGAACGGCGCGGCGCTCGATACCCGTGGGGATTTCTACGATGGCACCAAGATCGCTACGCCACTTGAATTGCAGCGTGTGCTACTAAAGCGGCCGGTGCCACTGGTTCGGTCGTTCACCGCAAACCTCATGGCGTACGCGCTCGGACGCCGCGTGGAGTACTACGACAATCCCGCCATTCGCCGGATCGAAACGGCCGCGCGCGCGAACAACTACCGCGTACAGGACTTTGTCCTCGGCGTCGTGAAAAGTGATGCCTTCCGCATGCGCCAGATGCCCGTCGCACAAGCCTCGCCAGCACCCTCCGTCGCGGCGCCAAGCCGCGATCGCTAACACACACGTTCTCACAACACCAAGCCCACCCACCGATGAATTTCCTGACCGGCAAGACAATTCCGCGGCGACAGTTTGTGCAGAGCCTGAGTGCGACGTTTGCGCTGCCATACCTCGATGCCATGCTGCCCACAGGTCGCGGCGCGTGGCGCGCCGCCAACAAGGCACCTCGCCTCGTCGCCATTGAGATGGTACACGGTGCGGCTGGCTGCAACGAACTCGGCGCCAAGCTCAACATGTGGGCGCCGGCGCTGACCGGGAAGAACTTTGATCTCGGTCCCACCGCGATGCACTCGCTGGACGCGTATCGGGAGTACCTCACGATCATCAGCAACACCGACGTGCGCGAGGCCGAGCCGACGTCGCCGAATGAGATCGGTGGTGATCACTTTCGGTCAAGTGCGACGTTCCTGACGCAGTCGCACGCGCGGCAGACCGAGGGCTCCGATGTGCGTGTGGGGACTTCGCTCGACCAGCTGTATGCCCAGCGCTTCGGGCAGGACACGCCGATCCCTTCGATGCAGCTCTGCATCGAGAATGTGGATCAGGCCGGCGGTTGTGCGTATGGCTATGCGTGCGTGTATACCGACTCCATCAGCTGGTCGTCGCCGACTGATCCGCTGCCGGTGATTCGTGACCCGCGCGTGGCCTTCGAAAAACTGTTTGGCGTTGGCGGGTCGTCGGCGGAGCGTGCCGAGCGCCGTCGCACGCGACGGAGCATTCTGGACTTTGTGTCGGGCGAGATGTCCTCGCTCAAGGCCAATCTTGGCGCCGACGATAAGCGACGTCTGGATCGGTATCTCGAGGACATCCGTGAGGTCGAGCGTCGTATTCAGCGCGTGGAAGCCCGCAACAGCAGTGGCGAAGTGCGCGCATTGCCTGAGGCGCCTGCCGGCGTCCCGGACTCGTTCGCGGAGCATGTACGCTTGATGTTTGATATTCAGGCACTGGCGTTTGCCGCCGACATCACGCGCGTATTTTCGTTCAAGATGGGCCGCGACGGGTCCAGTCGTACCTATCCCGAGAGTGGCACGGACAAGCCCTTTCATCCGGCCTCGCATCACGGTGGCACGGAACGCGGCGTGAAGGATTTCCATATGATCAACAAGTACCACGTCGCGCAGTTGCCGTACTTTTTGGACAAGCTCAAGAGCATTCAGGAAGGCGAAGGCAACATGCTGGACGATACCATGATCGTGTATGGATCACCGATGGGTGACTCCAACCTGCACAACCATCGTCGCTGCCCGCTTATTCTGCTGGGTCACGCCGGTGGGCGTCTGGGCGGCAATCAGCACATCAAGGCGCCGGACGGTACGCCGATGGCGAACGCCATGCTGAGCATGATGCACACGCTCGGCATGGAGGACGTCAAGAGCTTCGGGGATAGCACCGACGCACTGACCCTTCGCGCCAATGTCTGAGTCGTCCGTGGCACGCAGAGCGCGTCTCGTGTCTGAGAGTCGGCGTCGCGCGATCGCGGGCGCCTGCATTGCAGGAGCGGTGCTGTTGTTCGGTGCGTGGCGCGGCCGAGTAAACGAGTCGGCTGTGGCCGATGCCATGATGCGCGGCGACAGTGCCACCGTGCGGCTTTTGCTCAAACAGGGTGCCGATGTCAACGCCGCGCAGCCGGACGGCATGACGGCGCTGCATTGGGCCTCGATGCGTGGTGACGCGTCCGTTGCGAAGATGCTGATGTTCGCTGGTGCGCGCCTGGAAGTCGTGACACGGAACGGCAACTACACTCCGTTGCATTTGGCGGCGCGCGAGGGGAAGGCAGCGGCCCTCAAGGCCTTGCTTGACGGCGGGGCGGATCTCGCTGCCGCGACGTCCTCGGGAGGCGCGGTCGCGCTGCACTTTGCCGCTTCGAACGGTGACGCGGCAACCGTGCAGGCCTTGTTGGACAAAGGGGCGGCGGTTGACGCGCGCGAGCGTGCGTGGTCGCAGACGCCGCTCATGTGGGCCGCGTCGGCAAACCGCGCGCGCGCCGCGGAGCTCCTGATTGCTCGCGGTGCGGATGTGGAAGCGGTCTCCAAGATCGAGAACATGCCAGCGGCGGAGAAGGCAGAACGCGCGATGCTCACCGCGCGTGCGCGCCGCGTGGCGGCCCTCAAGACGGCCCAGCAGGGTCCGCCGGTGCCGGGAGCCGGAACGCCGCCTGGTACGCTGGGGCCAGCGTCTCCGCCCTCTGCGGTGAAGGCCGCGCCGCCGTCAGTGGTGACGGCCGCACCGTCCCCCGCGGCGAAGGCCGAGCCACCCTCAGCGGCGAAGGCCGCTCCGTCCTCCGTGGTGATGGCCGCGTCGGCCGCGGACAGTGCCGTTCGTGTGCCGACACCGGAAGGCGGTCGCGGTTCTGGAGGAGCAGGGCCGGGTAAGGCGCCCGGCGATACCACGCGCCCCGTGACCGGATTCAACAATCGTGGGCCCAGTTACGGTGATTTGATTGGCAACAAAGGCGGACTGACGCCGCTGCTGTTTGCTGTGCGCGACGGGAGTGCTGAGGTCGTGGACGTGCTGCTCAAGGCCGGGGCAAAGATCAATCATGTGAGCGACGGCGATCACACCACGCCGCTGTTGATGGCGACGATCAACGGTCGTTTCGATTTGGCCAAGATACTGCTGGCCAAGGGTGCCGATCCGAAGCTGGCGAGCGATGCAGGTGCCACACCGCTCTACTCCACGATCAACATTCAGTGGGCGGCGAAGTCGTTGTATCCGCAGCCTACAGCGCAGTTGCAGCAGCAAACGACGCATCTCGAACTGATGGACCTGTTGCTCAAGGCCGGTGCGGATGTGAACGCGCGTCTCAAGATGCATCTCTGGTACATGTCGTTCAATTTCGACCTGCTCGGCGTCAACACGATGGGTGCGACCGCATTCTGGCGGGCGGCCTACGGGACCGATGTACCCGCGATGAAACTGCTTGTGAAGTACGGTGCGGACATTACGATCCCGACCATCAAGCCCGTTGGCAGGCTGCCGGGTGACGATTCACAGTCCGATGACGCGGGCGGCAAGGATAAGTCCGGGTTGGCGCCGATTCCT
>JANOPS010000615.1:0-4057 GCA_031421995.1 Gemmatimonadaceae bacterium
CGTTCCAGCTGTGGGCGCCGTTTGGTGTCTTCCCGACGCGGCTTGGCGAGTTCGCGGCCGGTGTGCTGGCCGGTGTGCTGTGGAGTCGCGATCCCGCGCGCGGTGCACGGCTGCTTGTCCACCCCATGACGTTGCTCATCAGCGCCGCAGTCTGGCTTGGCGGTACTGCGCTGTCGCAGTACCGTAGTGGCTGGGTCGTTTCAGATCTGGCTATCGCTGTCGGCCTCACGCCGCTGCTGCTCCACCTGCTCGCGCGTATCCAGCCGGTAGCGAGCCCTGTCATACAAGGCCTCGCCTGGCTTGGCAGCTGGTCGTACTACGTCTTCCTCACGCATGTGCTCGTGGCGACCGCCGCCGGTGCCGCGGCGACCGCCTTGCGTGCCGGCCCGGTCGTCACCATCGCCGTCGCCGTCGGCATGACAGTGACCGGGCTCGTCCTCAGTTGTCGTGCGCTACGATCTCTAGACGTGCTCGTGCAACAGCGCGTCCACTGACCTCGCCGGCGGCACGGCGGAGGGCCGCGCCTCGCAGCGGCCCAGAAAATGCCCGTTCCTCGTCGGGATCACTTGAATCCCGAGTGTTACCATCGTATTTGTTCAGGCTATGCCGGAACACCGCAGGCCCCTCGCACCACGACGCATCGCGCTCGCCGCGCTGGCGATCGCGATCATGCTATCCGGAGCCGTTTCACGGTCCCGGGCACCGCGTGCACGGTCGAGTACGCGTTCCGAATTCTGGGCGGGGCTGGTTTCTGCCTCAGAGGGGCCGGTCGCGGCGGAGGCTCCACCCGTCTCCAGCATGGTCTCGCGTCGTGGGCTATCGCGGTTGCAGCGAACCCTCCCGCGCCGCTTCACCCGAACGTTCCGGGCTGACGCCAAGTACGTAGCGCGAGCGCGCCGTGGCAACCATCCTTCGCGTGTTGCGCGTCAGCGTGCAGCACCGCTGAAGATGGTGGGCCACGAGCCCGCACGCGCATGGCGAACCCGATTCGCCGCCTCGCGAGCGCCGCCGGTTCGCAGCTGACGCGTTGCTGAAGCGTTGCTGAAGCTTTGCTGACGCTGGTCACGGAGTGCGCGCACTACGGCGCGCCTCCATTCGTCCTGCGCGCCCCGCACTCGCTGCGGCGCGGAGGCTTTCGCCCATTGTTACCCCGGTTGCGCTATGTCGGCTCAGGCCATGCGCGTGAATCAACTTGTTACCACGGCCCTCGGACTTGATGTCGACCAGGCGCGGTGGAGAGCCCTGACACGACAGATTTCGGAAGGCGATCCACTGCCAGTCAAACTGCGCTCCATCGGCGGCGCGGTAGACGTTGGGTACCTCGACCGCACGATTTCTCACGACACGCTGCGACTGGCGATTGCCGAGCAGTCGTTGCCCCTGCTCCTGCTCAGCGCAGACGGCACCATCGCGATCGTCGTGACCGTGAGTGACAGTCGTCGTGTGGTGGCCACGGTGGTCGACAGGCGCGGTTCAGACCAGGCCATCGACGGCAAGGGCGACGCGCTCGCTGATGCCATCATCGCGCGTTTGGGGAGTGGAGCTGAACTCATGGCGCTTGCACCCATGGCGCTCCGCCCGTCAAACAGCGCGACGCCAGGCTTCGCGCCGCACAGTCCGGTCGGGATACGCACGCAGGGCGACGACGAGCACGAGCGTACGCCCGTCGAGCGCACCCTCGCGCTCTTTGCGCGCGAACGACGGGAGATCCTCACCGTCTTCTTCTATGCCACACTCTCCGGCGGATTGAGCTTGATCCTCCCGCTCGCGGTTGGCGGCATTGTGCAGTTGGTCCAGGGCCGCCTGTTCCTGCAACCGGTCATCCTGCTCATTTCTTTCGTCGTGCTCGGCACGATTGTCGCCGGCATACTCCAAATCGGCATCTTGAAGGTCGTCGAGCGCATTCAGCAGCGCGTCTTCGCCCGCATGGCCCTCGAGTTCGCCTTTCGCATCCCGCGCTTGCGCTATTCCGCATCATTGGAAGCCAATCTTCCGGAGCAGATGAATCGCCTCTTCGAAGCGATCGCGATTCAGAAGGGGGTGTCGAAGTTGCTGCTGGATGTGCCGACGGCGCTCTTGACGATCATCTTCAGTCTCTTGTTGCTGACATTGTACAGCCCGTGGTTCTCCGTGTTTGCCATCGTCATTACGATCGCGTTGTGGTGGATCATTCGCTGGACGGGCCCCGAGGGACTGCAAACGTCCATCGTCGAATCGAAGTACAAGTACAAGGCCGTGCACTGGCTCGAGGAAATCGCGCGCGCGTTTCACGCCTTCAAATACGCGGGCGACTCGACGCTGCCCGTTGAGCGCATGGACGATGTTGTCACGGGCTATCTCAAGTATCGGCGCAAGCACTTCGCGGTCTTGGTCAAGCAGACCATCGCGCTGATCGGGTTCAAGACCTTTATTACCGCTGCCGTGCTGATCATCGGTGCCACGTTGGTGCAAACGAACCGCTTGTTGCTTGGTCAGTTCGTTGGCGCGGAAGTCGTCATCGTAACGGTCCTCGTGGGAGTGGAGAAACTCATCACCAGCCTCGCCACCGTGTACGACATCCTGACCAGCGTCGACAAGTCGGGGCATGTGGCCGACCTTCCACTTGAGGCGCGGGGCGGTCTTGCACCGATCGACCGGCCCGGTGTGGGCGTCGCCATCCACACCAAAGACCTCCGCTTCAAATACCCGTCATCGAGCACTCCAACGATCGCCTCGGTCTCGCTTGACATTCGTTCGGGCGAACGCGTCGCGCTCATGGGAGTGGATGGGTCCGGACGGTCCACGTTGCTCAAACTCCTCGGCGGCCTGATCGACGACTACGACGGCACGATTCGCTACGATGGCGTCACGCTGCGTGATCTCGATCGGCCGGCGGTCCGTGCGCGTATCGGCCAGATGCTGTCGTGGACGGATCTGTTTGACGGAACGGTCGAGGAGAACGTCAGCGTCGGCCGCGCCCACATCACGCCGCACGATGTTCGCCAGGCGATCGATGACCTGGCGTTGAATGACGACATCCAGCAACTGCCGCAAGGCATGCAGACCGAGCTCACCAACGGCGGACGCAGCTTGCCGGCACATTTGGCCAGCAAGTTGATGGTGGCACAGGGCATCGTCGGCAGCCCACGCCTCGTGGTGCTTGACGATTTCTTCCAGAACCTGGACGCGGTCTCGCGCGACCTCATTATCCGCCTGTTAACAGATCGTGCCCGCCCGTGGACGGTGATTGCGGTCTCCCACGATCCGCAGTTGCTGGCGGCGTTCGATCGCGTCGTTGTGGTCCACGAAGGGCGCGTGGTGCGCGAAGGAACCTTCGGCGAGCTCCGGGACGATCCCGTGTGCCGGATGCTCTTGCACACCACGCCGTCTATGCCAGGAGTTTAACGATATGGCTTCATCAGATATCGACATCGAGCGCGAACTCAAGCATCTGCCGCTTGAAACCACTGCCCTGCTGGGTGCCGCGGATACTGGACGCATCGTGTCCCGGTGGCTGCTCGGCATCCTGATCACACTGTTCGTGTTGCTCTTTCTGCCATGGCAACAGAGCGTTCGCGGAGACGGCACCATCACCGCGCTCAACCCGTCCGATCGGCCGCAGGAACTGCCCTCACGCATTGATGGTCGCATCGAAGCGTGGTTCGTGAAGGAAGGGCAGTACGTCAAGAAGGGCGATAGCATCGTGCGTATTTCGGAGATCAAGGAAGAGTACCTGAATCCGAACGTGCTGCCGCTCACATCACTGCAGCAGTCGTCGAAAGAATCGGCCATTCGCGAAAAACTCAACAAAGCGGACGCGCTGTCCCAGCAGATTGTCCAGCTTGAAGCGCAGCGGACGTTCAAATTGACGCAGACCGCGAACAAGATCGAGCAGTACCGTGCTGAGGTCCGTCAAGCGACGCTGGAAGACTCGGTCGCCCGCGACCAACTCCGCCGGCGCGAACGCCTCTTTCGTGACACGCTGGGATTGGTGTCCGTCAACGAGTTGCAGGCGTTTCAAATCCGTGTACAGTCTGCGGCGGCGAAGTTGGTCGAGAAACAGCAGATGCTGTTGATC
>JANOPS010000616.1:0-2699 GCA_031421995.1 Gemmatimonadaceae bacterium
CACCGGTGCTCCGCGCGGACCGGTATCGCGTACGTGCAACTGCACGCCTGCCACGGTGATCAGGTCGATCCGACTGCGCAGGTACGTGGTTTCGAGGTCGGCGCGATCTTTGTCCGGCGTCCACAGCGCAACGCCAACGGCGAGCAGTGATACAGCAGCGATGGCGTACAGGCGGGGTTTCACGCGTTGGAAGAGGTGCGGATGTGGCGACAGCGGCGACCGTGGAGGATACCGTGCGAATGGTCGCAGATCCAGTGCACCGGCGACGATGGGAGCACTCTCTGCAGTCAGCGCATTTCGGAATGCGCGCTGCGCGCGCAAATTATTTGCGGCCCTGCAGCAGAACGCTGTCGCGTCAGGCCGCGAACAGAGATTCTGTGAACGAGAAGTCCCATCGGCCGTCGAGCCATCGGGGGACCATCCTGGCAATGCAACCCCTCAAGCGGTCGGAGAGACTCCCTATGAAGTGCGTGGCCATGCTGATGGCGATGGCGGCGAGCTCCGCGTCGGCGCAGAGTGTGCGTGTGATCGACGACCAACGCGCCGAGATCATCGGCATCCTGTTCCGCATCGCGGGCGCGTCGGACTTCAGTAATGGCAACGTCCAACCCTACACACGGCAGGTGGACTCGGCATTCACGCCGTATCGGAATCACCCGGTCTTCGTCGAGCTCAATCGGCTCCGTGCGGCGTACGGCATCATGCTGAGCGACGTGGTCTCAATGGCCCCGCAGCTGACCGACCCGGTCACGTTCGGAGAGCGCGCACCGATCGACGCACCGACCTCGACGCTCGCCCGGTCCTGGCGCGGAGCGGCAGCGCGCCCGTTTCTCACCGAGGCGCGCAACTTCGCGCAGGTGGCCCGCGTCGCCGACTTCCTTCGGATGCAGCAACCCGTGTTTGACTCGGCGACGGCTCGCGCGCGACGGCTGATCGAGACACGCGCCCACCTCGAATGGTTCACGAACTTTTACGGGGAAGCCGCGCAGAGCGTACTCATCATTGCGCCATTGCTCGCGACCAGCAGTGGCAATTTCGCGGCGGACTTCCGTGATGGTGTGATCCACGAGCGCTATGCATTTCTTGCGGTGCCGAGCGCCGACACCGCGGGATTTCCCGTGTTGCACCCGGAGACCCTGCCGACACTCGTGCATGAGCTGAATCACTCGTGCGTGAATCACGTCCTCGATGCGATGCGCGTGCCGCTGCAACCGGCGGGCGAGAAGATATTCCCGGCGGTTCGCGCGGAGATGAACCGTCTCGCCTACAACAGCGCGCAGGTCATGTTCAACGAGTCGGTCGTCCGGGCCGGCGTCATTCGATACCTGCTGACGAACCAGAGCGCGTCGGCGGCGCGGGTCGAGACGCAACTGCAGCGAGGGCTGGGGTTCGTGTGGATGGACGAGTTGGTGGAGCTGCTGGGCGACTACGAGGCGCATCGCACCACGTATCCGTCCTTCAGCGCCTTCGCCCCTCGACTGGTCGACTTCTACAATGGGCTCGCGCCCCGCATCGACCGGGTGCGCGACGCGTACGACAAGCGCCGGCCGCGCATCATTGCGGCGTCTATTGCGAAAGGTGCACGGGATGTCGACCCCGGCCTGCGCACACTCGTCCTCACCTTCGATACGCCCGTCAGCACGACCTACACTCTGCTCGGGAACCTCGGCAGCGGGCTGCCCGAGTTCACGGGCGCCTCGTTCGACGTCACGCGCACCCGGCTCACGATCGGGATCGGGATCGGGCTCAAACCCGGGAGTGACTATGCCATTCCATTCGGACCCGGATTCATGAGCGATGACGGGTATCCCAACCAGCGGTTCGACCTCAAGTTCCGAACGCGACGCGGGCGATGTCGCCGAGCAGGCGGCAGCGGTAGAGACACTAGGCAACCGGCGTTCGGGATTATTGCGCACGCCAGAGGCGAAACTTGACATGCTTGGCCGCCGCGCGGAAATCATGGTCCGTGCTGAGCAGTACCAAGTCATGCTTGCGACACAGGTGAACGAGAAGGGCGTGGATCGTGCCAAGTTGCACACCGCGTCGGCGGCAGCTGTTGCGGAGGTCGGCCGCGTCGATGTGGTCATCGCGAGCAGGCTGCAAGAACCCAAGCGCGCCGAATCGTTCGATGAGTTGGTTGCGCGCCCTTGGGCCGGTAAAACCCTGCAAGAGTTCCTGAAGTACGAGGCCCGTCGTGAACAGCTGATCCGACTCGGCGAGCGCGCGCGTCAGTGCTGCGACTTCAGGTACGCGCAGATCGGCGTCGCGACGAAAGGCGAGCGACCAGACACTCGTATCCACGAGCAGACTCATGGCGTACGAGAGCGCGAGGCTTTGTAGTCGAAGGAAGCGTCCCACTCGAGCGTGCCAAAGAGTTCCGCAATGCGCCGCTGTTCGCGACGGGCAATGAACTCCTGCAGCGCGCGGGTCACAGCCGCCTTTTTGGTCAGCTCGCCGCTGACCCGCACGGCGCGCTCGAGCAGGTCTTGGTCCAGTGCGAGATTGGTGGCCATGTGTGTAGCTCCGTGTGTAGGCTTGTTCTGGAATTTTGCACGGCCATCCTAGTGCGCGCAACGCGTACGGCAGACTACACCCGCCACCCGTCCACTTGGCCAGTTATGCGACCCATCGCACACGGCGACTCTTCGGCTGTTCATGTTTCCCGCCGGGAAACACGCCAGTCGCTTCAACAGCCGAGC